>JAJUIT010000140.1 GCA_029267465.1 Synergistaceae bacterium
CGAGCGCCTGCAGCGGGAGCTGCGCACCAACGTGTCGCTTCGCGTCGAGGACACCGATAATACCGACACCTTCAAGGTTTCCGGGCGCGGCGAACTGCACCTGGCCATCCTGATCGAGGAGATGCGCAGGGAAGGGATGGAATTCTGCGTTTCCAGGCCGGAGGTTATCACCGCCAGGGATGAACAGGGGAACCTGCTGGAGCCGATCGAACAACTGATCATTGATGTTCCGGAAGAACACCAGGGGGTCGTGATCGAGAAGATCTCAAAACGGAAGGGCGAATTCACCAGCGTCCAGAACCTCGGCACGGGGATGCTGCGGCTGGAGTTCAACATCCCGACGCGGGGGCTGATCGGTTATCGGAGCGAGTTCCTGACCGACACGCGAGGGCTCGGGATCATGTCGTCCCGGTTCATCGGGTACGACCTCTGGCGGGGCGAAGTGGCCGGCAGGAACCGGGGTTCGCTTGTGAGCATGGACACGGGGGAGGCGACCAGCTACCAGCTGGAAAACCTGCAGGAAAGAGGGACCCTTTTCATTTCGCCGATGGATCGTGTATATGAAGGCATGGTCGTGGGGGAACATTCCAGGTCCAATGATCTCCCCTGCAATCCTACCAAGAAGAAGCACGTGACGAATCACCGATCCGCCACCAAGGACAACACGGTCATCCTGGATGTCCCCCGTAGGCTGACCCTTGACACGGCCCTGGAATGGATTGCGGAAGACGAGCTGGTGGAAGTCACGCCGCTTTCCGTTAGGGTGAGGAAGACCATCCTGAACCACGATGCGCGGAAAAAGGCGGCGCGGAAGACGGGGGCGGAGGAAAACGTCGCGTAGCGGCCAGGAGGGAAAGTCCATGAAAGGTTTTGTTTTCAGTGTTCCGACCACCGTGGTTTTCGGCATTGGATCCGTGGAGACGGTCGCCGATCACGTGAAACGGCTAGGGTGCAGGCGTCCGTTGATCCTCTGCGGGCCAAGCCTTGGCAGTTCTCCGCTTCTGGATTCGGTGAAACGACCGCTCGAAGGGGCGGGGTTCGAATACGGAGTCTTCTGCGGGGTCTCCCCCGAGCCCCCGGCTGAAATTCTGGGCGAGGCAGCAAACAGGATTCGCGAGGGAGGCTATGATCTTCTGATCGGCTTCGGGGGCGGCAGTACGATGGATTTCACGAAAATCGCGTCGGTCCTGTCACTCCGCGACCTGCGGATCGAAGACCTGGCAGGCAATGACCGGGTGCCGTCGAAGGGGCTTAGGACAATCATGATCCCCACCACTTCCGGAAGCGGATCGGAAGTCTCGCCGGTCGCCGTCCTCTCCTTTCCGGGCGAGGGGATGAAACGGGGAATTGCGAGCCGGTTTCTGATTCCCGACACCGCGATCGTGGATCCCTCCCTGACCCTTGACCTGCCCCGACAAATCACTGCGAATACAGGGGTGGACGCTTTGATCCACGGCATCGAATCCTTCCTTTCGGTCAAGGCAAACCCGCTCAGTCAGAACCTTTCGCTGATGGCTTGCGAACATCTGTCTACAAACCTTTCCCGAGCGGTCTGTTTCGGCCGTGATCTGGAAGCGCGTGAAGGCATGTCTCTCGGCAGCCTTGTCGCGGGGCTCGCCTTTTCGATGGCGGGAACAGCGGCCGTCCATGCCCTCGCCTATCCCCTTGGAGGGCACTTCCATGTGCCGCACGGGGCTGCCAACGCAGTTCTGCTGCTGCCGGTCCTCCGTTTCAATCTTTCCGCCTGCAGGGATCGATACGCCCGACTGGCGATGGCCTTCGGTGTCGCCGATCCGGCCGATGCGGACCGATCCGCAACGGCATTTCTACAGGTTGTAGAGGACCTGATTCGCCAGGCCGGAGTCAAAACGCGCCTCCGTGATCTCGGAATTCCCAGGGAGGCCATTCCCACCATGGCTGAGGCCGCAATGCACGAGGTTAGGCTTCTTGAGAACAACCCGCGGCCGGTGACGAAGGCGGATGCAGAACGACTTTACTCAGAGGCCTGGTAGGCGCCCAGGATCGGCTCCAGCCGTTTCAGGATCGGCGCGATGTGGGAGCCCCTCCAGAAGATTCGCCCGCAACCGTTGCAAGCGTTGAAGGAATCGTAGTAAAGGCGCGTCATGGGAAGAAGCCTGTCCAGGACTTGCTCCTTCCTCACGGGAGCCAGGATGCCGTTGCAGTGTGGGCACCGGGAAAAAGGCCTCGCCAGGCGGGCCAGGCCGTATTGCAGAACCACCTCTTCCAGCTGCTTCCAGGGGTCCTCGGCCCGCAAAAGGCACCCGTAGATCACGGTGCGCCGCTTCAGGAGATTCCGGTCCCGTGAAAGGACGACCCGGTTTTCGCGGAGAGCCTTGAGACAGATTTCCCGGTCGTCGAGCCGTGGATCGATTGCGGTGTCAAACCCGATCAGGCGAAGGAGTTTCCCGGCTCCGGCGACGTTGTTGTCGGCGATGAAGGCGGCCTCCAGCGATCTCGGCGAATTTTCGGCAGGGTTCCAGGGGGAAGGTCTTGGGGGCGGGTGGGGATAAACCTCGACCCTGTCCTCGAATCTCACCGGGGAGAGAAAATCCGAATCCCTTCCGTTGATCCCGATTCTGGCGACTTCCGTGTGAGGGATCCCAAGGGTCTCTATAAGGTCTTTTGCCGCCCTCGGGAAAGCCCAGACCGGGGGCGGTTTTGCCCTTCCCAGGACGAGTTCTTCCAGATTCCCGTGAAAGAGGATTTCAGGCATTCGACCGAGGACCTCCACTCTTGTACTGCCGCGGGCAGGGTGGGAAAATGGCCGCATGACCACAAACCCGAAGGAAAAAATCACCCTGCAGGGCGAAATCCACCACGTAACCTACCGCGATGAGCGAACGGGCTACAGTGTTGTCCGTCTCCACGTGCCCAATTTCGAAAGTCCGGTCACTGCCGTCGGCATCTTCCCCTTCGCGGCCGCTGGAGAAACCGTTTCCCTTTCCGGGGAATGGGTGGTCCATCCCCGCTTCGGAAGACAGTTCAAAGTCCAGTCCTGCTTCCCGGCCGTTCCTGCCAGTGCCGCTGGCATCGAGCGATACCTGGGGGGCGGTTCGATCAAAGGCATCGGTCCCGTGACGGCAAAGAGGATCGTCCGTGCTTTCGGAGACAGGGCGCTCGAAGTCCTTGACCGGGAACCGGAACGGCTCGCGGAAGTCGAAGGGATCGGCCCGAACCGCAGACAGCAGATCCTTTCGGGCTGGAAAGCCCGCAGTGCTGCCCGGGACACCCTCTTGTTTCTCTATTCCGCCGGTGTTTCTACCACCCTTGCGGAAAAGATCCTGCGACGCTACGGGGACCAGACGCTCAACAGGATCCGGGAAAATCCCTACCGGCTTGCCCAAGATGTCTGGGGCATCGGCTTTCTCACCGCCGACCGGATTGCCGCGGGTCTGGGATTTAAACCCGACTCCCCCCAGCGAATGGACGCAGGGATTCTCCATACGCTTCGAACCCTTTCAGAGGCGGGACATCTCTATTCTCCCCTCCCTGACCTGGTCTTTCGGGCTAGCGAGACCCTTTCGGCTCCTCCTGAATCCACGAGGGAAGCGGTTTTCAGGAATGTCGCCCGCGGAGAACTGATCCTGGAGGAGCACCAGGGGGAACAGGCGGTGTACCTGGCTTCCTCCTACCGTGCAGAAACGCGGGTGGCTTCACGGTTGAAGGCCCTTCTTTTCTCTCCTCCGCCCGAGGACGACCTGGCTCGCGATCTTGGGGTGTTCCTGGGCAAATTCCCTCTCCAGCTCTCTTCAAGGCAGGTGGAAGCCCTTCGCCTGGCGATCAGGAAGAAAGTCCTGATCATCACCGGCGGTCCAGGAACGGGGAAAACCACGCTGGTCCGTGCCCTTCTCCAGTTCCACCGCGGAAAGGGGAAGAAAGTCGCTCTGGCGGCTCCTACCGGGCGGGCCGCCAAGCGGCTGCAGGAAACGACCGGTCATCCCGCGCGGACGGTACACCGGCTGCTCGAATACCGGGTCCAGGACGGGACTTTCGCCCGAAACTTCGATAACCCGCTGAGCTGCGACCTTTTGGTCGTTGACGAAGTTTCCATGCTCGACGTGCATCTGGCTGCCAGCCTTCTCGATGCGGTTCCTTCCGAAGCTTCCCTCATCCTTGTCGGTGACGCGGATCAGCTCCCGTCGGTAGGACC
>JAJUIT010000058.1 GCA_029267465.1 Synergistaceae bacterium
CCCCTCCTCCTCCGCCTCCCCCCGAAGATCCTCCGCCTCCGGACCCCCCGGAAGAAGACGAAGACGCAGAGGAAACCGCCCCGGAAAAGGCCCCGGAAAAGCCTTGGACGAAACCGTCCCCGCTGGAAAAGGAACTGCCCCGGTACCAATCGGGGGCGTAACCGGCGCCGAGTTGCCCCGCGAAACGCCCTGCCCAGGCTTCCGCTACGTCGAGGGCCATGGCGAAGGGAAGATGCCTCTCGAAAAGGGCGGGGCTCGCTGAAGGGGAGGACAAGGCCTTGAGGGGACCTTCCTCGGCCATCGAGAGATAGAGCCGGTAACCTTCCACATTCGCTCTCAGGGATTGGCCTTCGGCAGAATATCGCTTCAGCAGCACCTTGAAGAGGGCTCCCGCGGCGACCACGACGGAAAGAGCCGGGATTGTCTGCTGCAGGATCGGGGTGAACGTAACCAGGGAAAGCTGGTAGAGGCCGAAGATCTCTGCCGCTACGAAGGAAAGTGTGAACAGGGTAAAGAACAGGGCCATGAGACTCCCCGGGAGGGAAAGGGACTTGGCCAGCCTGGCCCAGAGCATGACGGTTGCCGTTGAGAGCAGGAGCACTCCGATTGTCCAGAGCGAAAGCCAAAGGGCCAGGAAGAGTCCTCCCCCCTCGATGAAGCCCTTGGGGTCGTTTGCGTAGAACATCCCGGCAAGTGCCAGGATGGAACCGGCAAGGCCAAGGGCCCACTTGCCTGTGTTCCTGGAAAAGAGGCTGCGTGAAGCCTGTCTCGCTTCGAGATCCTTGCGCAAGGCGGACCAGGATGATTGCAGGCCGGCAGCATTGGAGCGGGAGAGCGGAAGATCGATCCGGCCTGCCGGGGCCGCAGGGGCGGAGGGGACCTTCCCCATTTCGAGGCTCTTGCGTGCCAACCGGCCGATGAGCCCCCTGCGGCCGGCCGCGGCCTTTATGGACTCCAGCCTTCCCGAGGATTCCAGGGCCGCCGCGAGGAGGGATTTCACGAGAGCCTTCTGGTGTCCCGGGAGATCTGAAACGTCAGGTTGACGATCCATGGAGAGGAAAAAGTCACCTTCCCGTTCTTCGATCCGGAGGACTCCTTTGACAGCCAGGTCCACGAGTTCGGCGGGGAATGCGCCCATATCGAGAGCCATCCGGTAAATTCGCCGCGCTTCCGCCGGGGTCATCTTTTCCGGCGGCTCGAACAGTGGGGTGACGATCTCCTTCGGGGCGTCCCTCCCGGAGAGAAACCAGGCGCCAAGGTAATAAAGCAGGACCAGCCCCATGCCCGCCGCGAAGGTGATCCAGCCTGTGTTCCGGGAACTTGAAGGAGGGAAGGAGACAAGTCCTTTGGGCCAGCCAACCGCGACGGTCAGCCCCTCTCCGGGCTCGAGCGGCCGGGTTGTGGTGAACAGGATCCCTTTGCCGGAGACTTCGTGCCGGAAATCCGTGCCGCGAGACCCTCGAGGCCCGGTATAGGCCGCGACGTGAAGGTTCCCCCCGGGATTGACCCCTCCCGGAGGCAGAACGAGGCAGGAGGCGCGTTCGATGGGGAAGGTCCAATCGTTTCCCGTGACGTTCCAGTAGATCTCGTCTCGGTCCCGCAGGTTCGCGACTTGCCCGCTCATGCGGTAGGAGAGCGAAAACAGGTGAATCCCGGGAGGCAGTTCCCTGTCGGGGTCGCCTAGATAGATCCGCTTTCCCTGGGTGATGACCTCTCCCCTTAAGGCAACCGGGTTCCCGTCAAGCCGGACTCCGAGGATTTCGATCCGCGACGGGCGTCCTTCCCAGTTCCGAAGCAGGATATCCCTGTAGATACCGTGGCGGATCTCCTGGCCTTCCGAAAGCACGGTGATCCGCTCTTCCACCGTGATCGAGGCGTCTTCAAGGCACTCCACCCGTCCCTGGAAATCCAGGATCCTCTCGTTTGCCCGGCACTCCACTCCAAACAGGGGGCCCGAAGCGGCGAGCGAAACCGCAAGGAAGACCAGGGCAAGAAAGAACATTCGCCTTGGATTCAGGGAGACCACCTCCAACGCTATGAGTATAAACAGGTGAAGTGATTATCATATGCCAAGATAAAGTTAGCAAGGCCTTGACACGAACCAAGATGGGCTCATAATGACCTGTAAATTTTCGAAGGGAAAGTGGTGAATCGGTTGGATCGGGAGATGCAGGCGGTTCGGGTCACGTGGCTCGGTCTTTTTCTCAACACCGGCCTGACCCTCTTCAAGTACGCGGCGGGATTCATGGGCAACAGCGCTGCGATGATCGCCGATGCAACGCACTCTCTGACGGACCTTGCGACCGATATCGTCGTGATCCTGGGATTCAGGATCATCAGGAAACCCGCGGACGAAACCCATGACTACGGTCACGGCAAGGTTGAGGCGCTCCTTGCGGGCCTCTGCGGGATTACCCTGATCGCGGCGGGGGGCGGAATTTTCTGGTCCGGGACGCACGCCATCTGGCACTTTTTCACGGGGCAGGAAATCGAGCGACCGGGCCTGATCGCCCTAATCGCCGCGGTTCTTTCTGTCGTCTCCAAGGAGTGGCTCTACCAGTACACGATCGGGTGGGGAAGGAAACTCAACAGCAATGCCGTGATCGCAAAAGCCTGGGACCACCGTTCTGACGCTTTTTCATCGGTAGGGACGACAATCGGGATCGGCGGAGCCGTTTTTTTCGGTGAAAAAGCCCGGATTCTCGATCCTCTCGCAGCGGTCATCGTAAGCGTCTTTATCATCAAAGCCGCCATTCCGATCCTCAGGGAATGCATGGACGAATTGCTTGAAGCCTCCCTTTCAGGAGAGAAGGAAATGGAACTGCACCACCTGATCATGAGCGTGGAAGGGGTTCGAGGGACCCACAAGCTTCGGACGAGAAAGATCGGCCCCGTGATCGCCATTGACGTTCACATCCTGATGGACGAATCGCTTTCCCTGGTGGAGGCGCATGACATCTCCGCGAAGGTCGAGCACTTATTGAGAGAGAATTTCGGGGCCGGAACCTACATATCGCTGCACATGGAGCCGGTTTCCTATTACGCCGTCCCCATTGCTCGGCAGCAGGCCGAAACAACAACATCCCGACCGGAGGAATAACCCCGGCTTTCTTTTCTTTCTGCATCCTCCCGGGTCGGGCGCGGTTGATCTGGAGCTCTGTCGCGTAAGGGTAATCGTGTTGGGCTAGGAGGAGGAACAAAATTGCACCTGAAGATTGCCCCGGAAATCCGCAGCAAATATCCGCAGGTCGGCATCGGCTGGCTCACCGCGGACATCCATCCCGTATCCATGGATCCTCAGGTTGAACAGTGGAAGGGTTCCCTTGCGGCGTGGCTTGCCTCAAGGGGAATGACCCTGGAAAACCTCCCCTCCTGCCCGGAAGTGGCCCGATGGAGACAGGTTTTCGGTTCCATGGGGGTCAAGCCCAGCAAATACCGGTGCTCGCTGGAAGCGTTGCTTCGGCGTGTCCTGAAGGAAAACTCCCTCTGGACGGTCAATAGCGTCGTTGATCTGTACAACTGCGTTTCTGTGCTGACCCTTTCCCCGATGGGAGCCTTCGACCTGGAAAAAGTCAAAGGGGACATTGAACTGCGTTTCGGAAGGGAAGGCGAGACCTTCTCCCCCTTGGGCAAGAGTGAAGTGGAAGCCGTTTCCTGCGAGCACGTGGTCTATGCCGATTCGGAGAAGGTCTGCTGCTGGCTGTGGAACCACAGGGACAGCCGGCTTGTGGGGATAGACGAGACCTCTCGGAGTGCCGTCTTTTTCGTTGACCGAGCCTTCTCCCCCACGGCCTTCACGGTGGAAAACGCGCTGGATCTCCTGGAAGAACGACTCGAACAAACCGGGGCCCGGGTAAGGGGAAGGGGAGTCTGCTCTTCCTTTGAACCAGAGCAGGAAATCGTCTAAAAATACAGCGGAGCGGGGGCCCTCAAGGGGGGGTCAGGAAAAGAGCAGCATCAGGTTCAGGATTGTCACGACCAGGGCGATGCCCCACAGGAGGGCATTGTCGAGGAACGAGTTCGCGAACCGTCCCATGACTTTCCTGGAGGAAGTCAGCAGGATCTGGCAGACGATCGTGACGGGAAGCTGGACACTGAGAAGCATCTGGGAGAAGAGCAGCCCGCGGAAGGGGTCCTTGACGAAAAAAAGGATCAGGCACCCCAGCCCCAGCGTGAGAAAGACCCCGAAACGGCTGTGCCGGTCCCGGATGTTATAGGCTTCACGGAAAACTCCCGCCATGATCGAACCGCCCGCCATTCCGGCCGTAACGCTGGAGGAAAGCCCGGAAAACAGGAGGGCCAGGGAGAAAATTAAAGCCGCCGCGTTTCCCAGGAGCGGGCGCAACAGGCTCTCTGCCTGCTCGAGTTCGGTGACCCGGATGCCTGCAGAGAAAAAGGTTGCGGCAGCAAGTAAAACCATTGCGCTGTTGATTGCCCAGCCGATTCCCATGGAAAAGATGGTATCCATCCACTCGTAGCGCAGCTGTTTCCGGATGGCGGATTCGTCCAGGAGGTGCCACTCCCGGCTCTGGATCACTTCCGAATGGAGGAAGAGGTTGTGGGGCATGACGACGGCCCCGAGCACGCTCATGACGATCAGCATCGACCCCTCCGGAACCGTCGGGACGACCCACCCCTTCAACACCTGGTCCCAGGGGACTTTCACCAGGCTCAGCTCGAATAGGAAAGAAAAACCGATGAGCGAAACGAACGCAATGATCCATTTTTCCAGTTTTCGGTAGGAATTGGTCAGGAGGGCCCAGAGAGAAAAAGCCGCCGCGAGTGCTCCACCCAGCGGCAGGGGCAGCTGGAAAAGAATCTTCAGGGCGATGGCTGCCCCCAGGATTTCGGCCAGGGCGGTGGAGACGGCGGCTCCGAGGGCGCTTAGCTGGAGCGCTCTTGAAAGCCAGGCCGGGAGATGTTCCGTGGCGGCTTCGGAAAGGCAGAGTCCCGTAGCGATTCCCAGGTGGGCCGCGTTATGCTGCAGCAGGATCAGCATGACGGTGGACAGCGTGACGATCCAGAGCAGGGGATACCCGAAGCCGGATCCTGCGGCCACGTTGGCGGCCCAGTTCCCGGGATCGATGAAGCCCACGGTGACAAGGATCCCGGGCCCAATGTAGCGGAGGAATTCGAGGGCAGCCCGGGGCTGGGGTTCCCTGCCTTTTAGGAATGAACGAAGGAGATTCAAAGGTGGCATTCGGATCTACCTCGAAATGTGGGGTTCGAACTGGTTCCATCTTAGGGTCTGACCGTTCTTTTTGCCACCACGGGGAGGCGATCGCTTGGAGGAAGAGGATCGATACAGGCAGCTTCGGGATTGCGGTTTTCCCTTCGAACTCCTTGAAAACAAAGTCCGGATCCGGAGCGCTTCCGAAGGGGCGGCCTACTGGGGGATCGGGCTGGGAGCCACGGCTCCTGCCCTTGTGCTTCGGGCGCAAGGGGGGTTTTTGCTTCTGATTGTCTCTGGGGCGACCGGGAAGGTCGATTTCGCGGCGCTGGACCTCGAAACGGGAGAAGAAGGAATAAGGCTGGCCACTTCAGCGGAAATCCAGGAACACTTCGGGCTGAAGCCCGGGGAAGTCCCTCTCTTTGGTCTCGGCCTCTTGACACTGGTCGATCGGAAGCTTCTCGACCACGAATTCGTTTACGGGGGTTCCGGAGACCCCCTGCGGACCCTGAAAATTGCCCCGGAAGCCTTGCTGGTGCTGAACGAGGAAAGCAGGCTGATCGATGTGCCTGTCATGCCTTGAAGAAGATACGGGAAAGGGGGGACGCGCATGCGAAGCCGTTCGACGACAGCAGCCGCGGTGTTGGGAGCCCTGGTGGGACTCGGACTGGCCCTTGCGGGTTTTTTTGTCGGCGAAGCCCTGAAGGAGACCCGGTCCGCAGAGCGTTTCGTGACGGTCAGGGGATTTGCGGAAAAGAACGTTGAAGCGGACTTGGTCATCTGGCCCATCACCTTCCGGGATACGGGAAACGATCTTGCGGAGCTGCAGAAAATCGTGGATTCTCACAAGAACGAGGTTCGGGCTTTTCTGTCCGCGGCGGGGTTCAGGCCAGAGGAGATTTCCGAGATGCCACCGCAGGTCACCGACCTGAAGGCACAACCTTACGGTGATGGGCAGAAACGGGATTACCGCTACATTGCGACAGCGACCATCACCCTTCGGACCTCGGATATCAAGGCGGCCAAAAAGGCGATGGAGGACTCCGGGAAGCTGGTCCTCCGCGGCATTGTCCTGGCAGAGCAGGATTATGCCCGCTCCACGGAGTTCCTCTTCACGGGGCTTAACGAAATCAAGCCCGCGATGATCGCGGAGGCAACAAAGAATGCCCGGGAAGCCGCGGAACAGTTCGCCCGGGATTCCGGCGCTCGCGTGGGCAGCATCCGGAGAGCTTCCCAGGGACTCTTTACGATCGAAGACCGGGATAAAGGTTCACCAGATCACAAGAAAGTCCGGGTTGTAACCACGGTGGAATATTTTCTTTCAAGTGATTGAAAGCAAATGATCGCAATGCTTCAGCCAAAATCAGCCCCTCGGGGGACGGAAGAATTCTCGCCAGGGGGTTGCCACAGATATTGAACTGTAGTGGTGTTATGGTTTACAATTCTCTCCGAAGAAGAGATCTTTCAAAAGAGGAGAGAAAACACCATGAGCGCAACAAAGGTCGTCATCGCATTGGGAGGCAACGCCCTTCAGGAGGCCGGAACTCCTCCGACGGCGGAAGCGCAGCTGGAAGTGGTGAAGAAGACCGCGGGGTACCTGGCCGAAATCAGCAGCCGGGGATACGAGATGGCCATCGTTCACGGGAACGGCCCGCAGGTGGGGCGGATCGTCCTCGGGCAGGAGATCGCTTCCAGGGAAAACGATCAGACCCCTGCGATGCCGTTTGACGTGTGCGGGGCGATGAGCCAGGGATACATTGGCTACCATATCCAGCAGGCGCTTCGGGACGCTCTTCGGAACCGCAACCGCAATGTTCCGGTCGTGACGATCGCCACCCAGGTCGTCGTGGACCCGAACGACCCGGCGTTCAAGAACCCAACGAAACCTATCGGCCCCTTCTATACCGAGGAGGAAGCCCGCAAGCTGGAGATCGAGAAGGGCTACACCATGAAGGAGGATGCCGGAAGAGGGTGGAGGAGGGTTGTCCCTTCCCCCGAACCGAAGAAGATTGTCGAGCTCTCCGCCATCAAGCGGCTTTGGGACACGACGATCGTCATCACCGCCGGCGGGGGCGGGATCCCGGTCATCGAGAACATGGACGGTTCGCTTACGGGAGTCGCGGCAGTCATCGACAAGGACCTTGCCGCCGAGCGCCTGGCCGAGGACATCGAGGCGGATATCCTCCTGATCCTGACGGAAGTCGACAAGGTCTGCCTGAATTTCAAGAAACCGGACCAGAAGGTCCTCGATCACATGACTGTTCCAGAAGCCATCCGGTATATGGAGGAAGGTCATTTCGCTCCCGGGAGCATGTTGCCGAAGGTGCTGGCGGCAATCAAGTTCGCCAGGACTTTCCCCGGCCGCAAGGCGATCATCACCTCTCTCTACAAGGCCGTCGAAGCCCTGGAAGGGAAAGAAGGAACCGTCGTCACGATGGCCTAGAATCCTGGAAAACCGAAAGCCCGGCGGTCTCTCGCGCAGAAGGAGACGCCGGGCTTTCGGTTTTCTTTACGGTAGAATAAAAACCGTTAACCCCATGTTTCTCACGGGGCCGGGGGCATCCGGATGAACCCCGGATCCTGTCGGATCCAGGATAGAAGGCCAGTTCGGCTCACGGGAGGAGTGCCGTTGAGGGTTGTCCTTTACAACATTCGCTATGGAACCGGAACGGGGTGGGATTACCATTTACCCCTGCCTTTTTCCGGCCTTTTCAGGAGAACGGAAACGTCCCTGAGGCGGGTTTCTTCCTTTATCGACGAAATCCAGCCCGACATCGTCGGGCTGGTGGAGGTGGACGGCGGGTCCTACCGGCACGGAGGGGAATCGCAGGCGAGATGCCTGGCAGAGGATCTCAAGCTGGACCATTTCTTTTCCTGCAAATACGGGAGGGAATCGATCTTCAGGAAGTTGCCGATCCTCAGTTCGCAAGGGAACGCCATCCTTTCCAGGGTTCCAGCGAAACGGACGAGCAAGATTGACCTGGAAAGGGGAATGAAAAAAACCCTCCTGGCTGCCGAATTCGAGGAATTTGTCTTCCTTCTCGTTCACCTGCCCCTCGGCCTGGGTGCCAGGAAAGCCCAGCTCGACCACTTGACCGAGATCGTCAGGGAATGCAGAAAGCCGGTCCTGCTGGGGGGCGACTTCAACCTGGTGCACGGCAGCGCCGAACTGAGCGGATTTTTATCCAGGACCGGCCTAAGGGATGCCGATCCGCTGGAGCGGAAGACCTACCCGAGCCGTCTGCCCCGGTTTCGCCTGGATTTCCTCCTCGTTGGCCCCAACGTGATCGTTCGCCGTTTTGACGTTCCGGATGTGCGGTTTTCGGATCACCTTCCGCTCATCTGCGACTTTGAAGTCCTCCCGGAGGAAAGAGAAGGGCAATGAGCCTCAGCGTCCTCCTGCTCGCTCTTCACAACCTTTTTTCGTTCTTGATCCGGCTCGCCGCCCTTGCCGTCCTTCCGGTCCGCCACAGCCCTCCTACTGCCATGGCCTGGCTTCTCGTGGTTTTTTTCTGGCCGCTTCCAGGGGCTATCCTGTATCTCCTCATGGGATCCACCCGTCTTCCTCGAGAGCGGAAGGTCCGGCACGAAAAGGCGATGAAACTCCTTCGCCGCATCCAGGAAAACAGCCGCAAGATTGACCGGACCGCTCATCCCCCTGTGCTGCCGGACCATGCGGAGCGGTTTGCCCGCCTTGGGCAGAAGCTTGGGAAATGGCCCATCGTCGGGGGCAACCGGATGGAGTTCATCCATTCCGCCGAAAGCCTTTTCGAGAAGCTGGCGGAGGACATCGATGGGGCTGAGCATCACGTCGACTTGCTCTACTATATTTTCGCCGCTGACCGCGTGACTCGCCCCCTTCTGGAATCCCTGAAGCGGGCGGCCGGAAGGAAAGTCGAATGTCGGCTTCTTTTGGATGCCCTGGGATCGAAAGCTTTTTTGAAAAAACACGCCCAATCCCTTCAAAATTCCGGCGTGCATGTCGTCGAGGCTCTCCCGCTGGGGAGGCTTTTTCGCCGAAACAGGGTGACCGCCCGCTACGACCTCCGAAACCACCGAAAGCTGGCCGTCATCGACGGGCGGGTCGGGTACATGGGGTCTCACAACGCCATCGACCCAACCTACGGGGGAAAGGCCAAAGGGATTGCATGGCATGACCTGACCCTGCGGCTGGAAGGTCCGATCGTTTCTCAGCTCGAGGGGGTTTTCCTCGAAGACTGGTTTGTCGAAACAGAAGAGCTCCCTTCCGGGCGAAGAGACGGGATGCCCGGTTCCCAGAAGGGGGATTTTCTTCTCCAGTCAGTGCCGAGCGGTCCGGCTTACGCGACGGAGAATTTTCAGCGCCTTGTGCTGGCGGCTCTTTTCGAGGCCAGGGAACGGGTGATCATCACCACCCCTTACCTGATTCCCGATGACGGGCTGCTTCAGGCCATGGAAGTGGCGGTGCTGAACGGGGCGAAGGTGGACCTGATCGTGCCTGAAAAAGTTGACCAGAGGCTGGTCGGGAATGCGGCCGATGCGTACACTCCAAGGCTTTTGGAAATCGGGGTGAATCTCTTCCGCTATCAGCCCGGCATCCTGCATGCCAAAACGATGACCGTCGACGGGCGGCTGGCTTTTTTCGGATCGAGCAACTTCGACATCCGGTCCTTTTCCCTGAATTTCGAGCTGAACCTCATCCTTTACGGAAGCAGCGAGACTTCCGCCCTGCTGGAGATCCAGGAAGGATACCTTGCCCATTCCCGCCCCCTCGGAATGGAGGAGTGGAACCGCCTGCCTCTGTGGGAGAAGGGGTTCATGGGCATGGCGAAACTCCTCAGTCCAATCCTTTAACAAAAAAGCGATTCCCCCCTTTTCAAACAAGAGCCTACATGCTAACATCTGCCACTAGCAGAAATCGAAGGGTGGCATGCGCATGGAACGAAGCGAGAGGCTCGGACAAATTTTTGCGCTTCTAGAGTCCGCAAGCAGGCCCCTGAGCGGGACGGAGCTAGCGGAACGGTTCGGCGTCAGCCGACAGGCAATCGTGCAGGACATTGCCAGGCTACGGGACTCGGGATGCCCGATTCGCGCCACGGCGGCGGGATATGCCCTGGACCGGCAGGGGTGCGGGATAAGAAGGCTTGTTGCGGTCAGGCACGGGGCCGAGGAAATCCGGGAGGAACTGCTCACGATTGTCGCCCTTGGGGGGCGCGTCATCGATGTGATCGTCGACCACCCGGTGTACGGGGAGCTGAAGGGCAATATTGACGTCCGGACTGCTGAAGAGGTGCACCGGTTCGTGAACCTGCTGGAAAGCACGGGAAGAGGGGTGCTCTCGTCACTTTCGGGGGGGTTTCACCTTCACACGATCGAGGCGGACAGCCCGGAAACCCTGGACAGGATCGAGGCAGCGCTTGGTGAAAAGGGACTGCTGGGAAGGTAGGGGATAACCATGTCAAAAACGGAACGGATCTGGTTGGGATTCGGCATTATCGCGCTCCTGGCGAACATCGCGGTGCCTTTCGGCCTGATGAAAGATTGGACCCGTTTTTCCGGTGCGTTCCTGTTCTGGTGCGCGACCGCGCTGCTAATCATCGCGGCTGGCGGATATGTCATGTCCCGGTGGGGTGAAGGGGGGCGTTTTCCGTGCCGCTGAGCTGGCTGAATGCAGGAATCCTGGCCTGGTTTCTCCTGGGAGCCGCGCTTTCCGCCAAAGCCCGCAGGGGAATGGGGCGCGGAGTGATCGACTACTTCCTGGCCAACCGGACGGTGGGTGGATTCGTATCCGCCATGAGCTACAGCGCCACCACCTATAGCGCCTTCATGATGGTGGGGCTGGTCGGCCTGACCTATAAAAGCGGTATCGCATCGCTGGGATTCGAGCTGACCTACCTCCTGGGAACCGTCGTCCTCCTGGTTCTTTTCGCGCCCCGCTACTGGGTTGCCGGGCGCCGGTACGGGCTGATGACCCCCTCGGAGCTGCTGAGCACCCGTTACGGGTCGAAATGGGTAGGGGCGGTCGCTTCCCTTCTTTGCCTGGTCACGCTGGTCCCCTATGCCTCGGTCCAGCTGATGGGCATGGGGTACCTGCTTGAGGGAGTGTCCGGAGGTGCTTTCCCCTTCTGGGCCGGGATGGCGGTCGCGGCGGCGATCACCGTCGTCTTTTCGATCTGGGCCGGCCTGCGCTCCGTTGCCCTCACCGACGCCCTGCAGGCGACCATCATGCTCGTCGCCTGCTGCCTCCTGGTGGCGTTCATCGGGGGATTCCTTTTCCCCGAGGGGTGGGGGAGCGCTATGGCGGCCCGGCCTGACCTCCTGAAGGTTTCCTGGCCGTTTCCCATGTTCCTGGGATTGACCCTGCCCTGGACCTTTTTCGCCCTGACGAACCCCCAGGTTGTCCAGAGGCTTTACGCGCCAAAGGATATCCGGAGTATCCGGGGGATGGTGGCCGGGTTTTCGGTTTTCGGATTCATCTACACCGTCCTTTGCGTCCTTCTCGGACTCGCGGCAGCGCTTCTGGTGCCGGGGCTCAAGAACCCCGACGGGGCAATGGCCGCCCTCCTGACCAAGGTTCCGCGAGGGCTCGCCCTCCTGGTTGTTCTTAGCATCTTCGCCGCAGCGGTCTCCACCCTTAACTCCATCATCCTGACCCTTAGCTCGATGTTCGGAAGAGACCTCGTAAGGGCCCTGACACCGCTTCCCGAGGAAAAGGAGCTGAAGTGGGGCAAGCTGCTGATCCCTGTCCTAACGGTGGCCTGCTATGCCTTTGGGAGCCTCAAGCTCGGCCTGATCGCGGTGCTCTCTTCCATGGCTTCCGCCGGGCTCATGGCACAGCTTCCCGTGATCCTGGGAGCCTTTTTCTGGAAACGGGGGACCGCCGCCGGGGCAATTGCCGGGATGATTTCGGGGGCGCTTCTAACGGGTGTCCTGTATTGGACCAAGACGAATTTCCTGGGGCAATGGCCTCCGGTCTGGGGGCTGTGCGCGAGCGTCGCGGTTTTTGTCGCGGTCAGCCTGATGACCCGTCCGGATCCAGCGGGTGGGGATTTCATCGAAACGGTGGCGTCCGACGTCAAGAGGACCTTTTGGCAAGGACAGGATTCTTGAGAAGGAGAGGGCCTTCCGCATAGTTCGGAAGGCCCTCTTTCGATTCACCCGTGCAGGTCACTCCCTGGCCAGGCCATCCTGGAGGACCCCGAGCGCCTTGCCGAACTCGATCCGGTAGCCGCATTTGAAACAGGCCCGCTCCACCGCTCCCACGGCTGACACCAGGGTGTGCTTGTCGATGTTGCCCATGTGCCCCAGGCGGAA
>JAJUIT010000029.1 GCA_029267465.1 Synergistaceae bacterium
ACCCCATGGCATGACAAGCGTGCGGACATCCCGGAACCAGGGCGCCGCCTGGATGCTGGCCAGGTTGATGTAGGCCGGGTGTCCCGGGGCGAAAACCCCGCCCAGGGACGCGGCCAGGCAGACCAGGTAGGCCAGGACGATGGACGAGAGGATGGCAAAAATGTTGATGTACTTGTTTTTCAGGATGAGGCTGAAGAGGAAGACGCCCACCACGACGAGCAGCGAAACGGGCCAGTAGTTCGCAGCGTTGAACTGGACCGCTACCGGAGCAAGGGAGAAGCCGATCGCCATGATCGTGGGGCCGATGACGACCGGTGTGATGACCCTGCGGATCACCCCCACCAGCCGCGTATACCCCAGGACCGCCAGGACCAGCCCCCCGGAGATGAGCGCACCGCCGACGTTCTGCATGATGACCGCGGGTCCGGCGGCCTTGAACGTCCCGATGATCGTCATGATCGGCGGGATGAAGCTGAAGCTGGAGCCCTGAACGATCGGGAGGCCGGATCCCAGTTTCGGGTGAGTCTGGATCAACGTGGCGACCCCCATCGCGAAATAGACGCAGGAAATGAAAAAGCCGATCTGGAGCGTGTCCATCCCCATGGCAGGCCCGAAAATGAGGGGAACGAGAGTGGTGGCCCCGAACAGGGTCAGCACATGCTGCAGGCCGGCCAGGACCATGATGGGGAAGGGAGGGCGATCTTCGACACCGTAGACGATCTTCCGCAAAGCCATAACAGAGACACCTCCAATGTTTTGCACCCGTTTGCATAAACTATATCACGCCAGGAAGACCTCGTTCAAGGGGAAAAACCGCCCCTGGATGGATTTGACCGGTCAGGGGGTTGCGGTAGACTTTGGGGGACAAGGAGGGGATCCGAATGAACGTTCGCCAGGAGTCCGACGCGGAGCGGTGTGCCGGGATGATTGCTTCTTCCCGCCGCATCGCGCTTTTGAGCGGGGCGGGGATGTCAACCCGTGCGGGGATCCCGGACTTCCGGGGGCCGGATGGGCTTTATTCAAGGCTTGGGATCGAAAACCCGGAGCGGATCTTCGAGATCGGGACCTTTTTTGCCAATCCCGCCTTTTTCTACGATTTCTACCGTGACTTTCTGAAACTGCTCGAAACGGTCAAGCCCACCTGGGCTCACCGCTTTTTTGCCGTTCTCGAAAGCCAGGGGCGGTTGAGCGGGATCGTCACGCAGAATATCGACGCCCTTCACCAGCGGGCGGGGTCCTGCAATGTCCTGGAAATCCACGGCAGCGTCTGGCAAAGCCACTGCACGAAATGCGGGAAGGGATACTCCTACGGGGAGAGTGCGGCCAAAATCGCAAGGGAACGGATTCCCCTCTGCGACCGCTGCGGAGGAGTCATCAAACCGGATATCGTTTTCTTCGGGGAGAATGTCCGACGGTTCGACGACTGCCGCGATCTCGTGGCAAACGCCGATCTCCTCTTCGTGGTCGGCTCATCCCTTGCCGTGACTCCTGCAGCCTGGCTGCCCGGTGCGTGCCCGGGCTTGATCGTCGTGGTGAACAAAGGGGAGATCTCCAGGTCGTGGCTGCCTTCCTCCCGGGTCGCCCTTCACGCCGAGGAGGATATCGACACGTTTTTCAGGGCCGTGGCGACCCGGATGGGGATCGACGTACCGGACCCCCTGTAGCATCCCCGGGAGAAAGAACCCGGGTCTCGAGCTCTTTCCCGAAGGTTTTCAGAAACCCCTCCGCCTGGGACTGCACGCCCCAGAGTTCCATCTGGATGTCGCCCTCCGCCCGGATTTCCAGGATGACCCGTTTTCCGTCCAGCCGCCTGAATCGAGCACCGGCCACGAGCCCCGTATGGGTTCTATCCAGGTTTTCCGCGAGCCGGACGAACATCGAGAGCACGCGGACAACCTGCCGGGAAGCCTTGTCCAGGGAAGCGAAATCGGGGATTTTCTTGTCCGGAAGCTTTTTCCTGTGGAAAAGCGCGATGCAGGCGATGATTGAGATTTCAGTCTGGTTGAATCCCAGCAGTTCCGCGTTGCGGATGATGTAGTGACTGTGAGCGTGGTGGTTGGAGAAGGAAATGAACATCCCGATATCGTGCAGGAAGACGGCGTGCTCCAGCAGTTCCCTTTCCGGGGCCCCGTAGGCGTGAAGTCCGGCCTCCCAGCCGGAATCGAACAGGTCGAGCGTCAGGCGGGTGGTCACGAGGGCATGTTCCTCGTCGAGGTTGAAATTCCTCGCGAGCCGAAGAACGCTTTTCTGCCGGACCGTCAGTTCGGCCATCTGCGGGAAATTGCCCTGGCGGGCAAGGTAATCCACCAAAAGGCCGTCCCTGAGGCTCCGCTCGCTGACCTGGATTTCCTTCAGGCCGATCAGGTCCATCAGCGTCTCGATGATCGCCGCCCCCGCCACCAGGATGTCCGCCCTGTCGGGATTGATGCCCGGGACTTTCCGCCTTTCCTCCAGCGGAAGAGAGCAAAGGGTCTGGACCACCTTCCTCAAGGCCTCTCTGCCGAGGCGGGATTCTCCATGGACCCCCTTCAATTTCATCTCCCGGGCAATTTCCGAGAGGTTGAGAATCGTTCCCGAACTCCCCAGGGCCATGTCGATCCGATGCTCCTTGACCCTCTGGGCCGTCCGGATCGCGGCGTTTCTGACATACTGGCAGATCAGGGCATAGCGCGCCGGGGTGACGGGCCCCTTTTCGTCCGGCAGGAAGAACATCTGCGTCAGGCGGATCGCCCCAAGCTTCAGGGTGTCGAGGTAGGCGTAATCCGACTGGTTGCCGACGATCACCTCCGTGCTGCCTCCCCCGATGTCGATGAAGACCGCGTTTTTCGCTCCCATGTGAATGCCGCTCGAGACACCGAGGTAAATCAGCCGGGCTTCCTCTCTTCCCGAGATGACCCGGACCTCCAGGCCGGCTTCCTTTTCAAGGCGCGCCAGGAACTTGCCCTGGTTCTCCGCGTCCCGCGTCGCGGAAGTTGCTACGGCCACGATCTCTTCCGCCCCGTAGGCCCGGGCCAGGTCCTTGAACTTGCGGCAGACGAGGATGGCCCGGTCCATGGCCCGGGGCTGCAGCATCTGTTCCTGGAACTCCCCTTCTCCCAGCCGGACGACCTCCCGCTGCTGGTTGAGGATCGTATAGACGCCTCCCGGATCCACCCGAACGACCAAAAGCCTCACCGAGTTCGTTCCCATGTCAAGGAAGGCAGCCACTTTCCCTTTTGTATTCTTCACGCTTGGCTCCATTCGATCTTCAACTCTTTTCGAAAAGTAAGTTCAAACAGGTCTTTCTTTTTTTCGGTCGACTCGCGCTCCCAGAAGGCGGTCGATGGAACCCGGCACTCGATGAGGATCCGGCCTGGCTCCATTCGCAGGGCGATCTCCCGAACAACCGAACCGTGGCTCGCGTCCATGCCGTCGGCCAGCCGAAGCAGAGAGGCCAGGGCGCATACCGTGAAGCGATCCCCTTCGGGCAAAGCCCCGTAGGCCGAATGCCCTTCGCTGGGCAGTTTGCCCCGGTGATAGCGGGCGATCGAACCGATGATCCCTCTCTCGCGGGAAGAGAAGCACCCCAGCTGGGGGGCTTCTCGGATCAGGCGCAGAGATGTCTTGTGGTGCCCGTTTCCCCCTTTGACCCACCCGATGTCGTGCAGGATCGCAGCGCATTGCAACAAGAAGCGCTCGCGTTTCCCCAACCCGTGCAGGGGCTTCAGCAGGTCGAACAGCTTCAGGGCCAGGCGTTCAACCTGCCGGGCATGCTCCGCCTCCGCCCCGCAGAGTTCCGCAAATTTCCTGGCGGAAAGGAGGAGATCGCCACGGCCGGGGGATTCCTCCTCCAGAATGCCGCTCAGGCTCACTCCGCGAAGAAGCATCTGGGCAAAGGCCTCCGGGAGCCCCCTCCGCCTCGCTTCATCGGCAGCCCGTTTGACGTCGTACGGCACGCGGTACTGGCAAAGGCGGAAGCGCCCCTTCCGGAGCGTGAGCGTCGCGTAGGCGGCCCGGGAATCCTGATCATCGGGGCGCCCCACCGAGCCCGGGTTCACGAACACCGTTTTCTTCGCGCGGATGGAAAAAGGACGGTGCGAGTGGCCGCAGACGACGAGATCGGCATCCGCGGCCTCGGCGAGGATCTCGAACCGGGACAACGGGGTTTCGGGGGAAAGGTGCTCCTTCGCCGAAAGAGGGCTGGCGTGCAGGAGAAGGATCCGTTTCCCCTCCACTTCCATCCTGACCTGCTCCGGCAGGCTGGAAAGCCACTTTCGGCTTTCCTCGGACAAGTGATCGTAGGCCCAGTTGAAAGCCATCCTTTTTTCGGGCATCCCGGTTTCCCGCCAGAAAGCATCTTGCTTCTTCACTTCCAGGACTTTGCGGTCATAGTTGCCAATGACGTTCACCGCCTGCCGCCTCAAAATGGCCACGACTTCTTCCGGGAACGCACCGTATCCCACGCTGTCCCCGACGTTCCAGAAGGCCTCGCAGCCCTTCCTCCTGGCGTGTTCCATGACCGCCTCGAGAGCCGGAAGGTTGGCGTGAACGTCGGCGATCAGGGCAACCTTCAAGGGACAGTCCTCCCCAGGCTCCGGGCAACCCCTTTCCAGCCGACCGCTTCCAGGTTCATTCTCCAGAACCCCCGAAACTCCTCGAAGCGCTCGGCCCTGCGCCTGTGGAATTCCTCCTGGAGGAACCCGATTCCCGGCCGCAATCTTCCCATCGGCCGTTCATACCCGAAATACCGGATCGTCCTCCGTCTTTCCTTTTCAAGAAACAGGGGCAAATACCCGATCCAGACATCGCAGTCGTGCACCTCGCCCAAAAGGTCCTGAAGCTTCTTGAGCGTCTCGAGGACAGGTTCGGCCGCCCCTTCGAAAAGGGACCGGAAGATTTCGAGCGTGTACCGAAGCCGCTTCACGGCGATCCGCATGGCGTGAAGTTCCTCCACCCTTTCCGGGTGGTCGGCGACCAGCTGGAAGGCTTCCAGCTCAACGGCCCGCCGGATCAAAAGATCCACAGCGGTCGCACGGACGGATTCCTGGTCTTCCGCCTCTTCCTGCAACGCCAGGCGCATCCTGGCCGACAGCTCTCGCAGCGCTTCCGGGAAGCCGTTCTTCAGGTCGCTTTCCTCCAGGCTGTCGAGGGCCCTGATCACCTTCGGCTGCAGGCGTTCCCGCCGTTGTTCCAGTCGAAGGAGGAGCCGTTCGACGCCCGGCCTCAGGCGCCGGTCCTCCATCTTTTCGAGAAGGGTAGAAATCAAAGCAGCCTGCACGTCTACATCCCTGGCTTCTCCCAGCGCACGGCCAACCTTGCGGGCTTCCTTTTCCCACCGTTTTCTTTCTTCTTCGGGGAAACAGCCTCCGAAAAGGGAAAGCGCGTTCCGAAGCCGCCTGGAGGCCACCCTCATGCGGTGGAGGCATTCCGGATCACGGTTCTCCCTGACCCCGCCCGCCTCGTCCAGCAGCGCCCAGATCCGTTTCGTCAGCGCTTCCGAGGCAAAAAGGCAGAATTCGGACCCAAGGGGGGAATTCAAGCTGTCAAACATCGTTCCAGCTCCCCCTTTTTCGGATCATCTCCCGCTGAGCGTCAACGACAGGCTCTCCGGGAACAGGGCCCAGGCGCATGTAGGTCCCGTCCGGCAGAAGCATCCGGGCTTTCGTCCGATCATGGAGGTGCACGTCGAGGATCGTATGCCGCAGCGCTTGCGCGAGAGCCTGATCTTCGACCGGGAACACGACCTCCACTCTCCGGTCAAGGTTTCGGGGCATCAGGTCCGCGCTTCCCAGGAGGATTTCCTCGTTCCCCCCGTTGTTGAACCAGAAAATCCGCGGATGCTCGAGAAACCGCCCGACGATCGAAGTCACGCGGATGGTCTCGCTGACGCCTTTGACCTGGGGGCGCAGGCAGCAGATCCCCCGGACCTGAAGGTCGATCCGCACCCCTTTCCGCGAAGCCCGGTACAGGGCCTGGATGCACTCCTTGTCAACCAGGGCGTTCACCTTGAAGGCAATGGCACCGTTCCCCTGTTTCTCGTGAACCTCGATCTCCCTCTCGATCCTGGAGAGAAGGCCCTCTCTCATGTTTGCCGGGGCTACCAGGAGTTTCCGGTAATCCTTCTTCATCGAGTACCCGGAGATCGCGTTGAAAAGGTCCACGACATCCTCCCCGATGTCCGGATCGCAGGTAAACAGTCCCAGGTCGGTGTATTGCCGGGCCGTCACGACATTGTAGTTTCCCGTTCCCAGGTGCACGTACCTCCGGATGCCGTCGCTCTCCCGCCGGACGACCAGGAGGACCTTGGCATGGCACTTGAGGCCCAGCACCCCGTAGACGACATGAACCCCCGCACGCTCCAGTTCCCTCGCCCACTGGATGTTGTTTTCTTCGTCGAAGCGCGCCTTCAGTTCCACCATGGCCATGACCTGCTTGCCGGACTCGCGGGCTTCCAGGAGAGCCTCCACGACCGGGGCGTTCTTCCCCACCCGGTAGAGGGTCTGCTTGATGGCAAGCACGTCGGGATCGCGGGCCGCGGCGTTCAGGAAATCCAGCACGGGCTTGAAGCTGTCGTAAGGATGAAAGAGGAGAATATCCCTTTTCCGGATCGCGGAAAAGATGTCGGAGGTCTTTCGAAGGGGTTCGGGAACGGCCGGGGCGAACGGAGCTTCTTTCAGCCTCGGCCGGTCGAGGGAATAAAGCTCCATGAGATCCCCCATCCCAAGCGGCCCTTCGACCGAATAGATCTGGCAAGGACCGACCCGGAGGTTCTCGATGAGGACCCGCTTCACCCTTGGAGGCATGGATTTGTCAAAGGCCAGGCAGACCGGGGTCCCGAACTGCCGCTGTTCGACGCTCTCCTCCATGACCGTCAAAAGGTCCGCCGCCTCGTCCTCCTCGATCTCCAGGTCCGCATCCCGGATCACCCGGAAAGGATGGGCCGACAGGACGGGAATCCCTGGAAACAGCAGGTCCAGGTTCGCGGCCACCACCTCTTCGATCCAGACGAAATCGTTGTTCCGCGGGTCGTTCATCCCCATGCGGTTGTACGCATTCCCCCGGCCCTCACCGGGAACCCTCAAAAGCCGCGGGTAAAGGGTCGGGATCTTGACCCGGGCGAACCGCTCGGCGCCTTTCGGCCCTTTCAGCGTGACGGCCAGGTTGAGGCTGAGGTTCGAGATATGGGGGAACGGATGTCCTGCATCGAAAGCAAGCGGGGTCAGCGTGGGAAAGATCTCCTCGCGGAAATAGGACCGAAGCAGTTTTCGGGCTCCCGGCTCCAGTTTTTCGTAATGGAAGATCCGGATCCCCTCGGCAAAAAGGCGCGGGAGGATGTCCTTTTCCCAGGCCTCGATCTGGGCCGCGAGCAGTGGTTTCAGCATCTTCCGTATCCGGACCAGCTGCTCGGTGGGGGTCATCCGGTCAGGAGGCGGTTCCAGCACTCCCAGGCTCAACTGCCGCAGCAGCCCGGCCACCCGGATCATGAAAAACTCGTCGAGGTTCGTGGAAAAGATCGACAGGAACTTGACTCGCTCAAGCAGGGGAAGGGAAGGATCCAGGGCTTCCTCCAGCACCCTGCGGTTGAATTCGATCCAGTTCAGCTCACGGTTGAAGAAGAGGCTCGGGTCCTCCAGGTTCTCGTCCGGGTTCGGCGGAACCGGGTAGGGCTTGTCCGTAACCGGCTGAAGCCCATGCGCCGGAGAGTGCGGCCGCCTGGATTTCACGTTGGATTTCGGTCCCCTGGGGTTTCCCATGGGTGCCTATCCGTCCCCGGACCCGAGCCCCGGGAATCCGGCCAAGGTCCGTTCGAATGTCCGCGCGGCTTCCTCACCGAAAAGGTAGAAGGCAACCTCCTTCAGGGAGCTAGAAGGATTCCCGGCAAGATAATCCCAGACCTCCTTCAGCATCGCGCGGGCACAGTCCGCAAGAGGGAACCCCCCAACCCCCGTCCCGAGGGCCGGGAAGGCGAGCCGACGGATTCCGACCTCCTCCGCACGGCTCAAGGCGTTTCGTGTCGCCATGCGGATGAAGGCCTCGCTGGTCACGAGATCCTGGGCCATCACGGCCGCGTGCAGGACAAACCGAACGGACAGCCGGCCGGCCCCGGTCACCCGGACCTCCCCGGGCAAGGCCGGCCCGCCGGCCATGGCCTCCGCCTCGATGGATTGCCCGCCCTTCCTCCGGATTGCCCCGGCGACTCCCGACCCCATCCAGAACTCGTTGTTTGCGGCGTTGACCACCGCGTCCCCGTCGTATGCGGTGATGTCCCCTTCCACGATTCGAATCGCCGTTTTTCCCCAAAGTTTTTCCAGCGCCATGCCGTCCACTCCCCCGCTTGAGGTTCGGCTCTTTTCTATGATACATCATTCCATCGATCCAGGAATCCGCCCCCCGCCCCGCGTCGGTACCCCCCTAAACAAAAAGGGAGGGATAGGAGCCCAAGGCCCCCGCCCCCCCGCTTCACCAGAGCGTCCTAGTAGGCCCGGGCAAAAATCGCGAGTTTCGCGTTCTCTTTTCCCGTGAAGAAGCACGTCCCCACCCGTTCGTCGGAGAGGGGGAAGCACCGGACGGTCGCACCCGTGGCCTCCTTGATCGCCTTCTCGTCGGAACGGTCGCCCGCAAAAAAGGCCGTCACGAACCCTCCCTCGTTCTCGAGCAGGGTTTTCATCTCCTCGAAAGAGGATGCATGGCGGGTGTTGGCTTCGCGGAAAGCCAGGGCCCGGTCGAAAAGGGCCTTCTGGATCGTTTCGAGGAGATGCGGCACTTCCGTCGGCACTGCCTCCCAAGCGATATCGGAGCGCTCGGCCGTGTCTCGCCGGACCGCCCGGACCCTTCCCGCCTCCATTTCGCGTTCTCCCAGTTCGAGCCGCAGGGGAACCCCTTTCTGGAGATGCCGGAAGAAACGGTCTGCGGGCCGCAGGTGGAAATCGGTGTCGACCCGGACCGCCATCGGACCGAGAACCCCTTTGAGTGTCGAGGCGATTTCCCTGGCTTTCGGAAGAATGACCTCCCGGAGTTTTTCCTCATCCGTCGAAATCGGCAGGATGACCGCCTTGACGGGAGCCAGCCGGGGCGGGAGGATCAGCCCGTCGTTATCGGAATGGGCCATGATCACGGCCCCGATCATTCGGGTCGAGGTCCCCCAGCTTGTCGTCCAGGCATGTTCGAGTTCCCCTGCCCGGTTCTGGAAGCGGATTTCGAAGGCCCGGGCGAAATTCTGTCCAAGGAAATGGCTGGTTCCTGCCTGCAGCGCTTTCCGGTCGCTCATCATGGCCTCGCAGGTGTAGGTGTTGTCCGCGCCGGGGAATCTCTCCCCCTCGGATTTCTCCCCGGCAATCACCGGCAGGGCCAGGATTTCTTCCATGAAGCCCCGGTAGACCTCGAGCATCTTCAGGGTCTCTTCCATGGCTTCCTCCCGGGTGGCATGGGCGGTATGCCCTTCCTGCCAGAGGAACTCCGAGGTCCTGAGGAAAAGGCGGGGCCGCATTTCCCACCGCATGACGTTGCACCACTGGTTGATGAGAAGGGGCAAGTCGCGCCAGGATTGCACCCACTTGCTGTACATGTAGCCAATGACCGTTTCGGAGGTCGGGCGGACCACCAGGGGCTCCTCGAGTTCCTCTCCCCCCGCATGCGTGACGACGGCGCACTCCGGAGCGAACCCCTCCACGTGCTCTTTTTCCTTTTCGAGGAAAGAGTTCGGGATCAGTAGGGGAAAGTAGGCGTTCACGTGGCCGGTTTCCTTGAAGCGCCGGTCCATCTCCGACATGATCGATTCCCAGACGGCGTACCCGTCAGGCCGGATCACCATGCATCCCCTCACGGGCGCATAGTCGGCCAGTTCAGCCGCTTTGATCACATCCAGGTACCACTGCGAATAGTCTTTTTCCTTCGGCGTGATGTTCCGTGCCATGAAACCCCCTCCAATCCTCGTTCTCCGTCCGACTGAACGAGTGACATTGTAGCCTCTACACAGGGATAACGGCAAGGCCGCTCCCGATCCTCAGGGAAGCGGGTCCCTCACCGGCATGGGACGGCCCAGGGATAACCCCCACCGGAGTTCGCTTTCATCGTTGTACAGGAGGAACAGACTCCCTCCCAGGAAATTGTTCGGGAAAGAAAGGGATACACCCGCTTCCCAGAGGCTTTCCTGGCTGGACCACCCCGAATCGTACGTATTGCCTGCCGCAGCGAAGAGGTCGACGTTCATGGATCCCCACCAGCTGCGCTCGAGGACTCGCCGGAAAACCAACTTGGCCCAGCCGACCCTCTCGGACAGGAAGGGCCTGTCCCCGTAGCCCACGAGGTCATCGCTCCCCCCCAGCCAGGCGGCCGTTGCGGGGTTCGACGCGTCCCCGGCCTCCAGCCCCCCGGACAGAAGAAGGCGCCAGCGGGGGGAAAATGAATGCACCAGCAGTCCTTCCGTCCTCAGGAGCAGGGACTCTCCGTCACGCCACCACGCGCGAACCCACCACCGGATCCCCTCCGTCGGGTCCAGGGGATCATCCAGTCCCTCGTAGGCTGCGTAGAAGGCGGGGCCGGAAGCAAAACCGTCCTTCAGCCCTTCCGGGCATTCCAGGACCTCGAGGGTTCCGCCCCAGCCGACCTGCCAGCGGCCGTAACCGCGGGTGCGGTACACGGTCAGGGCGTAGCGTTCCCAATCCGCGTCCGGGGCATTGGCCGGCGTCAGCTGCCGGTGCCTTGCGGATACAATCGCCTCCCAGCGGGCGTTTTCCCGGGAGGGGGTCAAATACCGGGCCGAACCTCCCCAGTCCTCGGCAAGGTTGAGGCCGACCCAGAGGAGGTCTCCGTCGGAGGCGAGATCCCTCCGGACGGCCTGCAGGGTCACCGCCCTTTCTGCCGGCGAAATGTTCGTCGTGTAGCCCCCGATTTCAACCTCGTAGGGAGCCTTTTTCTGGATGTTGAAAACGACTGCCGTCCCCGATTCTCTTTCCTCCAGGGAAACATCCACGGTGGAAAAATCGCCTTCCTGCCGGAGGCGCTCCGCCGTTTCCCGGATGGCTTCCGGATCGGGAGGTGCCCCAACCCAATGCTCCGTCCCGGCCAGCAGGCTCTGTTTTCTCCGGTCGGAAATCCCGTAGGCCTCAACGGAGGTCACGATCGAGGATTCCGATCGAGCTCTTTTCACCGGAGGGGATTTCTCGCACAGGGCGGCCAGTTCGGACAGGACTTTCCTGGCTTCCTCCCTCCCCCGGTCGACGACCCCGGAAACCGAGGCCACCGAAAGGAGCGCAATCCCCCGGGTATCGGGCCGGATCACGAGGTCGGCACCGGCCAGCTCCCTCTCCACGTTCTGCCGGGTCATGAAGGTTGTCATCTGGTCGATCACGTCCACGACCGAGCGGATTTCCTCCCGGCTTTTCAAGCTGCCCGAAACGTCCACCGCCACCACGGGATACCCGGGAAACAGCGCACGGGCCGCCGAAACCGGGACATTGGCGACGAGGCCCCCGTCCACCAGCAGGCGCCCTTCATAGGGCCAGGGGTCGAAGACCCCCGGGATGGCCATCGATGCCCGCATGGCCCCGGCCAGGCTTCCCTGTTTCAGGACGACCATCGCTCCCGTTTCAAGGTCCGTGGCAACCGCTGCAAACGGGATGGGAAGCTCGAGGAAATTGCTGTTTTGAACCCGGGAGGTCAGCCTCGAGAGCGTATTGAACACACGGATTCCCCTCAGTCCGCCAAGCGGGCCCGCCAGCCGCCGGTCGCTTCCGAATTCAAGCCGGATCAGGGGCTGGCCCCCGGGGACCCCCTCTTCCCCCCTCGGCAGGAGGGAAGGCTGGGCATTGTCCCCGAACAGGGCAGACAGGTCCAGTCCCCGAACGATTTCCTCGATCTCCTCGGGAGCGTACCCGCACGCAGAGAGTCCGCCGATGATCGATCCCATGCTCGTCCCCACGATCCCGGCTACAGGAATGCCGGACTTACGGAGGACGTCCAGGACGCCGATGTGGGCAAGCCCTTTCATCCCTCCGCCGGAAAGAGCCAGGACGACCGCGCCCGTTTCCGGGATGGCGCCGCTCGATGCGGCGGCAGGCGCAAGGGGCAGGGAAACCGAAAAAGCGAGGAACAGGAAAAAGACGAATGTTCGTTTCACGGACACCCCTCCAGGACAGGCAGCCTTGGTGAAACAGGAAAATCGTTGCTATCTTACTCCATGCCGGGTGCAGTTTATCGTGTATAATGGTAGAGAAACAGTTAATTATTCATTTTACAAGGAAAGGGGAGTAGAAAATGACGGAAAGCAGGAAGAGGATGCCCCTGATCTGGAAAATCGCCATCGGTTTCGCCCTCGGCATCGTCGCGGGAGCGGTCCTCAAAGACAAGGCCCAGGTCCTGGCCCCCATCGGCAAGATCTTCATCACCCTGCTGAAGATGCTCATCGTTCCCCTGGTCTTTTCCAGTCTGGTCGTCGGCACGGCCTCCCTGGGCGATCCCCGGAAGCTGGGGCGCATCGGCGCGAAGACGATCGTGCTTTACCTCGTCACGACCGCCGTTGCCATCGTGATCGGCCTCGTGCTGGGGAACATCCTTCAGCCCGGGAGCGGCATGGCCCTTTCGGTCGACACCTCGGGTTTCAAAGCCCCGGTTCCCCCTTCGATCGTCGACGTCCTCCTGGGGATCTTCCCGGACAACATCGCGAAATCACTCACCGAGGCGAACATGCTTCAGATCATCGTCTTCGCGCTGTTCTTCGGGGTTTCCGCCGTTCTCGCGGGCGAAAAGGGGAAACCCGTCATCGCCCTCATGGACTCCGTGGCCGAAGCCATGTACAAGCTGACCGGGATCGTGATGGCCTTTGCCCCGTACGGCGTCTTCGCCCTCATCGCGACGACGGTGGCCAAGTACGGGCTATCCGTCCTTGCCCCGTTCGCCAAGGTCATCCTGGCCGTCTACCTGGGATGCTTCCTCCACGCGCTTTTGGTTTACTCGGGACTCATCATGCTCGTGGTCAAAAAATCGCCCCTCTGGTACTTCTCGGGTGTCAGAGAATCAACGCTGACCGCGTTCGTCACCCGCTCGAGCTCGGCAACCCTGCCGGTGACCATGCGCGTTGCCCAGGAAAACCTCGGGGTTTCCGAGGGAATTGCTTCCTTTGTCCTGCCCCTGGGAGCGACGATCAACATGGACGGCACGGCCCTCTACCAGGGAGTCTGCGCTCTCTTCATCGCCCAGGCGTATGGAATCCCCCTCTCCATGGGAGCCCAGGCCAGCATCATCCTGACCGCAACCCTGGCCTCGATCGGAACCGCCGGGGTGCCGGGGGCGGGCCTGATCATGCTGACGCTCGTCCTGACGGCGGTGGGACTGCCGGTGGAAGGAGTCGCCCTCGTGGCTGGCATCGATGCGGTCCTGGATATGGCAAGAACGGCCATCAACGTGACCGGGGACAGCTGTGTCGCTGCCGTGGTCGCAAAAACGGAAGGGGAGTTGCGCGACGTTGAACGCTCCCTTTAAGTTGATCGGGGTTCTGGGAGGGATGGGGCCAGCCGCAGGGGCGGAGTTCCTGTCGCTGTTGACAAGGCTGAGCCCGGCCGGGTCGGATCAGGAGCACCCCCCGGTGATCCTTCTTTCCGACCCGCAAATTCCGGACCGGACCGCGGCTTTGTTGGGCCGAGGAGAGGATCCCACGGAAAGGATCCGCGAGGACCTTTTCAAACTGGTCTTTTGGGGAGCGGATCTTCTCGCCGTCCCCTGCAACACGGCCCACGCGTTCATTGACCGCTTCGCCGGGGAACTCCCCGTTCCTCTCGTCCACATCGTCGAGGCAACGCTTCGGGAAGCCATCGAAAAAAGCCCGAACGGGGGATGGCTCATCGCGACCGAGGGAACCCTTGCCAGCGGCCTGTACCAGGAGAGAGCGCGTCGCAAAGGGTATGTTCTTCACCTGCCCTCGGCTCCAGAGCAGGAGGAGGTGACCGAAATCATCCGGCTGGTCAAGGCCAACCGGATTTCAGAAGCCGCAGGGCGCTTCAGGCCTCTTGCGGAACGGTTGTGGCGCCAGGCCGCGCTTCCGCTGATCACGGCCTGCACGGAAACCCCTCTTGCATACCGGGCCGCGGGCCTGCCGGAATCGATGACGGTTTCCAGTCTCGAAGCGCTGGCAAGGGCAACGCTGAGAAAGTTTGCCGGGAAATAGTCCTGGGGACCCTCATCCTTTCCCGGCAGGCTTTTCCGTTGCATCTCGAAGGAACCGGAGAGCCAGGGCCCACGCGGCGAGATCGTCGATGGGCCTTGGCGGCACCCGCAGGCTTTGGGGGATCCACCCCGCGAAAAAACCCGGCGGGTGAAGCTTCCAGAAGAGCGGCCTCGCTTCCAGCGTGGTGTAAGCCTCGTCGACGAGGGTGAAGTTCCGCCCCCGGGCGGCGAGGGCCTCCTCCAGGAGGCTTCGGGCCGTTCCGCTCCCGAGAAGGATCTTTCCAGGAGGCGGCAGCTTTTCCCCGCTTCCCCGTCGTTCACGGATCGTCTGGGACAATTGCCCCAAATCCCCGGCGAGGAGCCCATCCAGCAATTCCTCCAGGTGCGGGCACGGGATGATCCCGCTGGCCAGCAGGTCCCCGCCGGGCGTGACGAAGGCCCAGCCGAACTTGTCTTTCCCAGGATCGAGGGCAAGCAGGATCTCCATCGTCTCAATCCCCCACCGTGCTGGCCCAGCGCGGGTAAAGCCACATCCATTGCTCCGGGAATCGGGCGATCCACTCCCCCAGCACTTCGTTGCAAAGGCTCACGGCTTTCACGAGCGATCCCTCGCCGCCTTCCTCCGGGGGCAGGTCGAGGGCGGGAAGAAAGACCAGGTCAAAATGGATTCCATCGTTCTTCCGGATGGGAAAAACCGGGACGATGGGGGCTCCCAGTTTCCAGCACATTTTGACCGGACCGTACGGAGTACTGGCGGGACGCCCCAGGAAAGGGACAACGACGCCCTTGTGCTTCGCGTCCTGGTCCAGGAGAACGGCAAGGATTTTCCCGGCCTGCAGGCAGCGGAGGGCCCCTTTCAGTTCGAGCCCCTTGCGGATCGTTCCCACTCCCCCGGAAGCCCGAAGCGAGAACAGCAGCTCGGTGATCCGCGGGTCGCGCTGTTCGGCACCGATGGCTTCCACGGGGAAACCCATCCTGGCGATTTTCGCTGCCGCCAGTTCCCAGTTTCCCAGGTGCGCCGAAAGCAAGATGACTCCTTTCCCCTTTTCGAAAGCCTTGCGGAGATTCTCCTCCCCGAGGACGGAAAAAAGGTTATCCAGGGCACCTTCAAGGATCGGCAGGCGGAGGATCTCGGCCGCGCAGCGGCCGTGGTTCCTGTAGGATTCGCGGACAATGCGGCGGGCCTCGGTGACTCCAACCCCGAGGACCCGTACGCACCGTCTCTCGGCTGCATCCACACGCTTCCAGCTGAAAAGCCAGGCTAAAACACCCAGCCACGATCCCAGCCGGACCGCGGCGGAATGGGGCAAGAACCTGGCAATGGTTTCAAACGTCCGGATCCCCAGCCAGGCCGCTTTCTGCCTCCTCAAGAACGGGCGGCCCCTTCCATTTCCCCCAGAAGCCGAAGGACCGTGGCGTCCACGGCAGCCATGCCGTGACGGCTGATCTCGGCAACCGCGTGGGCCGTTTCTTTCAACCCCGGAAGGATGACCCCCTGCTGGTCCAATACACCGCGCCCTTCAAGCGCCATCCGGGCGGAAAGGTACGCTTCCCCGGCCCCCGCTGAAACCTTCAGGGCACAGGAACCTTTTGCGCCGTCACACAACACCCCCAGAAGCGAGGAAACGAGCGACGCGACCGCCGTTTCCGCCTGTCTCGGAGTCCCTCCTCCCAGCCGTACAATCCCGGCCGCGGCACCCCCTCCCGCGGCGATCACGCATCCGCAGGTGGGTGTGAGCCTGCCCGTGTGGGCCTTGATCATCCCCGTCACCAGGTGGCTGAGAGCCAGGGCCTCGGCCAGTTCCCGGGGGCTTTTCCCCCAGGCCTCGGCCACCGCCGCCACGGGGAGGATCGCCGTGATCCCGTGGTTGCCGCTCCCGGCGCTGCTCATGACCGGCCAGGAGCCGCCGTCCATCCGGACATCCGCCGCCGCGCCGGCAAGGGCCTTGATCCTGTAGAGGAGATCTTCCCCGCGTCCCGCAAGGGAATAGCCCACGCCCAGTCCCCAAGGGGATTCCAGTCCCTGTTGGGCCACCTTTCGGTTCATCCGGACCCCCTCCAGAAGGAAATCCTCGATCTCCCTGTCAATCGAGCCGGCAAGGTCCCAAAGGTTCTCCATATCCTTGCCCATGAGTTCCTGGATGTAAGACGGAAGCCCCTGAAGGTTTCGATCCGCTTCGAGGAGGCGCCGGATCACTTCCCCGTCGGCTTTGACCTCGACGACCCGGTCATGGCGTCCCGCAATCACTGCGGAGGCACTGTGCCCCCCTCCGAAAAGGAAGGCTTCCACGAAAACACTCGGCACATCGGGAACCACTTCCTGGGAAACGAGGCCTTCTTCCACCATCTTGCGGGCTGTTTCCACCGCTTCTTCCGGCACGTCTTCGAGGACAAGAAGCCCCTTTTCGGGATCCCCGCAAAGGGCCCCGAGGGCTGCGGCCAGGAGGTTTCCCCTCAAGCCCCTGGTCCCCGGAATGCCGACGGAGATGCCGTTCTTGAAGAGGTTGGCAGAAAGTCGCAACCGGATCGTTTCCACCGGTTGAGCCAGGGTTTTGGCGGCAGTCGCGGCGGCCAGGGCGACAGCCCCCGGTTCGGTGCAGCCGAGCGCCGGCTTGACTTCCTGCTCGAAAAAGGAGCGCAGGTCCATTCCCGTATCCCCTTTCCACGTTTGGATCCTTTCCTAGGGTATTATGCCTCAAGATCCCTTGACAAGATACCTTTGATGCGATTAATATACCCCCATATAGTATTAGCGCCGGGGGTGTTGAACCATGATCCGAATCGCGAGTTTGACCCTGTATATCGTGATGATCCTGGCCGGCTGGGCATTCCCCCTCCTGGGGGTTTTTCTTCTGGCCGTCATGGGAGTCGTCGTTCTTTCCGGAAAAAGAAAGAAATGGTGCGGTTTTTATTGTCCACGCGGCAGCTTCCTGGATCTCGTGATGTCGAAAGTCTCTCCCAAAAAGCCGATTCCTGCGTTTTTCAGGTCGAAAAAAACCTGGGCAGCCGGGCTTGCAATCTTTTCCCTCGTTTTCGCTTTCCAGCTTCGGAATGCAGGGCTTTTCGGCCCTTGGGATGCCGGTAGCCTATCCCGGCTGGGTTTCGTGTTCTACAGGATGTGCCTTGTTTCCTCGGCAATCGCGGTTCCATTGGCACTCTGGAAGAATCACCGCAGCTGGTGCACCGTCTGCCCCGTCGGGAATCTTCTCAGGAGATGACAGAAGCGGGTGGCCTGTTCGGGGCCACCCGCCGGAAACGATTTCTCTTTTGGAGGGTCAGTTTTCGGCCAGCGCCGTCTCGGGCTTGGCCGTTTTTTTCAGCAGGAAAAACAGAACGGCCAGCAATCCTCCAGAAACGAGGTTGACGCTCACCTGGGGCATGAATGTCGCAACGGCAAGGGGGAGAAGAGCGGCTCGTTCTACCGCCTTCAGTTCCCTGAACAACCAGCCCTCGAGGCTCGCCGCCAGGCTGACGATGCCCAAAAGGGAGGAGCCAACAAGGATCACCAGGTGGACGAGGTTCGGAGCCTGAAGAAGGATCATGGGGGTATAGATGAAAGAATAGGGGATGAAATACGCCACGAGTGCAATTTTCGTGGCGGTCAGTCCTGTTTTCCCCGGTTGCGCCCCGGCAATCCCGGCTCCCGTGAAAGCGGCCAGGCACACGGGCGGAGTCAGGTCGGCCATGATCCCGAAATAAAAGACGAACATGTGCGCAGCGAGCGGCAGGACGTTCATGCCGATCAAAGCCGGAGCCACGATGGTGCTGCAGACGATGTAGTTGGCGGTCGTCGGCAGGCCCATCCCCAGGACGAGCGAGGCGACCATCGCCATAATCAATGTCGGGAAGAGCTTTCCGCCCGAAAGTTCGATGATGTTGTTGGAGATCGTCAATCCCAGGGAAGTCAGCGACGACGTGCCCACGACGAATCCAACCAGGGCGCAGGCCATGGCGACGCCCAGGGAGCCCCTGGCTCCCTCTTCCATCGCTTCCAGGATGTTCTTCAGTCCCATCCGGGTGTGGGGTCGAAGCTGGCTGACCACGACGACTGAGACCACGCCGAAAAAGGCAGCGACCACAGGGGTGTACTTCATGAGCAGGGTGGCGATGACGACAGCGATCGGGATGAGAAGATGCCCGTCCTTCTTCAAAACCTCGCGGATGACCGGCAGCTCGTCCCTGGAAAGCCCCTTCAGGTTCTGCTTCCTTGCCCGGACATGAACGTTCACGAAAATGGCCGAATAGTAGAGGAGGGCGGGAATAATGGCTGCCGCGGCGATCCTGAGGTAGGGGATCCCCAGGAATTCGCTCATGATGAAGGCTCCGGCCCCCATGATGGGCGGCATCAATTGCCCTCCCGTGGAGGCGCAGGCCTCAACGGCCCCGGCGTACTCTGGCTGGTACCCGACCCGCTTCATGAGCGGGATCGTGAAGGTACCCGTCGTGGCCACGTTTGCCACCGAAGAACCGTTGATCGTCCCGAGAAGCCCTGACGCGACGACGGCGACCTTTGCGGGCCCTCCGGGGGAGCTACCGGCAAGGGCAAGGGCCAGCTCGTTGAAAAAGCGGGCCCCCCCGCTCCGTCCTAGGAAGGAGCCGAAGATGATGAACATCACCACGAACGTTGCCGAAACCCCCAGGGCCACTCCGAAGATCCCTTCCGGCGTCAGGTACATGTGCTGGATGATTCGGCTGAGGCTGTACCCCCGGTGCATAAACATTCCCGGCATGACACGGCCGAAATAGCAGTACAAAAGGAAAAGACTGCTCAGCACCGGCAGGACGTTTCCGACGATCCGCCTGCCCCCCTCAAGGATCAGGACGATGGCGGCTGCCCCCAAAACGATTTCGTAGGGCAAGGGCAGGGCACCCCGTCGAGAAATGTCGTTGAACATGACGACGATGTAGCCGATGACCCCGCAGGAAAGCCCGGCGAGGATCCAGTCATACCAGGGAACCGATGTTTTCGACCCCTTCTGGGTCGCAGGGTAGAGGATGAAAACCGCGACGATCGCGAACGTCAGGTGAACGGCCCGGATGATGGCAATCGGGAGAACCCCGATCGAGGCCGTGTACAGGTGGAAAGCCGTCATGGCCACCAGCCAGGCCTTGAGGATCTTTGCCGGCATTCCCGACAATCGGCGGTACCGGCTTTCTACATCGTATTTTTCGACCAGCTTCTGCACTTCGGCCTCGTCCATGGGTGCCGTGTCAAGAACGGAGGCCCTTGTCTTCGTTTCACCTGGTGCCAAGTCACTTTCACTCCTCTCACAATCTCAAGGGGGCGGTGCGGCTTGCCGCCCGCCCCCTTCGACTTCAAACGCCCTTTACCCTTTTTCCGTCTACATCGTGACGGCGCCGATCTCCTTGTAGTATTTCTTGGCTCCGATATGAAGCGGGATCAGGATTTCCTTGACGTTCTCCGGGCTCATCCCTTCCATCCTGGCGGAAACATTCACGAGGTTTTTCTTGTTCTCGAAGAGGGCCTTCGTCATCTTATAGGCCAGGTCCGGATCCAGTTCCTGCCGAACGCCGATGATGTTCCAGCTGGCGATCGTCTTGATCGGTTCCGGTTGCCCCTTGTAGGTATTCGCCGGAATCGTGAACGGGACGTAGTAAGGCATTCTTCCGTTGGCCTGCTTGATCTGCCCTTCCGGAAGCCCGATGAACTCGACGACCCCCATGGTCGCAGCTTCAACGACGCCGGCGATGCCGACCGCCCCGACCGTGATGGCCGCGTCGATCTGCTTGTTGGAGAACGCCTGGGCGGTGTCGCTCAGTCCGAGGTTTTCAGGCTTGATGTCCTTGTCGGGGTTCAGTCCCGCGATCTTGAGAAGCTCGCGGGCGGTCACCTCGGTTCCGCTGGCCACGGCCCCAACGGAAACCCTCTTGCCTTTGAAGTCCCTTAAGGATTTGATGCCGCTTCCCTTGGCGACCAGGATGCCAAAGCGGCCGACCGGGTCCGCGCCCTGGTTGCGCCGGGAGGCGGGATCGGCCCGGCCCGGAACCGACTCCCAGGCCCGTCGGTCAAACCCGC
>JAJUIT010000003.1 GCA_029267465.1 Synergistaceae bacterium
GGCGGCGGGGGCGGCGGCGGTTCTGGAGGCGGCGGAGGCGGCGGGGGCGGCGGCGGCTGGTAAATTGATCACCTTGGCACCCTGCTCTTGTTGCAGTACCATAAAACGGTACACCAGAAACCCAACAAGGGAGGGATAACTTTGCCAAAGCTGGGCTGGCCGCATCCGGATCACGAGAACCATCTTTGCTATTACCAGAACATGGGGATGGTGGAAGCCGACCTGGAGAACTACAAGGAATTGGTCAAGGACGGCAAATTCGTCTGCACACACTGCGGACGGGTTGCAAAAGAGGCCAAAAGCCTCTGCAACCCCGTCGCCCTGTAGCGTATCGAGCAAGTGAAAGGCAAGGGCCGGGGGGCCTAAAGGCCCCCCGGCCCTCTTTTTTGGGAAAAGGACTCAGACCTTGAAACAGCTCCCGCCGATGAACTCCCTCAGGATCGAATTGTTGGGAACGTCTTCCGCCGGCAGGAAAGGGGCGTAGCGCAACAAGTCCAAAAGCCTCTGGGCTTCGCCGAAAACCGGAGATTCCTCCCGAATCCGCCTGAGCAGGGGCTCGGCATACCCCTTCAGTACGGATAGCTCGTAGACCAGGGCGGAGTTGAACATCGCGTCGGCCCGCTCCTGGTAGGGGAAGATGTGGCGCGCCGCCCCCCGGACCACGGAAGGCCACTGGAGGAGAGTTGCCTCGGGTTTCTTCCCCCTTGTCCGGTAATCCCTGACCAGGCGCCTCAGAAGGCGGTTGTCCGTCGTGCTGGTCCGGTTGTGGCGATCCAGGTTGACCCCGGTGAGCGGAGACAGGTACAGGAGGAATTTTTCAGAATCCGGCACACCAGGTCCCACCTGATCGTTCAAGCCGTGGATCCCCTCGATGATCAGGATTTCTCCGGGTTCTAGAAGCAGATCCGGGCCGCTTTCCCGGGTCCCGTTCAGGAAATCGAAACGGGGAAGGCGCACCGACCGGCCTTCCAGCAGGGTTTCGATGTGCGAATTCAGCAGTTCCAGGTCCAAAGCCTCGATGGCCTCGAAGTCGTAGTTGCCCTCGGCGTCCCGCGGGGTTTTGCTTCGCTCCAGGAAGTAGTCGTCCATGAAAAGGATTTTCGTTCTTTTCCCGCATACGGCCAGCTGGATCGACAGTCGATGGGCGGTCGTTGTTTTTCCCGATCCGGAAGGACCCGCGATGCAGACCATCCGGCAGTTCTGCCTGTACGCCACGGATTCCGCGATCCGGTTCAGGCGCTGAGAGTGAAGAGCCTCCGAGATCAGAACCAGCTCGGTCCCCCTCCCCTGGGCGACCGCCCGGTGCAGGCCTTCCATGGTGCTGATTCCCAGGATGTCCAGCCAGCCGGCGTATTCGAGGAAGACCTCGGAAAGCTGCTTCGGGGGCTGAAACGGCGGGAGTCCCGCCGGGGAGGCCACGGTCGGGAAGCGGAGCACCATCCCCGGGGAGTGCAGCACGAGATCGAACACCGCCACGGCGCCCGTCGACTGGGTCAGCGGGCCGTAGAAAAAGCCGTTCCGGTCCCCGATCCTGTAGGTTTCGACCGGGTCGATGCCGATCCATCTCAACAGTTCCGCCTTCTCCCGGTTTCCCTGCGCTTCGAAGAGCGTCCTCGCCCTGTCCAGGGAGAGCACTTCCCTCACGATGGGGCGATCGGCCTTCACCAGTTCGCCCATCTCCTGCCGGACCGCCTCGACCTGTTCCCCTGTCAGTGTCTCCCCCGGAATTTCACAGTAATAACCGTCGCTGAGAGAGTGGCGGACCAGCACTTCCCGTCCAAGCGCATTTCTGCAGGCCAGAACGAGAAGGAACGTGAGCGTCCTCCGGTAGACTTCCTTTCCCTCGAAGCAGGAGGTATCGACAAACGAAACCGTGCAGTCCTCCGACACCTCCCAGCAAAGGGGACGAAGGTAGCGGTTGACCCGCCAGGCCACGATGTTGCCCGGTTTCCTCCCGTCCCTCGACAGGACGTCGATACCGTTCAGCGGCCCGTCGCTCTGAAATGAACCGTTCCCCTCCTCCGTGACCGTGAAGACCATCTGCCCGCCTCCTCAGAACTGAAAATCGAGGACGTACCGGTAGGGCTTTTCCAGCTGGAAATGCCGGACACTTTTCGCCGTGTGGGAAAACCTCAGCACCGCCTGGCCTGCCGATTCCACCAGGACCACCGAGACTTCCTTCCCGTAGGGGGAAGGCAGGCCAGGGAGCGTGGCGGCCGGCAAGGCCCCGAAAGAAAGCTCAACCAAGCCGGGCTTCACCAGGACCCTAGGTTCCGAAACCCGGTCGAGGTCCACGACAGCGCGGATTTTCCTGCCGTCCTTGTTCCATCGGACAGCGGTGATCCGAGCCGCCGCTGGAACGGCGGATTGCGCCGTTGAGGGAGGAACCGGCCTGACGTCCGCCGATGCCGGTTTGACAGGAACGGGGTCCGGTTTTGCAGGCTGGGAGGGTTCTCCCGCCGACTGGGGTGCCATGTCCGGGGAAACCGGCTTGATGGCGATGGGAACCGGTTTCAGCGGTTGGGGACTTCCGCCCGCCGACTGGGGAGCATTGTCTGCCGAAAGAACCGCTGTTTCAGCCCCGCTGGGCGGGGCGGACGGCTCGGAGGGCTTCTTTTCCGTGGCCGGGGCAGCCACCAGTACGGGCAGCTCGCCCGGGTCCCCGGTTTCCACCGTGAGCTCCGGGATTCCCGCCCACTCGTGGAACGAGGCATCATAATTCCTCACGTTCCCGTATCCAAGCATCAAAAGGACCCAGGTCACGTAGGCCGACCGAACCCCGGCCGTGTCGTAAACGATGATCTCGTCTTCCGGCGCCAGATTAGCTTTCCCGAAAAGGGCCCTCAGGTCCTCGTCAGGCAAAAGGAGACCGTCCCGGCCAATCAGGTTGTTGTAGGGAACGAGGATCGCCCCCGGGAGATGCCCTCCCCTCTTCTCGCTGAAGTACCTGGCCCCCTTGTACTCTTCGAGGGTCCGGACATCGAGCAGCTTCGCAGACCCCATTCGTTCGCGAATGTGCTCGACCGTCGCCAGCAGATCGTTCCGGAAGGATTTCAGCACGAAGTTCGCCGGGCGCGGCTTGGGATACTCCTTCGTCACCGGAAGGCCCGCGGACCGCCAGGCGGGCCATCCGCCATCGAGGACGCGGACTCCCGTCACGCCCGCCATTCGAAGCGCGAGAGCGACAAAACCTTCCTGGCCCCAACTTCCAGGCTCACCGTAGACGATGACCGGGCGGTTTCCGTCGATCCCCAGGGCCCCGATTCGCGCCGCCAGGGATTTGGGCGCCAGAATCGTCGCCCAGCCACGGCTTCCGGGAAGGCCTTTCATCGAGCAGAAAGACTGCCACTCCGCGTTCACCGCCCCTGGAATGTGCCCGCCGCTGTAGAGAGAAGCGGGACGGGCGTCGAGAAGCACGACCCCCCGCGTGTTGTCCCTGAGCCAATCCACGGAGACAAAAAAGGCTTCCCGCCCCGTTGCCCCTCCGGGCAGCTTCGCGGCGGGTGCCTTGGCATTCGCCGCAGCCTTCGGGGAAACCGACTTGGCAGGGGCCGCGAAGCAACTTCCTCCAAAAGCCAGGACAAGCGAAAGGGACAGCAGCAACGGTATCGCCTTCATCTTCCACTTCAAAGGGGAACCCTCCTTCGGGTTGGTTTCTCGAACCGGCTTTTTATCATATACCGTGCCCCACGCAGGTCAAACAAGGGCCATTTTACGGATGCGCAAACCGGAGGAGGGGCGGCGGTCTGAACAGTAGACCACCAAGGTGCATTTTGGTTCGACATTTTTTGCCTGTTTTCGCCCAATTGAGGCCAAATTATCCCGAATTGACTGCCCAATATCTTAATATTCAGACACCCCAAAGCCCCTTGCGTGCTCTTCCTGTTCAAGGTATAAGTGCACTGGGCGGTCCACGCAAGGAGGAATCCCATGGAAACCAAAAAAGTCAAGCCGACCCGGATCTACGAAAAGGTCGTAGAGGAGCTCAAGGATCTGATCTCTCGGGGTGAGCTGAAGCCCGGAGATCCGCTTCCGCCGGAACGGCAAATGATGGAAGACCTCGGCGTTAGCCGCAGCTCGCTGAGGGAAGCGTTCCGCGTCCTGGAGCTGATCGGCCTCATCGAGAGCGTTCCCGGAAAGGGGCGTTTCGTCAGGAGGCCCGTGACCGAGACCGGAGAATCCCGCAACATCCCGCTGGAAGGAGCCGCCGTGCTTGAGCTGATGGAGGCCCGGCGGATCATCGACCCCGCTATCGCCGCGGAAGCCGCGAAGCGTGCCCTGCCCTCCGACCTCACGAAGCTCCGCCGCATCCTTTCAAGAACGGAGCAGAACCTGGAATCGACGAGCCACCGCGCCCAGAACGACTTCGACTTCCACCTTGCCCTTGCCGAGGCAACCCACAACTTTATCTTCGTCAACATCGTCAAGATGACCTTCAATCTCATCATGGCAGCCCACGACCGGATATACAGCCGCCTGACGGACAAGCAGGCGTTCCTCAAGGAACATACCGGGCTTTACACCGCCATCGTTGACCACGACGCGAAGCTGGCGGGAAAAATCGCGGGAACCCACATCGAGCGGGTCTACCACACCCTGCAGGAAAGCATCTCCCTGGAAGACCGGGGATGATCTGGCGAACCGAACCAAACAATGTCAAGGGAGGGAAGAAACATGAGAGAGAAAATCGTGGAGCTGCTGCCGGAAATCAACTGGATCACGGATCCGAAGCTGCGTGAGCAGGTCATCGACACGTACGTGGATGCCCTGAAAACCGGCGGCTGGGAGCCGGAGGACATGGCCAAAATCCCCTTCACGCTCCTGATCCCCAACTGCCCCGCTTCCTACCTGACCCACACGAGGGGCGTGACGCGCGTCTGCAAGAGAGTCTACGAGGAGTTCAACGCGCTTTACAAGGACGAGGGCGGCTTCCAGCTGGACCATGACAAGCTCATGGCCGGAGCGATCCTTCACGACGTGGGCAAGCTCGTCGAGTACGAGAAAGCTCCCGACGGCTCAACGGTCAAATCACAGATGGGCAAGGACCTCCGCCATCCCTTCTCCGGAACCGTGCTGGCCCTTCGCAACGGCATTTCCACCGAGATCGGCCACATTATCGCCAATCACGCCCACGAGGGTGACGGAACCCTCCGGAGCCCGGAGGGCGTCGTTGTCAACAAGGCCGACTTTGTGAACTTCGAAACCATCAAGTCGTTTTTGGGCATGAAGTAGGCTGTTCACAAACTTTCACGGGAGGTGCAACGCCATGGGCAAGACGATGATCCAAAAGATCATCCAGAGGGCTTCCGGCAAGGAAGTCCAGGTAGGCGACCGGGTCTGGTGCAAGATCGACCTTTCCACGGCCCGGGATTTCGGGGGTCCCAACTGCGTCCTGCAGTTTGACGAAGTGACCGAAAAGGGGAAGGTCTGGGACCCCGACAAGATCGCCTTCACCTTTGACCTTCAGGCCCCAGCTCACGCCGAAAAGGTGGCCAACAACCAGAAGATCATCCGGGATTTCGCCAAGCGCCAGGGCATCACGAAGGTGTTCGACGTCAACTGGGGAATCGGGCAGCACGTTCTTCTCGAGAACGGCCTCGTGAAACCCGGTGACGTCATCCTCGGGACCGACAGCCACATGAACCTGCTGGGCGGGGTCGGGGCATTCGCGACGGGCGTTGGCAACACCGACATCGTGGCCTCCTGGATCAACGGGACCCTTTGGTTCCGAGTTCCGGAAACGATGAAGATCACGGTCAACGGTTCCTTCGCCAGGGGAGTCTGCATGAGGGATTTCCTCACCTTCCTCGTGGGCAAGCTGGGTGCTGACGGCATGTTCTTCAAGGCCGTGGAGTTCTACGGCGAAACCATCGAGAAGAGCTCCCTGGCGGACCGGATCACCCTTTGCTCCATGGTCACCGAGATGAGCGGCAAGGTGGGACTCATCATGCCGAACGGGGAAGTCCTGGACTGGCTGGTCAAGCGGGCCGGAACGGAAGTCCTGGACCGCGTGCAGACGTTGAAGGCCGATCCGGATGCCGTTTACAGCGAAGATCTCCACTTCGACGTGACCGGTCTCGAACCGATGGCCTCCTGTCCCGATGCGCCGGACAACGTGAAGACGGTGCGTGAAGCCGCGGGAGCCCACATCGACCAGGTTCACATTGGTTCCTGCTCCAACGGCCGGTTCGAGGACATCGCGGCGGCTTTCGAAGTCTTGAAAGCGGCGAACTTCCAGATTAGCGACAGTGTCCGGACCATCATTACCCCGAGCACCCGGGAAGTCATGAAACAGTGCGCCGAGGCGGGATTCATCCAGAAGTTCCTCGAGGCGGGAGTCATCTTCACGAACCCGACCTGCAGCCTCTGCACGGCGGAACACTACGGCGTGCTTCCGGGAGGCGACGTGGGCGTTTCCACCACGAACCGGAACTTCATCGGCAAGGTAGGCAAGGGAAGCCACACCTACCTCGTGAGCCCCATGACGGCGATGGCCTCCGCGGTGAAGGGCGTTCTCACCGACCCGCGGGACATCCTGAAATAGGCGACTGGTTTTAAGGAGGGACAGACCATGGAACAGAACGTCCTGCGCGGAAAGGCCTGGGTCTTCACCGATGACGTCGACACGGACCTGATTTACCACAACAAGTACCTGGCCGAAACCGACCCCAAAAAGATGGCCCAGTACTCGTTCGAGTACTATCCCGGCAAGGAGAAGTTCGCCAAGGAGGCCAAGCCCGGCGACTTCGTCGTGGCGGGCCGCAATTTCGGAACGGGCTCCAGCCGCGAACACGCGGTTTACTGCCTCAAGGAACTGGGAATCCCGGTCGTCCTGGCGGAATCCTTCGCCCGGATCTACTACCGCAACGCCATCAACAACGGCTACCCTGTTCTTTTCGTCAAAGGCCTGAGCGACGCGATCAAGGAAGGCAAAGTCAAGGACGGGGACGAACTGGAAGTGAACATCGCAACCGGCGAGATCAAGGACCTGACCAACGGCAACACCTTCCACGGAGACGCGGTCACGGACCTTGAAAAGGACATCATGGCCAGCGGCGGCCTGATCGAGTACCTCAAGGCCCAGGCGGCCAAGAAGTAGGGAGGGGAAGGACTCATGGGCATGACGTTTGCTGAGAAGGTTCTCGGCAAGGCAGCGGGCTACGCGGTCAAGGCGGGAGACGTCGTCACGGTTGAACCCCATTTTTGCATGAGTCACGACAACGCAGCCCCCATCGCCAAGACGTTCAAGAAGATCGGGGTTCCCAAGGTCTGGAAACCGGATCACCTGGTCTTCATCCTGGATCACGCGATTCCGGCGCCGACGGACGAGCACGCCGTAAACCACAAGGAGATCCGGGAGTTCGTCGAGGAACAGGGCATCCCCCACTTCTTCGACGTCACCAGCAAGGGAGGCGTCTGCCACCAGAAGATGTGCGAGGAAGGGTTTGCGCTGCCCGGTCTCATCATCATCGGCAGCGACAGCCACACCTGCACCTACGGGGCCTACGGGGCCTTCTCGACCGGGATCGGCCGCAGCGAGATGGCCGCGGCCTGGGCCACCGGCAAGATCTGGTTCCGGGTTCCCGAATCCCTCAAGATCACCGTGAAGGGCAAGTTCAACAAGGGCGTTTCGGCCAAGGACCTGATCCTGAAGATCATCGGCGACATCAAGGCTGACGGCGCGGACTACATGTCCGTCGAATTCCACGGCCCGGCGATTTCCGAGATGAGCCTCGCCGAAAGGATGACCCTATGCAACATGGGCATCGAGATGGGCGCGAAGAACGCCGTCTGCCCCCCGGACGAAAAGGTCCTGGAGGCCATCAGGGGAATCGAGAAGACGAATGAATGGGAAGCGATCTGGGCCGACGAGGACGCCGTATACGCCAAGGAGCTGACTTACGACCTGGGCGAACTGGTCCCCTGCGTCGCGAAGCCCCACACCGTCGACAATTACGCCTCGATCGACGAAGTGAAGGGGACGAAGATCCACCAGGCGTTTTTGGGCAGCTGCACCAACGCCCGGATCGAGGACCTGCGCCTGGCCGCGGAAATCCTGAAGGGGAAGGAAGTGGCGGTCCGGACCATCGTCATCCCGGCCTCCTGGAGGGTCTACCGCCAAGCCCTCGACGAGGGCTTGCTCGAAACCTTCCTTGATGCCGGCTGCGTCATCACGAACCCCGGCTGCGGCCCCTGCATGGGCAACCACGAGGGCATCCTGGCCCCGGGTGAAGCCTGCATCTCGACTGCCAACCGCAACTTCAAGGGACGCATGGGGAACAAGGACAGCTTCATCTACCTGGCCAGCCCCATGACCGTCGCCGCCTCCGCCCTGAAGGGCGAGATCGCCGACCCGCGGGAGGTGCTGTAACCATGAAGATCCAGGGGAAGGTCTGGAAATACGGGGATGATGTGAACACGGACGTCATCTTCGCCGGGAAGTACACCTACACGATCAAGGATCGCGCCGAGATGGCCAAGGTCGCCCTGGAGGACCTGGATCCGGAATTCACGAAAAACGCCCAGGCAGGCGACATCATCGTCGCCGGGAAGAACTGGGGATGCGGCTCCAGCCGCGAGCAGGCCGTCACCTGCCTGAAGGAGCGGGGCATCGGCGCCATCATCGCCAAGGGCTTCGCCCGGATCTACTACCGCAACTGCCTGAACGAGGGCCTGCCGATCATCGTGTCGCCCGAAGCCGTCGACGCGATCAACGCCGGCGAAACGGTGGAGATCGATTTCGACGCGAGCGAGATCAGGACCGCCGGCGGGAAGGTCTTCAAGTTCCCGCCCTACCCCGAGTTCGTCCGGGGCCTCATCGAGGACGGCGGGCTGATCCCCCACGTGAAAAAATCACTGGGAATTTCCAAGTAAGCCCGAGGGCGCGGGGGGACCTCCCGCGCCCCGTTGAAACCACCAATTCAAGGGAGGGTAAAGCCGTATGGATATCCGCAACGTTCTGAGAGTGAAAGAGATCAAGCCCCGCTACAAGGTCGCGTACATCCCCGGAGACGACTCCGGTTTCGATGTCATGGAAGGCGCCATGATCGTGCTCCAGGCCATGGACAAGGCGTTCGGCCTGCCGATCGACTGGGTGCGGGCCGACATGGGCTGGTGCATGTGGGCAAAATCCTGCCAGGAATATCCCGAAGGCGACCCGAGGCGCAACACGGTTCCCGAGGAAACGAAGCAGATCCTCCGGGAGAGCGACGCCGCCCTCATGGCCGCCATCACTTCGAAGGCCGGCGTGAAAGGTTTCAAGTCCGCCATCCTGCAGATGCGCCAGCTCTTTGACCTTTACATCAACCTGCGTCCCGCAAAGTCAATGCCCGGGATCACCTGTCCCCTGAAAGGCGACCCGAAGATCGACATCGTCATGTTCCGCGAGAACACCGAGGACCTCTACGCGGCCGTCGAGTTCCGACCGACCCCGAAGGAACACTTCGATATGCATCCCGGCATGGCCCGCTTCAAGGACAAGGAAGAAGTCGCCGTTTCCTGGAAGGTCTTCTCCAAGGAAGGCTGCGAGCGCATCATCCGCGCCGCCTTCGAGTACGCCAAGGCCACCGGCCGGACCAAGGTCGTCTGCGCCACCAAGGCCAACGTCATCCGCGCCACGGACGGCATGTTCAAGGAGATCTTCCTGAACATGGCGAAGGAATACCCTGAAATCCAGGCCATCGACGAGAACGCCGACGCCACCGCCATGTGGCTCATCAAGAACCCCCAGGATTACCAGGTCATCGTTACGCCGAACGTCTTCGGGGACATCCTCTCCGACGAGGCCAGCCAGCTCGTTGGCGGTATGGGATTCGCCCCCAGCGGCAACATCGGGAAGGACTTCGCCCTCTTTGAACCCAGCCACGGTTCCGTGCCGAAGTACGCCCACCAGTACAAGATCAACCCCTGCGGCCTTCTGAACGCCGCCACCATGATGCTCGAGTACCTCGGCCTCGAAGAGGCCGCCAGGAAGCTCGAGGCCGCAATCAGCGCGGTCCTCGTTGAAGGCAAGGACCTGACCTACGACGTGTTCCGCGACAACGGCGATCCGGACTGGGAGAAGAAGGCCGTCTCGACGCTCGACATGGCCCGTGCCATCGCCCGAAAGATCCTTCCGGACTACGACAAGCACGATGCCGAAATCTCCGCGAAAGCGAAGGAGATGTGCGCCTGGGAGCACCTGCCCCAGTAAGTGCGGCATTAGCGGACCCCGAGGGGCCCACTGCGCCGCGGTGGGCCCCTTTCGCATCGCAGAACGAAAACGCGAAGGAGGTTGCAACCATGAAAACCGCACAGGCCGGAACCGTGGAATCCATGGACTGCCTTGTCACGGTTTCCGAAGCCGAGCCGGGTACGGGGCTTGTCCTCAACCTGGCCGGATCAAGCGTGGCCCGGTTCTCGAAGGCCATGGAAAAGGCTGTCCGCGAAACGCTTGAAGGCCTCGGGATCCGGGACCTGGCCGTCAGCGTGCAGGACAACGGGGCCCTGGACCTCGTTCTGAAGGCTCGGCTCGAAGCCGCGGTCGCCCGGCTGAAAGAAGGGGGCGAATCGGCATGAGGCTCCGCAGAACGATGCTCTACCTTCCCGGGAACAATCCCAACATGCTTCTTCGCGGCCATCTTTTCGCTCCCGACGGGCTGATCCTGGATCTGGAAGACGCGGTCGCGGTCCGGGAGAAGGACGCGGCCCGCGTCCTGGTCAGGGACGTCCTGAAGCGCGGGGAGTTCGGCTCCTGCGAGGTCACCGTCCGAATCAACGGGCTGGACACCGAATACTGGAGAAAAGACCTGGAGATGCTGGTCCCGCTGGGCAGGCTGGACGGGGTGCGGGCTCCGAAGGTCGACGACGCCGCCACGGTCCGGCTCCTGGACGAAGCGCTCAGCGAGATCGAAGAGAAAGCCGGGATCGAGGTCGGCAGGATCAAGATTTTCTGCCTGCTCGAAACGGCGAAGGGGATCTTCAACACCTACGACATCGCCACGGCCTCTCCGCGAGTGGCGGCGGTCATCCCGGGAGGCGAGGACTTGACCGCAGACCTTCGCACAAACCGTTCTCCCGAGGGAACCGAGCTCGAAGGAATCCGCAGGTCCGTGATCGTGGCCGCCCGTGCTGCGGGCGTTGACGCCCTGGACACGGTGTTCCCGAGGATCACCGACGACGAGGGGCTGAGGCGGGAAACGGAATTCATCAAGCAGCTCGGCTTTGACGGAAAGAGCGTGATCCATCCGAACCAGATCCCGATTATCCACGACGTCTTCACTCCCACGGAAAAGGAGATCGAGCGGGCGCAGAAGATCGTGGCGGCCGCGAAGGAAGCCGCAGAACGAGGGCTGGGAGCCGTCCAGGTGGACGGACGGATGGTGGACGCCCCCGTGGTGAAGCGGGCTCTCTTCACGCTCACCCGGGCGGGGCTCCTGGAGGAGGGAACCGAGCATGCCTAAAAACATCCTTGGACGCGAGATTCCAGAATTCATCGAAGGGTACGGGGAAACCCAACCCTTCATGGGAGCAAGTGCGCGAAAACCCGAGGGGAACAGGGCCGGCCCGAAACTTCGTGCAACTTTTGGCGACTGCACCAGCAAGGTCATCCCCGACCTGAAGGCCGCCATCGCCGCTTCCGGCCTGAAGAGCGGCATGACCGTGTCGTTCCACCACCACCTCCGTAACGGCGACTACGTGGTCAACGCCGTCATCGATGCCTGCGCCGAAATGGGCATCCGGGACCTGACCCTCTTCCCGACCGCCCTCTTCGGGGTTCACAAAAAATTGATCGAACACATCAAGAGCGGGGTCATCCGGCGGATCATGGGATCGGTCAATGGCCCGATCGGACAGATGGTTTCGGAGGGCGGGATGGACGTCCCCGTGGTCCTTCGCAGTCATGGAGGGCGTCCCAGGGCTGTCGTCTCGGGGGATGTGAAGATCGACGTGGCCTTCATTGCCGCACCCACCGCCGATGCCTACGGGAACATCTGCGGCTCCCAGGGGAAATCGGCCTGCGGCTCCCTTGGCTACGCCTTCACGGACGCGATGTACGCCGACTGCGTCGTGGCCGTGACGGACAACCTGGTCCCCTTCCCTGCCGCCCCGGTTTCCATCCCGCAATACTACGTCGATATCGTTGCCGTCATGGACAGCATCGGCGACCCGGCGGGCATCGTTTCCGGCACGACGAGAATCACCCGGGACCCCCTGCGCCTCCTGATTTCCAAGTACGCTTCCCGCCTGATCGAGGCCAGCCCCTACTTTAAGGACGGGATCAGCTTCCAGACCGGTGCCGGCGGCATTTCCCTTGCGGTCACCGCATTCATGAAGGAAGCCATGAAAAAACGGGGAGTGCGGGGCAGCTTCGGTCTGGGCGGCATCACGGGGTACTTCGTGGACCTGCTCAAGGAAGGCTACGTCGAGAAACTCATGGACGTCCAGTCCTTTGACCTCGAGGCCGTGAAATCCATCGCCGAGAACCCCAACCACATCGAGATTTCGGCTGACTGGTACGCTAACCCCTGGAACGCCGGAACGGCGGTCAACATGCTCGACGTGGTCATCCTGGGCGCCACGGAGATGGACCGGGACTTCAACGTCAACGTCAACACCGAGGCCGACGGCGCGCTGCTGCACGGGATCGGCGGACACCAGGACACCGCAGCGGGGGCCAAGCTCACCATCATCAGCCAGCCCCTGCTCCGGGGACGCATCCCCTGCGTGGTGGACAAGGTCTATTCGGTCACGACGCCCGGGGAAGTTGTGGATGCCCTGGTCACCGAGTACGGCGTCACGATCAACCCGCGGAGGCAGGACCTCATCGACGCCTGCAAGGAGGCCGGGAACGTTCCCCTGGTCTCCATGGACGAACTCATCGCCCGGGCCCACGAGATGTGCGGACCCGCGGACCCCGTGGAAACGGAGGACCGCATCATCGGCGTCATCGAGTGGCGGGACGGAACGGTCATCGACGTCGTCCGGCAGTTGAAGAAAAAGTAAGGGAAGAAGGAACGGAACACCGGTGAAAAACAGGGGGAGGCGGCGAACACCGCCTCCCCTTTCGTTCACGGGCGGGGGAAAAACCAGATCGCCCAGAGGTTGCCGAGAAAATGGTAAAGAATGGACGGAGCGATGTCCCCGTGTCTCAGCCGGAGCGCTCCCATGACCAGCCCCGGGAAGAAGGTGAGCAGGTAGAAGGGGTCGGACCGGAACACCAGGTGGGAGAGGGCAAAGAGGACCGAAGCGCCCAGGACGGCCAGCAACGGGGAAAGAACCCGGGCCAGCAGCGTCTGGACCCAGCCCCTGAAAAACACTTCCTCGGAAACCGCGGCAACAAGACCGGCAGAGGCGAAGGACACGACGACCCGGAAGGGCACGACCCGCGGCCAGTCCTGGGAGGGCCAGCCCACGAAAACCGCCGCCGTCAGAGGAGCCAGGGTCAGGGTTGACGCGATCAACGACTCGGCGATCGCCCGCCTGCCGGGGCGCAGCGCCAGTCCGTATCGCTCAAGCGGTTCTTGCCGGGCCATGGCCCAGAGGTAGGGTCCGAACAGCATCACGGCCACGGCGACAAGAGGTCCAAGCATGCCCGGAATCACCGGTTTTTCCTCCCCTCCCGGCTGCCAGCCCTGATTCGTGAAAGCGAGAATCCCAGCCAGAGAACGCCGAGCAGGAAAACCCCCAACCCCCAGGCCCTTGCCGAGGGCTCATCAAAAACACCGTCCCCCCGGAACGGATCGACGACCAGGCGGACAAGCCCGTATCCGGCAAGAAATCCCGGCCAGAGGACCGCGACAGCAGGTCGTTCTTTTCCTGCAGAACCCAACTGGTTTTCGGTCCAGGCCAGAAGGGAAAGGAGCAGCACTCCCCCGGCCGATTCGTACAGCTCCGTCGGGTGCCTCAAGATCCCCGGGGGATCGAAGGGGAAATGCACCGCCCAGGGCACCGCGGCCAGCTTCCCGTAGCAGCAGCCGTTCAAGAAGCACCCCCAGCGCCCCAGGGCAATGAGAGCCGCGGCCGGCAGGCTCGCGGCTTCAGCCAGGGACCAGAGGGGAATTTCCCTTTTCCTGAGAACAATCCAGGCCGTAAGCCCCCCGCCAAGGATGGCGGGAAGGGCGGAAAGTCCTCCTTCCCAGGGGCGCAGCAGCTTTTCCGGGTGCGCCGCGCTGGCCTCCCATTCAACCAGGATGTTTCCCAGGCGCGCCCAAACGAGGATCCCCAGGAACCCCCAGAACAGGACAACGCGGACGTCCTCGTCTTCCAGACCGTAAAGCCGGACAGCACGCTTTCGGGTCCAGGTGAGGGCAAGCGCCAGGACCAATGCCCAGATCACGGTATAGGTGTCGAGGACTGCGCTCCCCATCCTGAACAGCACTGGATGCATCCGATCCCCCCAGGTCCAGCCGCGGAAAGTTTCGACCGGTGCGGATATTGTACCCTTTTCCCGGGGAAGGCTATACTGAAACTTGGCAGGGAGTTCAGCTCGCCCCGGGAGGGATCGATTTGCGACACTGTTCCATGAAAAGATTAACGGCATTGACGGTGGCGGTCGTTTGCCTTGTCTTCACCCTGGCGGCGTGGACCGGCTTTTCGAAAAGCGGAGATGCCGGGGAAAGACTTCCCCGGGGAGCCTCGTTCGTCCCGGACGAAATCCTCGTCCAGCTCAAACCCGGCTACCGGCTGGAAACCGTGCTTTCAGCCCTCCCCATGCAGCTTGTCGCGGAGGAACCCGGGAAACCCGCACCTCGCGGCCTTGCGAGGCTGAAGATCCCGCGGGGAGAGACGGTCATGAACGCGGTATCGCTTCTGAAAGGGAAAGAAGGCGTCCTCTTCGCCCAGCCCAATTACGTCTACCGGGCCGCCGTTTTCCCGGACGACCCCAGCTACCCCAACCAATGGGCCCTTCCGAAAATCGGGGCCCCGACCGCCTGGGACCTGGCCACCGGCAGTTCGGACGTCCTCGTCGCCGTCCTCGACACGGGGGTTGACCTCAGCCACCCGGACCTTGCGGGCAACCTCTGGACAAACCCGGATGAAATTCCCGGAGACGGCCTGGACAACGACGGCAACGGGTACGTCGACGACGTCCACGGCTGGAACTCGTCCGCCAATTCCGCGGATGTCCAGGACGATTTCGGGCACGGCACCCACGTCGCCGGAATCATCGGCGCCGTGGGCAACAATGGAACGGGCGTCGCCGGCGTGAACTGGAAAGTCGGGATCATCGCCGTCAAGGCAAACAAGGGGGACAGCTTCACCACGCTGGATCTCGCCAGGGGAACCGGCTACGTCACGGCCCTCAGGACGGGCAAGGGCCTGCCGATCGTGGCCGTCAACGCTTCCCTGGGAGCCGCCGTGTCCGAGGATCCCCTGCTGAACCAGGCCATCATAAATGCCGGCGAGGCAGGCATCCTTTTCGTCGCGGCTGCCGGCAACGACAACAGCGACAACGACCGGACGCCCTTCTACCCCTCCAGCCTGTTCAGGCCGAACGTGCTGTCGGTCGCCGCCACGGACGAGAACGATGCCCTCGCGATCTTCAGCCTCCTCACTAACGAGGGCTCGAATTACGGACGACGGACCGTTCACCTTGGAGCCCCCGGCAAGTACATCGAGAGCACCTACTACTTCATAAGTACAAGCGCCGATACCCCGAGCGGTTATGAGAGACTAAGCGGGACCTCGATGGCGGCACCCCACGTGACCGGCATCCTGGCCCTCCTGAAGGCCCAGGATCCGAGCCGGGACTGGATCGCCCTGAAAAACAGGGTGCTTTCTACGGGAACCCCCTTGTCCGGCCTATCCTCGAAAACCATAACGGGACGGCGCCTCCTGGCGGCCGGGGACGGTGCCTTAGGCGCCCTGACCGGAAGCGGCCAGACGGTGAAGTCCCGCCTTCGGCCCATCCCCGACAGCCTGGACCTGGAACAGGGAACGTCGCTGGACCTTGCCGCCCTGAACATCTCCGGGGAAGAATCCCTGGGGGACCTCCCCGTTTCGATCACCCGAAACGGAGCTTCCTACGGGACCCTCACCCTGAGGGACAACGGGACCGGGTTCGACCAGGCAGCGGGAGACGGGATCGCTTCCGCGACCTGGACGGTCCCCTCGTCGGCGAACAGCACCTACGTCTTCGCCTTCCCGGACGGGAACCTGACGGTGACGGTCGATCTCGCTGAAGAACCCCCCGCCCCGTCCGGCGGAGGCGGAGGGGGCGGCTGCAGCGCGGCCGGCGGCCTGGGACCGTTTTTCTTTCTCTGCATCCCAGCCGCACTCTTCGCCCTGAAAAGGAAGAAACCCGCGCCGCCTGACCGATGAGCCGCGTGGGACAAAATCCCGGAAAGGGTTTTACCCTGGTCGAGGTTCTCGTGGCCATCGGTTTGATGGGCCTGGTGTCGGCGCTCGCCCTCGGGCCTTTGGCTGCTTTGACCGTAAGGCTGGAAGCGCTTCGGGCGCAGTATGCCGAAGAAGCGGCCCTTTCGTCGGCGCTTTCAGGCATCGCCGCGGACTGCCGGCAAATCCTCCCTCAAGGGGGAGATGCCCCCTTCCGGACGATCCGGAGAGAGGTCCTCGGGGGGGGCAGGAAAGATGTTCTCCTGGTCTGGACAGGGGCCCCCCTTTCCAGAAACCAGCCAGCGGCTACCGAGGTTTTTTCGATCGCCGACACCGGCCCCTTCCGGGAGCCGATCCAGCCGGGGCTGTACCGCTGGACCCTGGCGGGGACCCTCCCCGCGGACGTCAGCCCGGAGCGCCTGGACCCCAGGAAGGCGACCCTCCTGGTGAAAGGGGCGGATCGCTTTTCCGTCTCGGTGTTTGACGGCAAGGAATGGGTCGAAGATTATTCCGGACCGGTTCCCCCGGGAGTGGCGCTTGGAATCTCAAGAAGGGGGGTCGAGGCCTCCCATGTGGACACGGTGCTTTCCTTCTAGCGGGAGGCGGCAGGGCTTCGTCCTCGTCGCCGTCCTGATGGCTGTGGCTGTGCTCGTGACGGGAGCGCTCGCCTTTGCCTGGTTTTCCAGGATGGAGGTCCGCAAGGCGGAAGCTCTCGCCTTCTCGCTCGAGGCCCGAAGCCTGGCTGAAACCGCCGTATGGGAAATGAAACGGGGGCTTGTCCTGGATTCGAACGGCTCGGATTCCCTCCTGGAACCCTGGTTCGGGACCTGGCCCCTTCCGGTGGAGGGAAACATCGCCGTTCTCGTGCGCCTGGTTCCGAAAAACGACGCGTTGCCGGTGAATTCGCTTTTTCTCCCGGACGGGATCACCCTGAGGCGCGAGTTGGAGATCCCCTGGCAAAGGCTCTGGGAGGAGCTGAAAAGACCGGAGCTCGCCGAAGACCTGCTGGATTTCCTTGACAGGGACACGACCCCGAGAGCCGGGGGCCGCGAAGATCCACCCTTTCTCAACCGGCCCCCTTCTTCCCTGGAGGAGTTGCGCCTTTTCCCGGGCATTGACGAAACGCTCTACAGCGGGAAGAATGAAAAAATCCCGAAAGGGTTGGAGGATTTCCTGACCGTCCACAGCGATGGGCGGATTAACGTCAACGTCGCGGCTCCCGGAGTCCTGGAGCTCCTCGACCCGACCCTCACCCCGGCCGTGGTCCGGGAGATCCTCGAAAGGAGAAACGGGGACCCCCTGTCCGGATGGAACGACCTCTCCGCTCTTCCGGGATTCCCCGCGGGGCTGGAACCGCGGCTTTCGGGTCTTCTGTCTTTCGCCAGCTCGCATTTTCTGGCACAGATCGAGGTTCGAAAGGGAAACCTCGTTCGACGTTTCGAGGCCGTGCTTCTCAAAAAGGAAAACCGCTGCACGGTCATCGCCTGGAAGGAGATGTAGCGGGGCATGAAAGCCGAATTGACGGGTGGAAAACTCCCCTGCCGTTTCGTCACCCCGGAAGAAATGTCGTTCCATCCCTTTTCCTTCCCCTTCAGCGATCCGGCCCGCATCCGCCAGGCCCTTTTGCTGCAGCTCGCTTCCCTGATGGGGGAGGATTCGAAGCGGTTGCACCTGTGCCCGGTGGTTTTCCAGAGAGAAAAGGAAAGGACCCGGGGAGTTGCTCTGGTCTATCCGGATGACCTGGACAAGGGGCTGGAAAAAGGCGGAGAAACGCGCCTTTTTCCGGCTCCCCTAGCTTTCGGTGCGGCCCTCGACGGTTCAGGCCTCGGTGTTTGGGCCGACGAAAGCCACGTGTCGGCCGTCCTCTGGCGGGAGGGGATCCCAATCCTTTACCGCTGCGTTTCGCGGGCCGAGGCCGAACCCCAAGAGGTGATCGAATGGGTTCGGTCCTCTTCGGGAGAATCGGATTTCCCCGTCTTCCTCTTGGACAGCCGCGTCCTTCCCGATGCGGCGGAGCGCCTGGAGGCAGAGGCCCGGCGGACCTGGGCCGCCTTCCCTGCCCTCGCCCCCCTGGACCTTTCCCCCCGGCGCATGGAATCAGCCCTGCGGATCGAGCACCTTTCGGCCAACCTCAAACCCGCCCTTTCCGCCGGCCTGGTCCTGGGAATTCTCTTTTTGGCCGCTTCCGCCCTTTCCGCCCTTTCCGCCCAAAACCGTCTCGAAGCCTATGAAACGGCCTCCATCCGGCTTTACCGCGAGGTCTTCGACCCCACCGGCCCCGTTCGCGACCCCCTGAGCCAGGCTAAAGCCCGCCTGGCCGCCGTTTCCGGTACGGAGGAAAACGACGGGCTGATCCAGGTTTTCGCCATGCTGGGACGGGCCTGCCAGAAATCCGGTGAGGGGATCGTTCTCGATACGCTGCGATACTCCCAGAGACAGACGGAATTGACCGGCAAGGGACCATCCGTGGAGGCCGTCCGGGCCTTCCAACAGGCCCTGGAAGCCGGGGAAACTTCGCTCGAGGATCTCCAGCAGCTTCCCGCGGGACAGTACCGCTTCAAAATCATCGTCAGGGGGAAAAACCAGTGAAGACGCCCTGGAAGGAGCTCATCGCCCGGCTTGGTCCATCCGCTTCCGGGGACGAGGCCATCCAGCGGAGGACGCGGATCTTGGCCATGGCGGTCCTGGTCTTTTTCCTCTGGGGAACCGGTTTGCTCCTCCTTGACCGTGCCCGTGAAACCGAAAACCGCATCGCCCTGGCGGCGGCCCGATTCTCCAGCCTGGCGAAAACCTCCCAGGCCTACCGGGCCCTTGTGCCCTCCCGCGCCGCGGGGAAAGCCATCAGCAACCCGGCGGATCCTCTTGCCGCTGCCTCGGAAGCGATCGACCGGCTGCAGGTCAAGGATCGCCTGAAAAGCCTTTCAAGCTCCAGCCGAGGGGTTTCCATCGAACTGGAGGGACTCGGACAAAAGGAAACCCTTTCTTTGATCCGAGAGTTGAAGAAAGCCCGGCTGGCCGTTACCGCCGCCGAGATTCGCGCCCTGCCGCTTGGCGGGAAGAGGAGCCTTTCCGTGACCCTGCTTTTGGGAGGACAGCCATGAACCGCCCTCGGATCTCGGCCATAGGAACCACACTCGCCCTGCTCGCGGCTTTTCTCCTGGGAGCTTTCTGGGCTTTTCCCTGGGACCGGCTGGCGGAAACGATTCTTGAAGAAGCCTCGCGAAAAGCGACAGCCGCAGGATTTCGTCTGGACCAGGGAACCGTGCGGACGAACTCCCGCTTTCCCCTTGAGGTTGAGATCCGGGAGGTTTCGCTGGCGAACGTCCTGGGCTCGGTTCGGGCTCCTTCGGTCAAGGTCCGGCTGAAGCCTCTCGTCTTTCTTACCCGGATGGCAGCGGGCCTGAAACTCGAAAGCCAGGCAGCCCGGCTCGAGCTTCCAGGGAGCCGACCCCTGGCCCTGACAGGGATCAAGGCTGATTTGGATTTCTCCCGTTCGGAAGCCCGGATTCGCACCCTTTCTGTCGGTGGAGACCTGGGCCTTTCAGGAACGCTGACCTGGTCTTTCAACAGAAAACGGCTCTCCTTCACGGACCTGTCGATCCGGGCCCCCGAGAGCCTGGACCCCGGGTTGAACCTTCTCCGCTTCTCCATCGGCCTCCGGCCCGAAGGAAGCGGTCAGTGGAGGCTGAGAGTTCCATGAGACTGACTCGGCTTGATTGGGCTTTTCCATGGAGGCTCCTTTACAGGATTTTGGCCGCCTTTCTTTGCGGCGTCCTTTTCGCCAGGCTCTCCGGCCTGTTTCTGGACGGCTTCGCCGCGAAACGGCGTTTCGAGCGGGCCCTTCGATCCGATCCCGCCGCCGCTCAACTGGAAGACAGAAGCTCCCTGGAGAACGATCTCGAAGCCTTCCTTGGGCGCAATCCATTCTCTCTTGAAGGAGAGGACCCCTCAACTCGTGGCCTGTCCGGGGAAATCCGGCTCCTGGGTACCTTCCCTCCCCTGGGAGCCCTTTTCGCGGTGAACGGAAGTACCAGGGCGGTCCTGGCGGGCCAGAAAATCGTGGGCGAAACCCTGAAAAAAATCGAGGGAACGCGCGCCGTCCTTGAAGGACCCGGCGGGACCCGCGTCCTTGAAGTTCTCTATGCGGGAGTGGGGGGGGACTCCCCCGCTTTTGTTCCGCCGCCTGCCTTTCCCACGGGAAGGGAACCGCGAGGCGTCTTCGACCCGAAACGGGGAATCCGGGGACCTTCCAACGGGCAGGAGGGAACCATCGAAAGGGACCTGATCAACAAACTCCTGATGGATCCCTACCAGGAACTGAACCGGGTCCGATTCCGACCGAAGATCGGGGAGGACGGAACCGCCCGGGGAATCGAGGTCCAGTGGCTTCATAAAGACAGCCTGCTTTCGGCCGTCGGAATCCGTTCCGGGGACGTCATCCATTCGCTGAACGACATTCCCATCCGAACGACCGCGGATATCGTGAACGCCATCAACTCCCTGCTGAACAGCGACCGGTTCGTTGTGTCCTTCTTCCGGGAAGGGACGGACTCGCAGGTCGCCTACTCGGTAAAATGAAGGAAAAGAGAACATTCCGCCGGGGAGGCTTCACCCTGCTGGAAGTGTTAGTCGCTGTTTCAATCATGGGCCTTGCGGCGGCCGGAGCCCTGAGACTGGTCTTTCTTTCGGAGAAAGCCCTGGATGAAGCCCGCCAGAAACGTCTTTTCATCGAGGAAGTTTCACGGCTGCGTCTCGACCTGCTTTACGGAAGGGCCCCGGACAACGGCAAAAGCGGCGACCTGTTCTGGGAAACACGCCGCGTTAGCCGCCCTTTTCTGGACAACCGCTGGGATATCCGGTACAGGACGGTGTCGGTCAAATCCAAAACCCGCACCATGGAACTGATACTTCCCTGAGGGAGGGGATTCTCTTGCACCGTAAGCGTCATCCATTCATATCCTTCATCCTGTTTCTCGTCATCGTGGCTGCCGGAACGTCTGTCGGCGGACCCTGCCGGGGCCAGACCCCCCAGGACGAAGGCAGCCTCGTCGAAGCCGCAAGGGCAATGCGAAACTCGGGATCCGTCCAGTTCAATTTCCGGGACCTGGATCTCGGCACCTTTATCCGGTTCATGTCAGAGCTGCTGCAGGAGAACATCCTCATCGATCCTACCGTGAAGGGGACGGTTACGGTGGTTTCGCCGAGAGCCCTCAGCCTGCCGGAGGCCCGACAGGCGATGCTCTCGGTCCTGGAAATGAACGGACTTTCGCTCCAGCGAACGGGAACGTACAGCAAGGTCGTTCCAGCATCCAAGGGCCAAAGCACCGATTACGCCGTCCGGAAGGGAAGGGTGGGCCCGGGGTTTGGGGAGAGCTTTGTCACACAGATCGTTCCGCTGGATTACGTTTCCGCGTCCTTCGTTGCGGATGGGATCAAAGCCGCCATGAGCGGCGAGGTGGGAGTCGCCCCCATGGCCAGCGGGGCCAAGGTCCTCCTCATGGGGAAAGCGACGGCGATCCAGAAGGCGCTGGGAGTCATCAACGCCCTCGATGCCGCCGACAGCCTGAAGAACAGCAGGACCGTCGATATTCGGAACACCACTCCCTCCTCCCTTGCTTCCCAGTTGACAGCGATGGCCAAAGACCCGGCTTCCCCCCTGGCCGGGCTTTTGGCCGTTCCCGACGACGCTTCGCGCAAACTCGTCCTGATCGGGGAAAAACGCGTTTTCGGCGAAGCCCAGAAAATCATCCGGGAGCTGGATATCCCTGCCCGCGCAGGGCAGTATCACGTGGTCCCGCTGAAAAACACCGACGCAAGAATCATGGCCGAGAAACTGAGCACGATTCTTTCCACCGCCTCAAAGCTTCAGCCTGACCAGAAAGGGGCCCTCCCCGCCAGCGTTGTGGCGGACCCGGGGACGAACAGCCTGATCTTCGTGGCGGAAGACGCAACCGCGAGAAACATCGAGGCGATCATCCAGAAGCTCGACATCCAGCCCAAGCAGGTTTTTATCCGGGGCCTCATCGCCGAGGTCAACATGACCCGGCTGAACAACGCCGGGATCGACTGGGCCACCTGGGGAGGAGCCATCACCGGCGACGCCGTGCTGGCCGGCCAGGCCGCGCTGGGCAACCCGACGGGAATCCCCTCGGAGTTCGTCAACTGGTTCCGGGACCTGACCCGGGTTGAGGAAAAGGAATACGACAAGAACGGGAACCTGGTCACCACGACGAAATACGAGGGGAAATCGCTCATCTACGCCACGATCAACATGCTGAAGAAATACGACGCCATCAACGTGCTATCCATGCCGAGGCTTCTTTGCACCGACAACATGGAAAGCGAGCTGCAGGTCGGCCAGGTGATCCCCCAGCTCAAATCGAAGCTGGCGGATACGACCAACCCGAGCGCCGTCCAGAACAGCTACGATTACAAGGACACGGGACTCATCCTGAAGGTGACCCCCCACGTGCGAAGCGGAAACCTGGTCGCCCTGGAGATCGACCAGACCGTGGAAGACGTTCTCACACCCATGACCGTGAACACCCCCACCACGTCCAAGCGCCAGATCAAGAGCAACGTCACCGTCGGGGACGGACAGACCATCGTCCTTGGCGGGCTCATCAAGGAATCCGAAAAGTCCGTCAAGTCGAGGGTTCCAATCCTGTCCTACATCCCTCTCCTCGGGGACTTCTTCAAGAGCGCGGCAAAATCGCGCGAGAAGATCGACCTGTTGATCTTCCTGACGCCCCAGATCCTCGAGACCCCTGAAGAGGCGAGCCTTCTGACGAATCAGATTTCCAATTCGTCGGGCGACGTGGAAACCCAGCTGACCGAGATGGAGCGCCTCTATAAACAGAAGAACGACGCCCTTTACAGGCAGGGAGTGAAAAACCAGTGAGCGAAACGGGCTTCGACCCCGAGGAAATCCTTTCTCTCATCCCGGAAAACCTGAGCCTCGACACCCTCCGGGGGGCCGGAGTCCTTCCGCTGCGCAGGGAGGGAGACTCCCTGGTGCTGGCCGTCTCGTCCCTGGAAACCTACGGCAACGCCCAGCTCCTCTCCCGGTCCTTCGAAGGGAAAATCCGGATCGAGATCGCCGATCCCGCCCTGATGAACGGGCTTTTTGACCGCCTGTACACCCTTCGGAGCCGGATCGCCTCGGACGACCTCGAAGCCATCGAAGGAGTCCTGGACCTGGACACGGTGGCCCGCGAGGACATCCAGAGCGACTCGGTCTCCGCACCGGTGATCCGCCTCGTGAACAGCCTTCTCTTTGAAGCCGTGAAGGAGAGGGCGACGGATATCCATGTCGAACCCTTCGAGGACCGCTGCGAGATCAGGTTCCGGGTGGACGGCGTCCTCCACGAAAAGCTGAGCCTTCCGAAAACCCACCAGGCCCCCCTGACGACCCGGATCAAGGTCATGGCCCGCATGGACATCTCTGAACGGTTCTCTCCACAGGACGGGCGGATCGGCATATCCGTGGGCGGCCGCTCCGTGGACATCCGGGTCGGATCGGTGCCCACCCGGCATGGAGAAAGGCTAGCTCTCAGGCTCCTGGACAAGAGACAGGGGCTTTTAACGCTGGACCAGCTCGGCATGCCGGAAAAAAGCAGGGCGGCCCTGGAGGGAATGGTTTCAAGGCCGTACGGGATGATCCTCCTGACCGGCCCCACGGGGTCTGGAAAGACGACGACCCTTTACGCCATCCTGCAAAAACTCGCTCGGCCCGAGGTGAACATCATCACCGTCGAAGACCCGATCGAATACGACCTGCCGGGTGTCGGGCAAATCCAGGTGAACGAAAAGGCCGGGGTCACGTTTGCCTCCGCCCTCAGGGCCATCCTGAGACAGGATCCAGACATCATCATGGTGGGCGAAATGCGGGATTTCGAAACCGCTCACATGGGAGTCCAGGCTTCCCTGACGGGCCATCTCGTGCTGTCGACCCTCCATACCAACGACGCCCCCAGCGCAGTCGTAAGGCTGGCGGACATGGGAGTGGAATCCTACCTGGTGGCAGGCTCACTCCTGGGAGTCGTGGCCCAGCGCCTTGTCCGGCGCACCTGCCCATCCTGCTCGGCCGAGGCTGAAGCCCCTCCCCCCTTTCGGAAAGCGGGGATCGAAACCGTCCAAAGGGGCACCGGCTGCGAGCAATGCCTGGGAACCGGTTATTATGGCCGCTTCGGCCTTTATGAACTGCTGGTGATGGACGACTCCCTCAGGGAAGCCGTTTCGAAAGGCGCCTCCTCTTCAAAAATCCGGGAACTCGCCAGGGAAAGGGGATTCAAAACCCTCTGGGAGGCGGGACTGAAAAGGGTACGGCAGGGCCTGACTACCCCCGAGGAACTGATCCGGGCGGTCGGGGAGGCTTAAACCGATGCCGAGATTTCGCTACACAGCATACGACGTTCAGGGGAAGCCGGTGACGGGAGAGCTGGAAGGAATCAGCGAGGGCTCCGCGGTGCAGGCCCTTCGGAAGGAGGGGCTGGTTCCCGTGGAGCTTCGCGTGCTGGCGGACCGGCACGGGGCTTCCCGAAAAAGGGGGGAACAGGTTCCTCTCGAAGACCATTTGCTCTTCTGCAGGAGCCTTGCCGGTTACCTGAGAGGCGGCTTAACCCTGAGCCATGTCCTGGTCCTTTTGGGGAAACAGTCCCCGAGCGAAAGCCTGCGGGAACTTTACAGCGGCCTGAAGGCGGAAGTCGAGGCGGGAAAGAGCCTGGGAGCGGCGATGCGGGAATCCCGACGATTCAGGGGGGACCTGGTTGGGATGGTGGAATCCGGGGAACGGAGCGGATCCCTTCCCCAGGTCCTGGACAGAGCCGCCCGCCTTTACCGGCTGGAAATCAGCCTGCGCAGGCGGGTGCGAAGCGCGCTCACCTACCCCCTCGTCATGTTCGGGGTCGGAACGGTCGTGGTGGTTTTCCTTCTGACCTATGTCGTTCCGAAGCTTTCGGCCCTTTTTGCCGACATGGGAGAAAGCCTTCCGCTTCCAACAAGGCTTCTGCTCTGGCTGTCTGCCTTTCTAAAATCCGCAGGAATCCCTCTCCTCCTCGCAGCGACGGCATTCCTGCTATTCCTGGGACGAAAAAGATCCCTGCTTTCGAGACTCCCGTTCAGGGGCTTGAAGGAACGCATCACCTTATCCCTGGTCTTTTCGCACCTTGCGACTCTCCTGGATTGCGGGATCCCTCTTGTCCAGGCCCTTTCAATGGTCGCCCCGATGGATCCGGCCCCGGGAAGATGGGATTCGGTCTCGGAGAGAATCCGGAAAGGGTACCGGCTTGGACAGGCTCTCCACGACGAAGGTTCCTTCCCGGAAGACGCCGTCTACATCGTCCAGGTGGGAGAAGCCGGTGGGGAGCTGTCCGAAGCCCTCCAGCAGGTAGCGGACAACAGCTGGGAAATCGCCGAAAACCGAATGGCGCGGCTGGCTGACCTCGTCGAACCGGCAATGGTCCTCGCCCTTGGCGCGATCGTGGGATTTGTCGTCGTTGCCATCCTCCTGCCGATCTTCGATCTGTCGTCTCTCATCCGGTAAAACGAATGAAAAACAAAACCAAGGAGGTCCTTCTTGTGAGAGAAAAACGCAGAAGCGGTTTCACCCTTGTGGAGATTCTCGTCGTGGTGGTGATCCTGGGGCTGCTGGCCACCCTGGTGGTCCCCCGGGTTGTGGGAAGGGGAGAAGAAGCCAAGCGAACCGCGGCCCTCGTGCAGATCCGGTCAATCGAGCAGGCCCTGGAACTCTACAAGCTCGATAACGGCTTCTACCCCTCCACGGAGCAGGGACTCGAGGCCCTCGTGACGCGGCCTTCAGGAACGCCTGAACCGCAGAATTACCGGGACGGCGGCTACATGAAGAAGATCCCCCTGGATCCCTGGGGGCGGCCGTACATCTACCGCTGCCCGGGAGAACACGGGGAAACGGACATCCTCTCCCTCGGCCCGGACGGAGAGGAAGGCGGGGAAGGAAAGAACCGGGACATTACCAACTGGGAGGAATGATTCCTCCCAAGAAAAGGCTAGCCTCTTTTCTGGTGTTTTCAGCGCTGGATTGAGATTCCCAGCAACCAGACCCAGGCGGGGATCGAAACCACGGAGAAAAGGGTGCTGGCCACGATGACTTTCGCCGCGTACTCTGCATCCATCCCCAATGAATCCGCGATCACGAAATTGTTGACGGCCGCGGGCATGGCGCAAACCAGCACGACAGCCTGCAAGACCGACCGCTCCACCGGCCAGGGAAGAAACGCCAGCCAGACGATTGCCGGCGAAAGGAAAAGCCGAACCAGGACATCGGCCCATGTCCGTGAAATAACCTCGAAGAGATGTTCGACCTTCAGGGAGGCCCCCAGTGCAATCAAGGCCACGCCGCTGGCCATCCCCCCGGTGATCTTCAGCGCTTCGTCCAGCGCTTCCGGCAGGCTGCCCACCCCCGAAAGCGCCAGGGCGACTCCGGCTATGCAGGAAAGGAGAAGGGGATTTCTGGAAAGCCCAAAGACCGTTTTTTTCAGGGAATCGCGGCTGATCCCGCCGGATACGGCCACCTGGGCCCAGGTCAGGGTGATGAGGTGGTACCCTACCATGCACACGGCGAAGAAAAGCCCGAGGGCCCTGGCGCCGACATCCCCCATCGCCAGGGTAACGGCCGGAATTCCCATGTAAACGTTGTTCGAGCGGACGGAAACGAGAACCGAAACGGCGCGCCGGCGTGGGTCCTTGTGGTAGAGGGAAGCCAGCAGCCAGGCGACCGCCGGAGTCAGGATGAACGAAAGATGAACGGCCAGGAAAAGATTCGGTGAGGAAAAGGCATCCTTTCCAACGGACAGGGTGGATCGGAACAGCAGGGCCGGAAGGCCGATCCAATACAAAAGATCGTTCAGCTGGGAAATGCTTTCCTCTCGAATGAGGCCCCTCCTCCGGGCGATCCACCCCGCCGCCATCACGAGGACCAGGGGAGCCACGATCTTGATTCCGTGCAAGAGACTCACCGCCGTTTCCAGGTTGCGCCGCCACCGACTATTCTACCCCACCTTGCGGTAGACTAAGGGTGAAGAGGTGATCGGAACGGTGCTGCGCAAACCCCGGAAGAAAATCGAAGAGCTGCTGAAATGGATTGAATCCCGTCCCGGCGAGGTGGCCGTGTGGAGAACCTTTCCCCCCCAGCCTCCCACTTTCGGGACATGGCCAACCCTGGACGCCCGCCTGATGAATGCCCTGGCCTTGCGGGGGATTCAACGGCCCTACGTTCACCAGGCCGAGGCCATGGACGCGGCCCTCCGGGGCAAAAGCGTGGTGGTCGTCACCCCGACGGCCTCGGGCAAAACCCTTTGCTACAACGTGCCGGTCGTCCAGTCGATCCTCGAGAACCCCGCCTCCCGGGCCCTGTACCTCTTCCCGACGAAAGCCCTGAGCCAGGACCAGCTTGCGGAGCTCTACGCCCTGCTGGAGGCCGTTGAAGCCGACATCGCCTGCTTTACCTACGACGGGGACACCGCCCCCAGCGCCCGGGCAAAAGTCCGGACCGCGGGGCACATCGTGATCACGAACCCCGACATGCTCCACACGGGGATCCTTCCCCATCACACGAAGTGGGTCAAGCTTTTCGAGAACCTCCGCTACGTCGTCCTCGACGAGATGCACGGCTACCGGGGGGTGTTCGGTTCCCACCTGGCGAACGTGATCCGCCGCCTGAAGAGAATCTGCGCTTTCTACGGCTCCAGCCCCACGTTCATCTGCTCCTCGGCCACCATTTCCAACCCCCGTGAACTGGCGGAAGCGCTCCTGGAGGAACCGGTGGAGCTGGTCACAAGAAACGGGGCCCCCAGGGACGAGAAACACATCCTGATCCAGAATCCTCCGCTGGTGAACCGGTCCATGGGGATCCGGGGCTCCTCCCTGGACGAGACCGCTGCCATCGCCACTGAAGCTTTGGCCAACAACATCAGCACGATCGTGTTCACCCGAAGCCGGACGAACGTGGAGCTGCTTTTGCACCGAATCCGGACGAGCCTGAAGGCGCGGTCCCTCCCCGAAAACCAGGTCGCGGGCTACCGGGGCGGCTACCTCCCCAACGAGCGCAGGGCCATCGAGAAGGGACTCCGGAGCGGGCAGATCCGGGGCGTCGTCAGCACGAACGCCCTGGAGCTGGGGATCGACATCGGCTCCCTTGAGCTCGCGGTTCTCCACGGCTACCCGGGAAGCATCGCCTCGGCCTGGCAGCAGATGGGACGGGCAGGAAGGCGCCAGGGAACCTCCGCGGCCGTGCTTGTGGCCTCGTCTTTCGCCCTGGACCAGTTTTTGGCCTCCCAGCCCTCCTATTTCTTCGGCGCCTCTCCCGAGCGTGCGCGGGTGAATCCGGACAACCTCTACATCCTGGTGAACCACGTCAAGTGCGCCGCGTTCGAGCTCCCCTTCCGGGAAAAGGACCTCTTCGGAAAGGCGGAAGTTTCCGAAATCCTGGAATACCTTGAAGAACAGCGCGTCCTCCACCGGGCCGAAGGCCGATACCACTGGCAGGCGGATTCGTTTCCTGCCGAGGGATTTTCCCTCCGCAGCGCCACCAGCGAGAACGTTGTCATTCTCGATGTTTCCGATCCGGCGCGGCACACCGTGGTGGGAGAAGTGGACCGGCCCAGCGCTCCCATGCTGGTCCACCCGGAAGCCATCTACTTCCACGGGGCGAAGGCCTACCAGGTCCTGGAGCTGGATTTTAAAGGCATGAGGGCGCTCGTCAAGCCGGTGGAAGCGGAATATTACACGGATGCGGACCTGGCCGTCCGCCTCGAGGTCCTCGATGAATTTGAGCACGCCGAACCCTGGGGATGGGGGGAAGTCCTCTTTGCCTCGCGGCCCACGGTGTACAAGAAAATCCGCCTCTCCACCCAGGAGAACGTGGGATACGGGCACATCCACCTGGACGAGGAGCAGATGCACACCACCGGGGCCTGGCTGACGCTGCCGGACAGCCTTTCCTGGGAAAGCTGGGGACCGGACAGGAAGAGTTCCGCCCTTGCCGGACTGGCCCATCTCCTTCGGGCCACGGCCCCCTTGTTCCTGATGTGCGACCGTGGGGATCTCCAGGTACACGGCATGGTGAGGGATCCCCACTTCGAGAGGCCAACCCTTTACCTGGCCGACAACTTCCCCGGAGGAGTCGGACTGGCCGAGGCCGCCTTCACTCTCCGCAAGGCCCTGCTCGATTCCGCCTGGGAGGCTCTCGTTTCCTGCCCGTGCGAAAAGGGCTGCCCGGCCTGCGTTGGGGCCTTGGGTTCGCAGATCGGTTCCAAGGAAGCTACCCGGGCGCTTCTTTCCTCCCTAAGGGGGATCCCCGCTTGAGCGACCGGATGTCGAGACTGCGCCGGATGATGGGACCCCCGGCAGAGGAGAGGGAAACCCTCAAGCCGGAAAGCGTTTCGAATCTCCCGGAGGGAGGAACGTGGGCGGCCCCCGGCGTGTATGTCCTGGAAACCTCCCACCCGCTTGAAGAGCCTTACGGTGCCGCCACCTTGGCCGGACTTCCCCTCGCCGCCGAACGGCTTTCCCCCTGGGGAGGGGCGAACCCGCCCTGTTTCCTGGACCTGGAAACGACCGGACTGGCGGGAGGGACGGGAACCTACGCGTTCCTCGCGGGAATCGGGACGCTGGAGGGCCCTTTCCTGGCCGTCCGGCAGGTGTTCCTCCTGAGCCCCTCCAGGGAGACGGAATGGCTTGAAACCGTGGACCGGCTCATCCCCCGCAAGGCCGGTTTCGTCACCTACAACGGCCGCCGGTTCGACCTGCCGCTGCTGCAGACGCGGGCGATCCTCTCCAGGAGAGGGCCCTTCCGCCCGGGAAGCGCCCACTTGGACCTTCTTGGCATCGCCCGGAGCCTTTGGAGGTGCAGCCTGCCTTCTTGCAGGCTCGGGGAGGTGGAGCGGTCCATCCTGAAGGTCCAAAGGGAAGCCGAGGACGTCCCCGGCTGGCAGATCCCTTCTCTTTACGCGGAATTCCTCCGAACGAAAGACGCGGCCCCCCTGGCCGGCGTCTTTCTCCACAACCGCCTGGACATCCTCTCCCTGGCGGCCCTCAAAACCCACCTGGGAAGGATCCTGGCAGGAGAAATCGACCGCGGACAGGAATGCCTGCTCGCCGGGGACCTCTGGGCCGCCCGGGGAGAGTGGGAGAAAGCAGTGAAGTTCTGGACGAACGCCCTGGAGGGTTCCGAAAGCCACGGAGAAGCGCTGCTGCGCCTGGCCTCCCGGGCTAAGGCGGAAAGACGCTGGGAGACGGCCGTTGAACTCTGGGAACAGTCCCGGGAAGCCTGCCGCTCTTCCCTTTCTGTCCTGGAGGAACTGGCCAAGGCCTACGAGCACCGGCTAAACCGGCTCGAGGATGCCCTCTCCCGGGCCGAGGAAGGTCTCCGGCACCTGGACTCCCGAAGGGGGCTCAAGGGCGTCGCCTGGCTTCCGGAAAGGCAGGCATGGCTTCACCGGATTGCACGACTGAAGAAAAAAATTGATGCGCAAAAGGTGAACTTTCGGTAAAATAAACCATATCGTCCCGCTCTTTTTCAGGAAAAGGAGGAACAAGCCATGGACGTACCGTCTCATATCTTCAGGGAATACGACATTCGCGGACTGGCGGAGGAGGAACTGAACACCAGGAACGTACGGGCGATCGGGCACGCTTTCGGGACGATCCTCCGAAGAAACGGCGTCAGGCTCGCCACCGTCGGCGGCGATGTCCGGGCCTCATCCCCCCGCATCATGGCCGACATCACCTGGGGACTGAATGCGGCGGGCCTGGATGTCACCGATCTCGGGACCGTGATGACACCGACCTTCTATTACAGCCTCTATTCGGAAGGCGTGGGCGGCGGGGTCATGGTGACCGGGAGCCACAACCCCAAGGAGTTCAACGGGTTGAAGCTGGCTCTCGGAAAGGCCACCCTCTGGGGCCCGGAGATCCAGGAAGTCCTCTCCATCATCCGAAGTGACGGGTTCTTCACCGCCCCCAGGCCGGGCAGCGTTGGGCACGCCGACATCAAGCCCGCCTACCTCGACATGCTGGCTCAGCGCCTGAAGCTGGGTCCCCGCAGGCTCAAGGTCGTCGCCGACGCGGGGAACGGTACCGCCTCCCTCTTCATCGAACCCTTCCTCAGGCAGCTGGGGGTCGAATACACCCTGCTGTACGCAATCCCTGACGGCCGCTTCCCCAACCACCACCCCGACCCGGTCAAGCGGGAAAACCTCGCGGACCTGATCCGGACAGTCCGGGAAACAGGGGCCGACCTGGGGATCGGCTTCGACGGGGACGCGGACCGGCTGGGTGTGGTCGACGAAAAAGGCGAGGTCATCTGGGGGGACATCCTGATGGCCCTCTACTGGCAGGAGATCCTCCCCAAGCACCCGGGGGCGGAGGCCATCGTGGAGGTCAAATCCTCCCAGGCGCTCGTGGACGAAATCGTGCGCCTGGGCGGCAAGCCCGTGTTCTGGAAAGCCGGGCACTCCCTCATCAAGGCGAAGATGCGGGAAATCGGGGCCCTTTTCGCAGGGGAGGTTTCCGGACACATGTTCTTCGCCGACGAGTTCTTCGGCTTCGATGACTCGTTCTATGCGGCAGGGAGACTGATGCGCATCCTCTCCAACACGGACAAGTCTCTTTCGGAACTCGTCGCACCGATCCCCCGCTATTACAGCACGGCCGAAACGAGGATCAACTGCCCCGACGAGATCAAGTTCGGGGTCATCGATTCCATCCGGGAGACGGTCCTGAAGGAGTACGAGGCCATCACGGTGGACGGGGTCCGGATCATCTACCCAGAGGGGTGGGGACTCGTCAGGGCGAGCAACACCCAGCCCGTCATCGTGGCCCGGGTCGAGGGGCGCACTCCCGAAGCTCTTGAAGCCTACATGGCCGATCTCAAGGCGCGGATCCTCTCAGCGGGGGTCGGCGAATTCGAATGGGAGTTCTAGCCATGACGCGGATCGTGGCGTTCAACGGAAGCCCCCGGGGGAAAAACAGCCGCACCCAGATCCTGGTCGAGGCCTTCCTGGAGGGAGCCCGAAGGGCCGGGGCGGAAACTGAGACAGTCTTTCTGGCGGAACACTCGATTCTCCCCTGCGACGAGTGCATGAGCTGCCGCGTTTTGAACAACGGGGGAGAATGTGCAAGGGGGGACGAAGGTCCGGCCCTGCTGGAAAAGGCGCTGAATGCCGACACGGTCCTGTTTGCCACTCCGCTGATCATGGATTCCATGTCCGGGATCCTGAAGACGTTCCTCGAACGATGGCTGCCCCTCGTCGACAGCCGCTTCCAGGCCCGGCACGGCCAGGGGACGATGCCGGGCAGGGCTGCCCGCATCCCCGACTGGATCATTCTTTCCACGTGCAGCTTCCCGGAGCAATTCCACTTCCAGGCCATGAGCCGCACCTTCCGGGAGCTCTCGAAGCGGTTCGGCAACCGCATCGCCGCGGAAATCTACCGGGGAGAGGCGGATCTTTTCGGCCGTCTCGGACAGATGTCCCACCCCGAAGTCCTTGAGCCTTACCTGGACCTGGTGAGATCCGCGGGATCCGAATTCGTGAAAAACGGGGGCCTTTCGGCGGACACCGCGGAACTCCTCGACCGGCCGCTCATCCCTTACGAACAGTACGTTGCGGAGGGAAACGCGGCCTGGGACCGGATTCTGGAAGGAACCTGCCGGATCGACGAAACCCCCTGAGTTCCCGGGGACCCCTTGCCCCCCCGCTTCATGGTATACTTGTGGGCACGATTCCAGGATCGGGGGGAACAGGTGTGGCCTCAGCCCGAACGCGGATCCTGATTGCCGACGCCGGCATGCTGTTTGTTGCTGCCCTCTGGGGTGTCGGCTACCCGGTGAGCGATGCCCTCCTTGGTCGGATCGGCCCTCTCTGGCTTTTGGCCCTGCGCTTTTCCGCGACATCGGCGATTCTTCTGGCCCTGTTCGGCTCCCGGCTGAAACGGCTTGACCGCAGGCAGTTCCTCCATGCCTCGGGCGTGGGGCTCGTCCTGGCAGCCACCTACATCCTTCACATCTACGGACTGGTCTACACCACCGGGGGGAAGCAGGCCTTTATCGTCGGGACAAACGTCGTCATGGTTCCCTTTCTCATGGCCCTGCTCTACAGGAAATGGCCTGGCTGGATCGCCGTTTCGGCCGCTTCGGTCACTACGGCCGGACTTTTGATCATGGCCTTCTCCCCCAATATCTCCCTGAACCTCGGCGATGCGATTTCCCTCGCCCTGGCCCTTCTGGTCGCCATCCAGGTCATCTTTGTCGGCTACTGCGCCCGGCGCATGGATCCCATCGCCCTCGCCTCCGTCCAGATGCTCGTGACCTGCGCCTGTCTCCTGCCGCTTGCGCTGCTTCTCGAACCCTTTCCCTCCGCGGCGGCGCTGGGACAATCCTGGAAAGGAATCCTGTTTTTGGCTGCCGGTCCCACGGTGTTTGCCTTCGTGGTGCAAAGCCTGGCCCAGCGGCACGCCCCGGAGACCCATGCCGCCATCCTCCTGGCGATGGAAAGCCCCTTCGGTTACCTCGTTTCGATCGCCATGGGCATTGACACCTGGAGCCTGCAGTTTGCAGCGGGGGGCACCCTGATCCTGGCGGGAGTCTTCCTCTCCGAGTGGGAAACCTACCGGAAGAAAGGAACAGGCATTCCATGACCGGCTTTCTCCGCTTCCTATCCATTGCCCTCGGCGTGTACGCCCTCACGAACGTCTACATCCTGCGCCGGGCCTTTCAGGGCCTGGCTGGCCTCGGATGGCCCGAAAGCCTCCTTCGGCTTCTCCTGCTTTTCTGGGTCCTGGCCTTTCCGGCCGGAAGGATCTCAGAACGGGTTCTCCCCTGGGCGGGTTTCTCCAGGTTTCTCGTGCTGACGGGGTCCTTCTACCTCGGGGTGATGGCTACCTCTCTTTTCCTTTTCCTCGGGTGCGATGTTGCCCTTTTGGCCGGAAGGGCATTCCCCGCAATGCCCCTTTTCGGGCACAGCGGGCCGGTTCCCGTATCCATCCGGAGGGGAGTGCTCCTTTTCGTGGCCCTTGCCACCACCGTGATCGTGATTGCCGGAACCCTCAACTCCCTTTTTCCCAGGACGCGGGAAGCCGTGGTCGAGTTCTCGCGGGGCTGGGGGAAGCCGCTGCGGGTGGTTTATTTCTCGGATCTCCACATGGGACCGCTCGTGGGAAACGGGCGGGTCAGGGACCTGGTGAAACGGGTTAACGCCCTGAAACCCGATCTCGTCCTGCTCGGGGGAGACATCGTGGATGAAGACGTGTCCAGGCTGGCGGAAGAAAAGATGGCGGAAGCCCTCGGCCAGCTCTCCCCGCGCATCGGCTGCTTCGCGGTGTCGGGCAACCACGAATATTACGCGGGAGAGAAAGAAGCGGTATCCTATCTGGAGAGCGCGGGAATCCGGGTGCTTCGGGACGAGGCTGTCACGGTCGAGGGGCGTCTCGTGATCGCGGGCAGGAAAGACCGGGCCTCGGTCCGGTTCGGGGAAAAGCGAAAGCCGCTTCTGGAACTCCTGAAGGAGGTGCCGGGGAACTTGCCCGTGCTCCTTCTGGACCACCAGCCGGTGAGCCTGAAGGAGGCAGAAGCGGCCGGAGTCGACCTTCAGCTGTCCGGGCACACGCACAACGGACAGCTTTTTCCCTTCAACCTGGTGACTGGACGCCTCTTCGAAGTCAGCCGGGGCTGGAAGGTCCTGGGGAGGACGACCGTTCTTGTTTCCAGCGGCGTGGGCACCTGGGGCCCACCCATGAGGACCAGCGCCGCCCCGGAAATCTGGTTCCTGGAGCTTCGCTTCCCCGGCGAATCCTGACAACAACGGAAGTTTCAAGGAGGGGACACCATGGAAAATCTCTACGCCCTTTTCCGCGTCTCCGGCGCGGCCGCCGTCTTTTTCCTTGCGAGCGCCGCCGCCAGCGGGTTCTGGGGATCGGCAGTCAGGAAACGACTCGGGCCGCAGGGTGCGATGAAGCTCCATCGGGGACTCGGCCTGGCAGGCGTCGTCTTTGGAGCCCTTCACGCACTGATCTACTGGGTCTTTCTCCGGTAGGGCCGCTCCTCCGATGAAAAAGCACCACCTAGCCCTTCTCTCCTTCCTTTCTCTCCTTGTCTTCTGGGGTTCGGGTTTTTTGGCCATCCGTATCGGCCTGGAGGGATTCCCTCCGTTCTTCTTCATGGCCTCCCGTTTCCTGATCGGCGGATCCCTCCTCTTCGCCGTGCTGGCCGCCCGGGGGTACCGGCTGCCGAGACCCCGGGAGTGGGGATTCGCCTTTCTCGAGGGCCTGCTTTTGATGGTGGGAGGAGGCGGAGCCCTCGCCTACGCCCAGCGTTCGATCGGGTCGGGCTTGGCCGCGGTGGGGATCGCCACCGTTCCGATCTGGACCGCGCTCTTTTCCGGCCTTTTCGGCCAGTGGCCAAGCCGGATGGAATGGGCCGGGATCGGCATCGGGTTCGCCGGGGTCCTCCTGCTGAACCTGAAAGGGGAACTTCGGGCGGATCCTACCGGAGCCCTCCTGCTTTTCACGAGTGCGGTCACCTGGGCGTTCGGCTCCATCCTGAGCCGCCGCCTTCCCCTGCCAAGGGGACTCATGGCCGCGGCTTCCGAAATGCTGGCAGGAGGGCTGGCGTTGATTCCCCTCGGGTATTTCCTGGGGGAACGCCTCACGGGGCTGCCGCCGCTGCGGCCGCTCTTGGGACTCCTTTACATCGCGATCCCCGGATCCGCCATCGCATTCGGGGCTTACACCTACCTCCTTCAGAACGTCCGTCCCGCCCTCGCAACGAGCTACACTTACATCAACCCCGCCATCGCCCTGGGGCTCGGCGTCCTGCTGGCGGGTGAACGAATCACCCGAACCGAGATCGCCGCGGTCGGGGCCATTCTCTGCGGCATCGCGGTGATCGTCCTCAGTCGCAAGCAGCGATGAGCTCCATCCGGCAAAAGGCTTAAGGTTCTGTTTTTTCGGAGGCACTCCCAGAACTGGAAAAGGAGGAATGAACTTGATGCTCAGGAACACCCCCGAAGCGATCTACGATCTCACGCTCGACCTGGTAAAAATCCCGAGCTTCTCTGCCACGCCGGGCGAGCGACTCTGCGCTGACCGGATCTGCGAACACCTTTCCACGCTTTCGGCGTTTCGGAAGCACCCCGAAGACCTCCGCCGGATCCCGGTTCCCGGCAGCCCCCACGGAAGCACGGCGATCATGGCCCTCGTCCGGGCAGAGCCTCCCACCCCCAGGACCGTTATCCTGGAAGGGCACTTCGACGTCGTCGATATCGAGGTTTACGGCCCCCTGAAGGATGTCGCCCTGGATGCAGAGGCCTGCACCCGCCGCATGAAGGAAATGCCCCTTCCCGAGGAAGCCCGCCGGGACCTCGAGTCGGGCAACTACCTCTTCGGGCGCGGGGTCATGGACATGAAGTTCGGCCTGGCGATGGCCATGTGTCTCCTGGCCGAAGCCTCGGAAAATCCCGGGGCCTTCGGGGTGAACCTCATGCTGATGGCCGTCCCGGACGAGGAAAACAACTCCGCCGGGATGCGGGCCGCGCTCAGCGCCCTTGCTGGCGCCCAGGACGAGGGACTGGACCTGCTGGGCTGCATCATGGTGGAACCTTCCGACCCTGGTTTTATCGGCGGCAACGGCCGCGTCGTATCTTTCGGGACGGTGGGAAAAATCATGCCGTTCGTCCTGGTCATGGGCAAGGAGGCCCATGGGTCGGAATACTTCGACGGCATCAACGCCAACCTGATCCTGGCGCACCTGAACCTCCTCCTGGAGGGAAACCCGGAGCTGGCGGACATCAAGGGAGAGGAGCACTATCCCCCCATGGCCTGCCTAAAGCAGAAAGACCTCAGGGAAGCCTATTCCATCACCCTCCCGGAACGCGCCTGCGCTTACTACAGCCTGATCACCACCTGCCACACGCCGGAAAGCCTGCTTGCCCGGATCGATGAAGCCGCGGCCGAAGCCCTCCAGAGAAGCGCGGAGCACCTGGACCGGTGTAAACGGGCCTTCGCGGAGCGGGCGAACCTGCCGGGGTGGCCTCCCACCCCGAGAGGCCGGGTCATTCGGTACGCGGACCTTTTTGAATCGGCGAAGAGAGCTTTCGGGGCTGCCCTGGAAACGCACCTGAAGGATTTCCTCGAGAACCTGCCCGGCTCGATGGACGAACGGGAAAAAGGAATCGCCCTGGTGAACGAGGTCCTGACGATCTCGGGGGAAAAGGGGCCCCTGGCGGTGACGGGCTTCATGCCTCCCTTCTACCCCTACCGGACCAATTTCCGGGCCACCGAAAAGGAGAGGGTCTTCGCGGCCATCGGGGATGCCGTCGTGGAGGAAGCCAGGAAAACGTTCGGAGAAACCCTGCACAAAAACGAGCATTTCGGAGGAGTTTCTGACCTGAGCTACCTGGGATTCCAGGGAAATCCCGCCGACTTGGAGGCGCTTCGCCAGAACCTGCCCGGCTGGGGGATTCTCTACGGCCTCCCCGTGGAAGACCTGCTGAAACTGGATATCCCTGCCCTGAACATCGGCCCTTCCGGCAAGGATGCCCATAAAATGACCGAGCGCCTGGAACTGGGGTATTCCCTGAGGGTCGCTCCGAAACTCCTGCGGTCGGCCGTCGTCCGGCTCGGTTCATACGGATGGGAAGGAGGAGACAGGGCCCATGACTGAAAACACCGTGTTCGACAACCTTCCCTCCTCGGCGGAAGCGGTGTTCGACTGGAAGTGGGGCCAGGCTGAACCTTACTACGCCGAGCTTTCTACCCGCCAGCTGAAGGAAGAGTCGATTCCGGGCTGGCTGACCGACTGGACCCGTGTTTCCTCCCTCATCGGGGAGGCCCTGGAAAAACTCCACGTGGCCACGACCTTGGACACCGCGGACAAGGATCTCGAACACCGCTACCACGCGTTCCTGGAAGAGATGCTCCCTCCCCTGGAAGCCGCAGAACAAAAGCTCAGGAAGAGGCTGCTGGAATCGGGCTTTGAAACCGAAAGCCTTCAGGTCCCCCTTCGCGGCCTCAGGGCGGATGCCGAACTTTACCGGGAGGAAAACATCCCCCTCCTTGTGGAGGAGCAGAAACTCGATTCGGAGTACGCCCGCATCGCCGGGGCCCAGACGGTGGTCTGGAAGGGGGAAGAAAAGACGCTCCAGCAGATGCAGCCTCTTTACCAGGAAACGGACAGGTCGGTCCGTGAGTCTGCCTGGCGTCTCGTGGCCGAAAGGCAGCTTCAGGACCGGCAGGCAATCGGAGATCTCTGGGGCCGGTTTCTCGATCTCCGGCTTGAAATTTCCCGCAACGCCGGCTTCTCGAACTACCGCGATTACCGATGGAAGGCCCTGCACCGTTTCGACTACACCCCCGCCGATTGCAGGAGATTCCGGGATGCCATCGAATCCGAAGTGGTCCCGGCCGCGACGGCCCTTTACGAGGCCCGCCGCAGAAAGCTTGGCCTGGACCGCCTGCGCCCGTGGGACCTTTCCGTCGACCCCCTGCTGCGGCCGCCCCTTCGCCCCTACTCAGGGGCCGAGGCCCTTGAATCGGGGGTCGAGTCCGTTTTCAAAGCCCTTGATCCCACGCTGGCCGAAGCCTTTTCCCGCATGCGCCGGTGGGGATCCCTCGACCTGGAAAGCCGAAAGGGGAAAGCACCAGGCGGGTACTGCACCTTCTTTGCGGTCGAGAAAAAACCCTTCATCTTCATGAACGGGGTTGGACTGCACGACGATGTTCAAACCCTCCTCCACGAGTCCGGGCACGCCTTCCACTTCATGGAAACGGCCCGCTGGCCCTGGACCCTCCAATGGAACGTGGGGGTGGAATTCGCGGAAGTGGCTTCCATGGCGATGGAGCTTTTGGCCCTGCCGTTTTTGCCAGCGGCAAAAGGGGGATTCTACCGGACGGAAGACGCCGAACGGGCCCTAACGGAACACCTTGAGTCCGTCATCACTCTCTGGCCCTACATCGCCGTCGTGGACGCCTTCCAGCACTGGGTTTACGACAATCCCGAACAGGCCCGGGGAATGGAATCCTGCGATGAGGAATGGGAACGTCTCTGGAGGCGCTTCATGCCGGGAATCGATTACTCCGGCTTCGAGGAAACCCTCAAAACGGGCTGGCAGCGGAAACTGCACATCCACCAGATTCCTTTCTACTACATTGAATACGGGATGGCACAGCTCGCTTCGGTTCAGATCTGGAAGAACTCGCTGAAAGATCAAAACCGAGCGCTGGCCGACTACCGGAAAGGACTTTCCCTGGGCGGGACGGTTAGCCTGCTGGATCTTTATGCCGCCGCGGGGGCCCGTTTTCGTTTCGACCGGCCGGCCCTCAGGGAAGCCGTGGACCAGGTCATGGGAGTTCTCCGCCAACACGGCACGGTTTGACCGGAAAAGATTTTCGGTTTATCGTTTCATTGTATGGAATTCGATCGTTTTCAAGTTTCGGTTCAATTTGACCAAAGGAGATGAACGAAATGGTTTTCGACGAAAAGGCCTGTGCCCGGTGCCGGGCGGATTTCCCTTCCCTTTCCAGGGTTCATAACGGTTTCCCGCTAGCCTACCTGGACGGACCCGGTGGAACCCAGGTGCCGCAGAAGGTGATCGATGCCGTTTCCTGGTATTACAAGACCTGCAACGCCAACACCCACGGGATGTTCATCACGACCAACGAGTCTGATGCCGCCATCCAGGAAACCCGCGAAACCGTCGCGGCTTTTCTCGGCGCTCCCGACTGGCGGTGCATTTCCTTCGGCCACAACATGACGACGCTGAACTTCTCCCTGAGCCACGCGCTGGTCCGCGAAATGAAACCGGGCGACGAGATCGTCATCACCGAACTCGATCACGAGGCCAACCGGGGTCCCTGGCTAAACCTCGCCGAACGGGGCATCATCGTGAAGGAGGTCAAGCTGCTGTCCTCGGGCCGGCTGGATTACACCGACATGGCAGCAAAGATCACGCCGAGGACCCGCCTCGTTGCCATGGGATTCTCTTCCAACGCCCTCGGCACCATCAAC
>JAJUIT010000062.1 GCA_029267465.1 Synergistaceae bacterium
CTGCCGCTGAAGGAGAAGATCGAGAAGATCGCCACGCACGTGTACGGGGCGGAGGGAGTGGACTACGCGGAGAGCGCGTCGAAGTTCCTGGACGAGCTCCAGGGGCGGGGGTACGGGAACCTGCCGGTGTGCATGGCCAAGACGCAGATGAGCCTGTCGGACGATCCCGGGAAGATCGGCCGTCCGAAGGGGTGGAGGCTGCTGGTGCGGGAAGTGAGGCTGTCGGCGGGAGCGGGCTTCGTGGTGCCGATCTGCGGGACGATCATGACGATGCCGGGGCTGCCGAAGCACCCGGCGGCGGAGTTCATCGACGTGGACGACCAGGGCCGCATCACAGGCCTGTTCTAGGCATAAACGTTTTCAAGAACAAACAAAAAAGAAGAGGCGGGGGGGTACCCCCCGCCTCTTCTTTTTTGTTTGTTCAGAAGTCCCGAATTACTTGATCTCGGGGACCTTGACCTTCGCTTCCTTGTAGTACTTCGCGGCGCCGGGGTGAACCGGGACGGTGATTCCATCCATAGCGGTTTGCAGGGTGATCAGCTTCGCCTTGGCGTGAACGTTCTGGATTTCCCCGATGTGTGTCCAGAAGGCTTTGGTGAAATCGTAGACCACTTTGTCCGGGACCTTGGCGTCTACCACGAGAATGGCCATAACGGCAGGAGTATGGGTGTCGGTCGTCACGCCTTTGTAGGTATTGGCGGGAATGACGCTGGGAACGAAGAAGGGGCTGTCCTTCTGCAGTTTCTCAAGCGTCGCCTTATCAAAGTTCACGAGAGTGATGTCCTTTGTGGTGGCCAGGTCCATGACGGAGGCTGTCGGATACCCTGCGACAACGAATCCGGCATCGATCTGGTTATCCTTGAAGCGCTGCGTGGTCGCGTTGAAGTCAAGGAAATCGGTTTTCATATCAGAATACTTCAAGCCCGTCGAAAGAAAGATCGCGCTTACGTCAGCCTGCACACCAGAGCCCGGGGCTCCGACGGAAACGCGCTTGCCTTTCAGATCGGCGAGGGTCTTGATCCCGGAGCTTTTCAAAGCAATCAACTGGATATGCTCCGGATAAAGAGAGGCGATGGCGCGTACATTATTAAACTCTTCCTTGAACATCGCCTTTCCCTTGTAGGCCCAGTAAGCCGTGTCGTTTTGGACCATTGCCATCTCGATCTTGTGGGTTCCGATTAGGTTGAGGTTCGCAACGGAAGCGTTCCCCGTCTCGGCAGTGACCTGGAGGTCGGGAACGTACTTGCTGACGACTTGAGCGATTCCACCGCCGATCGGGTAATACGTGCCACCGGTTCCGCCCGTAGCGATCGATACGAACGTCTTGGCCGAGGCATTGCCGGCAACCAGCCCGACCACCATAAGGGCAGCCAAGGAAAGGAACAGCATCTTCTTCATAAAGCGGACTCCTCCTTTTAAAAGTATTTTTAAACCTAGCCCAACCAAAAGTAACAAAACAGAGACAAGGCAAAAAAAGCCTTGTCATTCCACTCAGTATTTTATCATCAAAAGGCGAGGGCCTCAACCGGCTGTTAGGAAGCCCCCGGACATGCGCTATAATAATCCCGTTTCAACAAAGGGTGGAGAGAGGGAGGACTTTTCAGGATGAAACTCAGGGAGATTTTCGGTGTGAAAGACAACCCCCTAAATAGACGGCAAGCTGAATCGATCCAGGAAGACACCGGGCCGCAGGAAAATTCGATGCGGGGGTTCGAACTGCCAGTGCGATTGAGATTTACAGAGGAAAGCCAGGTAGGCCGTGCGGCTTTGTTGCTCTCCTGCACGACCGACAAGAAGTCGGAAGAAGAGTTGAAAGCCCTGCTTGGCGAGGAAGGATGGAAGTCCGTGGCGACGGAAGTCGGCGGTGTAGCGAGCGAACTGCCGCAGAAAATCACACGGGCTCTCGTGGGGGCCGCTCTGAATGCCGGAGTTGTCGATAAGAAACCGAGGGAGATGCATGCCTTGATGCACGCGGCTCTTGAGGCAATCAACGGGTTTGTTTCTCTTGGAACGCTGGAGGCCAGCATCGGTGCGAAACTGGCAATAGTCAGGAACCGGAACTGGATTGCCGTCTCAATGGTCGGAGACACGGCGTATCACGCGGTGGCTCACCATGAGAGGTGCAGCCTGGGCGTCATGCACATCTGATTTTCGCTTGCCAGAGAGGAGTGTCTGTGATAAAGTTTGCTTCTGCGTGTAGCCTAAGAAAAGTCCGTATGGAGGTGCTCCACCGTGAAAAAGGACATCCATCCCCGCTATGAGGAGTGTAAGGTTGTCTGTGCTTGCGGAAACACATTTGAGACGCGCTCGACGAGCAAAGAGCTGAAGGTTGTGGTCTGCAACGCCTGTCACCCCTTCTACACCGGCAAGAAGGGACGCTTCGTATCCGCAGAGGCGGGGAGGCTGGAGAAATTCCAAAAGAAATACGCCGGGGTGGATTACGGTCAGAGGAAAGAAGAGGAAAATTAAGGGGGAGCGCAAGCTCCCCTTTCTCTTAATAAGGAAAGGAAGCAAAACAATGCCCCCTTTGGTTCGACTCATCACATGGACCCCGGAAGCGGACAGGATCGTTGCGGCCGCTGCACGGTTGTGCTATAGCCCGGGATCGGCGAGCGAGCTTGCTTCAGAGTTAAAGCCCGGGGAGACGGATCGGCTCTTGAAGCATCTCTCTAGGAGTGGACACTTTTCACCCTTTGAGCACGCCTCGTTCGTATTCGGGGTAGACGGGATCAGCCGGGCTTGCTCGCACCAGCTGGTTAGGCACCGAATTGCGAGCTTCAGTCAGCAGAGCCAGCGATATGTCCGTGCTGAAGCGGTGGAAGTGGTGACCCCGCAAACCGTAGAAACGAATTCGGAGGCGCTTCCCTTTTTCAGAGAAGCGATCCGGATGGCTTACGCTGCCTATGGGGAACTCCTGGCCCGGGGAGTGCCCCCGGAAGATGCGCGGTACGTGCTGCCAAATGCCTGTGTGACCCATCTAGTCGTGACGATGAACGCCCGAGAGCTTCTCCACTTCTTTTCCCTCCGGTTGTGCAAGAGAGCGCAGTGGGAAATCCGGGAAGTTGCAAGGCAGATGCTGTGCCTCGCGAGAGAAAAAGCCCCCGGCCTGTTTGCCGTAGCCGGCCCCGGTTGCCTGTCGAAAGGGGGCTGCCCGGAGGAGCGGCCTTGTGGTGAGCCCTATTCCAGCATGGAGGACCTCCTTGAAAAGCCTTAGGGCCGGCTGTCTTTTTTGGCTCGGCAGTCTGATGGGGGCCGGAGAATCTGCCGAAAGACCCGAAAGGCTTCCTGTTGGCGGACAGGCAGTCATTGAAGGTGTCCTTATGAGGGGGAGAGAACGATGGGCCCTGACTGTCCGAAAGGAAGACGGGACCCTTTTCGAAAAAGTCTGGCCCAATGTGCCTTGGGCGGCTGCGGGGATTTGGAAGCTCCCGGTCTTTCGTGGACTGGCGACAATGGCTGAGATGCTGACGGTCGGCTACAAAGCCCTTGCGCTTTCCGCGGAGGTTGCCTTGGGAGAGGAGGGCCATGTTTCAGCAAAGGAAATGGCCCTCACGGTAGGAATTGCTCTTTTCCTTGTCATGGCCCTCTTTGTCGTGTTCCCGGTTTGGCTGACGGACCGCCTGTACGGACAGAACTGGGGAAACGCCTGGGAAGGGCGGATCCTTGAAGGCATGATCCGTGCGGCGGTTTTCATCGCCTACATCGCCGTGATTGGACTCTGGAAGGACATGCGGAGAGTGTTTGAATACCATGGTGCCGAGCACAAAGTGATCAATGCGTATGAAGCCGGCCTCCCCATGGAAACGTTTCGTTTCTTGAGATCGAGCTCCCGGTTCCACCTGCGGTGCGGAACGTCCTTTCTCCTCGTCATCGTTGCGGTCAGCATCGTTGTTTTCGCACTGGCGGGAAACGGCTCAATCCTCTGGAGGGTTGGCAGTCGCATTCTTCTTTTTCCCCTAGTGATCGGAATCGCTTATGAAATCATCCGAGGGGCGTCGAGCGTTCCAAGGGCTGGGAAATGGCTGTTGTTCCCGACCCTTTGGATTCAGTACCTGACAACGAGGGAGCCGGGAGAAGAACAGCTGGCGGTTGCGCGAAAAGCCCTTGAGCTGGCTCTCGGGAACGGAGCGGGGAAAGGCTCGGTCCCTCTAGGGTCGGTGGAGGAATGAAAGATGGATTTTGTGAAAAAGCTTGAGGAAGTCGAGAAAACGTATATTGAACTTGAAAGGCTCATGACGCTTCCGGAAGTCGTTGGAAACCCCCAGGAGCTCCAAAGGGTAGCCAAGAAACATTCCGACCTTTCAGAGATCGTGGAGGCGTTCAGGGAATACGAGGCAGTCCGCAGGGAATTGCAGGAAGCCCGAGAACTGTTCGACACGGACGAGAGCGAAATGAAAGAAATGGCAAGGGAAGAGATAGAAAGGTTGGAAGCGGTCCTAACGGACCTGGAAAAGCGGATCGGGGTCCTTTTGATCCCGAAGGATCCCAATGATGACCGAAGCGTAATCGTCGAAATCCGGGCCGGTGCCGGCGGAGAAGAAGCGGCCCTTTTTGCCGCGAACCTCTACCGCATGTATGTCCGGTTCGCGGAGCGTCAGGGGTGGTCCACAGAGTTGCTGACTCTGAGCGAGACGGGGATCGGGGGATTCAAGGAAGTCGCTTTCAGGATTCCGAATAAAGGCGCCTACAGCCAACTGAAATACGAGAGCGGTGTGCATCGGGTACAGCGGGTTCCTGTAACCGAGGCGAGCGGGCGCATTCATACATCCACCGCGACGGTTGCCGTCCTGCCCGAAGCGGACGAGGTGGATGTCCAGATCAACCCTGAAGACCTAAAGATCGATACCTACAGGGCCAGCGGAGCTGGAGGCCAGTACGTGAACATGACCGACTCAGCCGTGAGGATCACCCACATCCCCACAGGCGTGGTGGTTTCCTGCCAGGACGAGCGCTCTCAGCTGAAGAACCGGGTTAAAGCCATGGCCATGCTACGAGCCAAGCTCTACGACAGCGCACTTCAGAAGCAGCAGGAGTCTCTTGCATCGGAACGCAGGGGACAAATCGGAACCGCGGACAGGTCCGAACGGATCCGGACTTACAATTTTCCGCAGAACCGCCTCACGGACCATCGGATCGGGCTGACCCTCTATAAGCTGGACCAGGTCATGGACGGGGATCTTCAGGAACTCATCGAATCCCTCAACCTTGCGGATCAGGCAGAAAAGCTGAAGAACCTGGAAAGCTAGGAGGGCCGGAAGCTTGAACCGAGGGCAAATCCGCTTTCAGGTTCGTGAAAGGCTACGGAAAAGTGGAATCCCCCGAGCGGCGCTGGAAGCCGACATCCTCTGTTCGGAGGCGTTCGGGTGTTCTCGCGAGGAGCTGCTCGCCCACCCGGAACGGCAGGTAAAACCCGAAGAAGTGCATCGACTTTCCAGCATCGTTGAAGCCCGGATTGCTCGTGTTCCCGTGGCATACCTGAAGGGCGGGGCTTCTTTCTGGGGGCTGGATCTGCTTGTCGGTCCCGGCTGTCTGGTTCCGCGTCCTGAAACAGAGGTACTGGTCGAGACAGCGCTTGAGTTTTTCAGGAGGGGGCGTTTTCTCGACTGGGGAACGGGGAGCGGGTGCGTTGCTATCGCCCTTCTATCGGAGCAGAAAGAAGCAATGGCCCTGATGATGGAAAAAAGTCCCCGTGCCCTCCTTTGGGCCTGGCGCAACCTGAACCGGTTCTCTTTCCTGAATCGGGCTCTACTCTGGCACGGAGATTCGATCCGCAAGATCCCTTCGTCCTGGCTTCCCCTTGATATGATCGTTGGAAACCCCCCCTATATTCCTTCACCCGAGATCCCGTTGCTGATGGACGACGTCCGCCTGCACGAACCCATCTTGGCCCTGGACGGAGGCCCCGATGGACTCCAAGCGATTTCGGCCATCCTGCTGGAGGCGGAGAATGCCCTCGTTTCAGGCGGGTGGCTTTTGCTGGAAATCGCGGGAAAAGAGCAGGCCGAAACCCTCAGGGCTATGTCGAACCGGGCTTTTGAGCTGGTTTGTGTCCGGAAAGATTTAGGCGGGAAGGAACGGATTGCCGTCTGGCGCAAGAAATAGGATTTGCTTAAAATACAGTGTAGAAAAGAACGGCCAAAGGGCCGACTTTTGAAGGAGGACGATTCGATCATGGAAAAAAGAGAGCTCGTTATTATCGGAGCGGGGCCTGCAGGTTTGACTGCCGCGATTTACGGGAGGCGTTCGGGCCTGGATGTCCTGCTTCTTGAAAAGGGACTCCCTGGCGGACAGATCAACACGACGGATGAAATCGAAAACTGGCCTGGAGTGAAGCACGCAAGCGGGCAAGAACTTGCGGACATGTTCCGAGAACATGCCGAGAAGTTTAACCCCGAATTCAGGGAAGCCGAAGTGGAGGGCATCGAGTTCAAGGATGGGAAGAAGCTTGTCCTCACGGATAAAGGGGTCGTAGAGGCACAGGCGATCATTCTTGCGACGGGGGCAAGCTTCAAAAAGCAGGGTTGCCCGGGGGAGGCAGAGTTTACCGGCCGCGGCGTGAGCTATTGCGCGGTTTGTGACGCAGCCTTTTTCGAGGAACAGGAAGTCGCAGTCATCGGGGGAGGCAACACCGCGGTGGAAGAAGCGGTTTACCTGACCCAGTTCGCATCGAAAGTCTACATCATTCATCGTCGCGATTCCTTCAGGGCCGACCGGATCGCGGTGGAGAGGGCCCTCAGCAACACGAAGATCTCCGTCATCTGGGATTCCGTCGTGGAGGAGATCCGGGGTACCGATATGGTGGAAAGCCTGGCCTTGAAAAATGTCAAAACCGGAGAGAAAACCGTTCTCCCCGTATCCGGGGTCTTCGTTTTCATTGGGAATGAGCCGAATATCGGGTTTTTGAAGCCCCTGATCGATTCGGGTTGTCTGAAGACCGCCCGAGGTGGATGGCTTCGGGTGAATGAAAGGATGGAAACTTCAATCGAAGGGCTCTTTGCCGCAGGGGACTTGATCGATAAGTACCTTAGGCAGGTCGTCACGGCGGCTGGCGATGGTGCAACGGCAGCAATGGCAGCCTACGCCTATATCTCGGAGCAGGTTCACCTGGAAGGGAAACTTCTGGAGCCGGAGGATGTCACCGCACTTTTCTTCTCGAGTGTCGACGAGGCTCAAGTGAGGCTTGCCGCAGAGATCGAAGCTAGCCCTGAATGGAACCGGGTGGTTCTCGTGGATGGATACAAGAACTCGAGGATGGCCGAGAAGCTGCAGGTGCAATCCCTGCCCTCTGCTTTGAAGATACGGAAAGGAGAGGTCCTCAAGCGGATTCAGATCCGTTCAGCGGAGGAGTTGAAGGGCCTGTAGAAGAGAGGCGAGCACCGAAAGGGGGGGGTGTCCTTGATCGTCACAGTCACGCTGAATCCCGCCATCGATGAAGAGTATGTCGTTCCCGAATTTCGGCCAGGAGGCTGGTTTAGAGTCTCCCGGGTGCAGCGTTCGCCGGGTGGAAAAGGGATCAACGTTTCGTTGATTCTCAAACAGCTGGGGGTAGAAACCGCGGCAATGGGATTCCTTGCCGGATTCAGCGGAGAATATGTCCGGGACGTCCTTAGAAAGGCGCAGATCACGACGAACTTCCTGCATGTCCGGGGAGAAACAAGGACCAATGTCTACATTGTCGATGAGATCGGGAAGGTTGAAACCGGTCTGGCCGAACTAGGCCCCTACATCAGCGAGGACGAGATCGCCCGCTTCCTTTCGAATTATGAGCGGATCCTCAAGAGAACGGAACTGGTGGTGCTGGGAGGGTCTCTCCCTCCCGGCGTTCCCCAGGATTTCTACTGCGAGCTGATTCGGCTCGCAAAGCAGAGGGAAATCCCGACCCTGATCGATGCGGCTGGGGCTCCGCTCCTGGCTGCTCTTGACGAAGGGCCAACTTACGCGAAAGTGGACCAGCGATTCATGGCGACCTATGAAGGGGTTGCCCTGAACAGCCTGGATAACCTCATTGAAGCGGTCCAAAGGGTGCATTCTCACGGGGTCGAATGGGTGATCGCTTCCTACAGGACATATGGGAACGTGTTTTGTACCCACGAGGGCGTTTTCCTGGCAGAGTTCGACAGGAAGGGGATCGTTTCCATGTTCGGCTCGGGGGAAGCCTTGATCGCGGGGTTGATCCTTGGAGGCCAGGAAAGAATGGAAACGAAGGATAGGATCATGTTCGGGATGGCCGCGGCGCTCGAGAATGCGCTTCATGTGGAAAAGGGGATCAGGGATCGCGCAGCCGTGGAACGGCAGATACCCCGGATCCGCTTCGAAAGGCTTTTGTAGGAAGGGGCAATCGACATGAGAATCAGTGAAGTGATGGACCGGGACCTGACAGCCCTTTCTGCCGAAACGACCCTTTCCGAAGCAATCGAGATCCTGACGCGCCATCGGGTGTCTGGCCTGCCCGTGGTGGACGGTGCCGGAAGGGTCGTGGGCTTTATCAGCGAGAAGGATATTGTGAAAGCCGCTCTACCTGGGTACTTTGATTATCTGCAGGATCCCTCGTTTATCCCTGACTATGGCCAATTCCAGAAGAGGCTAAAGAAAATCGGAAAGGATCCTGTGAGCAAGATCATGGCGAAAGAGATCATCAGCTTCTCGGAAGAAGACAGCGACTTCTATGTAGCCATCACCCTGATACGCAACCACCTAAAGCGGGCACCGGTTGTCCGGAATGGGATCCTGGTCGGTGTGGTGAACAGGGCCGATCTCCTTGAGCGCATCATGCTGGAGGAGGAATCCCCATCGTTTGCCTGACCCAAAAGTCGACGCGCCCCTGTCGGATTCTTCTAGTCTGTACGGGAAATACTTGCCGAAGCCCCATGGCGGAAGGACTCCTTCGTATTCTCATGAGGGAACGGGGGGTCCCGGGTGAGGTTTCTTCCGCCGGGTTGTTCACGGTTGACGGTCTCCCCGCCTCTTTCTATGCCATTGAGGTGATGAAGGAATGGGGAATTGACCTTTCCAAGCACCGAAGTCGGCAGTTGACTCACACGCTTGTGGAGAGGGCCGACCATGTAGTCGGCATGACGGCTGAACATGTGGCATCGCTGCTCCTTCAGTACCCAGAAGAGCATTCGCGCATCCGAACCCTCGAACTTCCAGACATTCCTGATCCATACGGCAAGCCCCTTGAAACCTACCGAGAGGTCCGGGATCTCCTCAGAGATTGGGGGCACTGTCTTCTCGACTCCCTTTTTGATTGCATAGCCGGTTAGTCGAGGAAACGATCCGGGACGTCCCATTTCCTCCTGATGGTAAAATGGTTGCAGCCTCTCGTTTCAGGCCCCGAAGGAATTCTCCCCTTCATCAGAATGACCGGGAAGGAGATTCCCTTTTGAGAAAAAAAACGTTCGTCTTTCTGGTCCTGATTGCGTTGTTCGCTGTTTCGCCCCGCCAGGCAATGGGCGCCCTAACTAAAGAGGCCGAAAGGGAAGTTGCCCTAGGGAAGAAGGTTTGCGAGCAGGTCGAAAAGAAATGGGAAAGGGTTACAGACCCCGTCCTTGTCGCCCGGCTTGCCGCGATCCTTCAAAAAATCCTTCCGGAGGCCCGAAAACCCTTTCCCTACGAGGTGCGGCTTATCCGCGAAAAACAACCCAACGCGTTTTCGCTGCCCGGAGGCTTCATCTACTTTACGACCGGAATGCTGGATTTTGCCAAGAGCGATGCCGAACTTGCCGCGGTCATGGCCCACGAGATGATCCATACGGAGAATAGCCACGGGATGATCCAGTCGGCGAGAAACGAGCGTCTTTCCCTGCTTGCTTTGGCCGTTGCCGTCGCCAGCCGGGGGGAAGCCGCCGCGATGATCATGGCAAACATTGCCCAGGTGGCGATCCTGAATGCCTATGGGAGGGACCTCGAAAAAGAGGCGGATTTGGGGGCCCTTCGAATCCTGGATGCTGCGGGTTTCCCGGTTTCGGCCTCGGTGACCGTAATGGAAAGGCTTGCCGAAGAGCAGCTGAAACATCCTTATGTGAATCCCGGTGTTTTCATGGATCATCCTGACATACCGGAGCGAATCGGATACATGGTCAAGTTTATCCGGAATTCCGGCTGGGCTCTTCATCGGAAGGAAGCGCTTCACCTGCTGAGAATAACCATTGATACGCACGGGGATCGGCTTGTGATGACCGTTGATGGGAAAAACGCATGGAGGGGCCCTGTCGACGAAAAAGCACGAGTCCTGATGGAGAGTGTCAAACGCGGTCTGGATCAGTCCCTCCAGATGGAATTGATGTCCAACGAGATTGAAGTCCGTCCAGACGGGAAGAGCCGAGTCCTCCGGGTCGGCCAGAAAGCGATTGTCCGGGAAAGCGACCTGCCGGCTGGGATGGACTCACTGGATGTCCTGTCGGAAAATCTAAAAAAAGCTTTGATCGAAGCCCAGCGGGTCCATCCCATGGGACATTACCTCCTTTAAGAAAGGAGCCATCCTGGGATGAGCGAAAAAGGACTTTTTCCCTCTCCGGTCCGGTACGTTTCTCTTTATCGGCGCTATCGCCCATTGCGCTTTGAAGAGGTTATAGGTCAGGATGCGGCGGTTTCGGTGCTCCGGCGTTCCCTTCAAACAGGGAAGACCGTGCATGCTTACCTTTTTTCCGGGCCCAGAGGGTGTGGAAAGACATCTTTGGCCCGGATCCTCTCGAAAGCTCTCAACTGCACGGATGACAATCACGGGGCTGAACCCTGCGGGACTTGCCCAAGCTGTCTGGCGATCACGGCGGGGGAAAGCCTGGATGTTGTCGAGATTGACGGCGCTTCCAACCGTGGGATTGACGAGGTCAGGGAACTGAAAGCCCATGTTACCCTTGCCCCTTTTTCCTCCCGAAGGAAAGTCTACATCATCGACGAGGTTCACATGCTCACCGAACCGGCTTTCAACGCGCTTCTCAAGACGCTGGAGGAACCTCCGTCCCACGCTGTTTTCATCCTTGCGACCACGGAGCCTCACAAGGTTCCGGTCACGATCCGTTCCCGGTGCCAGCATATCCCGTTTCGAAGGATTTCCGGAAAAGACATTGCCACACGATTGTCCCTGGTTTGCGAAAGGGAAGGGATCACGGCGGAGGAGGCCGCTCTCTGGGAACTTGCAAGACAGGCGGACGGAGCGATGCGAGATGCCCTGTCACTCCTCGAGCAGGCAATCCCGCTCGGATCGGGTGCCGTAACGATCGATTCCGTAAGAGCCCTTTTGGGCGGAGGGAGTCGTTCAGAAATTGAAAGGTTCACGGCTTCC
>JAJUIT010000010.1 GCA_029267465.1 Synergistaceae bacterium
CCCTTTAAAGATCTGGGATTGAAGGAACCGAAAGGAATGAAAGTGGCGTGGCTCATCCAGGGCAGCCCCGCGGCGGCCGGAGGCTTCCAGGAAGGGGACGTGGTCGTCGAAGTCAACGACACGCCGGTCGAGAGCGCCGAGCAATTCTTTCGGGACATCTGGGGAAAATTCCCCGCCTACACTTTCAAGGTTTTGAAGAAAGATGGGACCGCCTCCCGGTTTGTCGAACCTTTCCCGGAGGAGAAGATTCCCAGGGTTCCGCCGACTTTGACCTTTGCTTCCTCAAACCCGGCCGCAGCGCCCGCGTCTTCTCAAGGGCCAATCAAGCTCGGATTCTCCCTCCGCTTGCCGAACAACGAGGAGCTTGCGGCCATGAAAGGGAAACCGGGGGCCGTCATTTCCTCCATCGCCCCGGGAGGGGTGGCAGAGGCCGCCAAGCTCAAGGTCGGGGACATCCTGCTGGAATGCAACGGCAAACCGGTTCAAGGCCCCGAAGGACTGGGAACGCTTCTCGTCCGGGGGGAAAACGTCTTTACCGTTTTACGGGCGGGTTCGGTCCTGCAAGTCAAAATCTCCCCGGAAGTGAGCTACTGAGAGAGAGCAGGAGGGGAGGCACAGCTTCCCCTCCTGCTCTCTCCCATAACCTAAGACCTTAGGCGCCTTTCCCCCGCTCCAGGAGCTCCATCAGGGCCAGTTTCGTTTCCTCCTTGTCCGGGAACGAGATAGCCCCAACGGGGCAGAAGCGCGCGCACTTGTCGCAGAGCACGACGCATTGAAGGGGGTTGGCGACTTCCATCTTCCCTCTCTCTTCCGAGAGCGCATAGACCCCGTTGGCACAGCATTCAAGGCAAGCTCCGCACCCGATGCAGGCCGAGTCGTCGATGGTCGGGTACCAGGAAATCTTTTCGCGGGGAATTCCCATGTAATCGCCGGACAAAAAACATCTCCCCTTCCGTAAACGGAGGACACTAGGCTTCCAGCGCTTCCCTTATCCGGTTCAACACCGTTTCGGTATCGGCCTGGGCCATGCTCACAGGGATCCAGTGCGCCGGGTCCATTGGGACTCCGGCGTTTGCGAATCCCTCCCGCAATAGTTTTTCCTGCCTTTTCTCCGCACAGGCCGACGAAATCACCTTGATATCGTTCGAAACCAGCCGTCCCATCAGCCGTTCGCCGTCCTCCTCGCAAAGGCGCGGATGAAGGGCCATGAATTCAATCTTGTCCCCGAATTCAAGGCGAACCCGTTCGGCGAGGGCCCAGAAATCAATCCCGGCCATGCTGGGGCACGAACCACTGCACGTGCAGAACAGGATGGCTTTCTTCGTTGCATTTTCGGTCATGACGATCCCTCCTTATCTTCAAAAAGCCGTGTAGCCATTGCCTTGCCTGTATAAACCGTGATTTTCCTTTCCTGGATCATCTGCTGCCGGACCTTGGCCCAGAGGCCTTCCTTCACCTAGAGCGCCCTCAGCTCCTCCAGTTCAGGGAATGAAATCGCCCTGGCCGGGCAAAGGTTGCCGCAGGTGTTGCACCCGACCTGGCAGTCAAAATAACGGAGGATGGCGGAGGAAGACTCCACTCGCCTTCTTCCCTCCGCGTTCAGCCCGGCAAGGGCGATCCACATCAACTTTTCCACCTTGTCCTCCACGACGACGTCGGGAACCCGCTCGGCTCTTTCCAGCGGGTACAATTCCAGGGTTTTGACGGTTCCGGCCTCGATGACCGGCATCCTGTCGAACATCGCCCTGCCCGCGGCAGGGTCCCCGACGATGCCAAAACCCACCAGGCCCTCCCCGAAGGCGAGCTTTCCAGGCAGGGGCCTGAACCCTCAGGCTTTCGCCGCAGCGGGGCAGGCCAGCCCGGCAGCGTCAATGAGGATCGACTCTCCGTGCCGGGCCCGCATGAGGCCCTGGCAGTAACGGTTCCCCTCGAGCCTTTCCGTTCCGGGCGTCCCGCTGCCCGCAAGGAGAGAAACGCCAACGGGAAACGTCGCCAGCCCTGCCGTCAAACGGATTTTTTCCCCCGCGGCCCTGATTCTTTCGATTTCCAGCGTCCCGCCACCTCCGTTTATTTCACGGTTTCCCGGCTCGCCAGCGTGTCCAGCCCCGAGCAGCGCCCGCCCACGCAGCAGGCGAACTCGAACTGCAGCGTCACGTGGCCGATGCCGAACCCTTCACGGATGCGCTTCGAAAGCCGGGCCAAAAGCTCGTCCGTGTGGCTTCGGGCCTCCTCGCAGACCGTCACGTGGGCCTCCAGGAAAACTTCCGTGCCGTCCGTGGTCCACAGGTGCACGTGGTGCATGTCCACGACGTCAGGCTGGGCCTCCATCTCCTCGACCAGCGATTCGATCCGGATCCCTTCGGGAGTCCCCTGCATGAGGATATGAATGGAGGTTTTCAGCAAGGGCCACGACTCCCGCAGCACGTAGAGCGAGACCGCGAGTGTCAGCAGAGGGTCGAGCCAATACCAGCGGAAAGCCATCACCAGGAGGGCCGCGGCGATGACCCCCACGGACGAAAGGGCGTCCATGACGATATGGAGGTACGCCGACCGGATGTTGAGGCTGTCCTTCGAGCCGGCATGGAGCAGCCAGGCCGTGAACAGGTTTCCAAGGAGCCCCACCACGGCAACGGCCAGCATGATGCCCCCGCCCACAGGCTCCGGATGAAGGAACTTTCGGGCGGCTTCAACCAGCAGGAAAAGGCCGATACCGAACAGAGCCACCGTGTTCACCAGCGAGGCCAACACCTCCGCCCTCTTGAAGCCGAAGGAGTGGGCGGGAGTCCGCTCCATGCGGGAGATGCGTTTCGCCAGCCAGCTGATGCCCAAAGAAGAGGCATCCGACAGGTTGTGCACCGCATCAGACAGCAGGGCCAGGCTGTTCGACAAAAGGCCTCCCGCCACCTCGGCCAGGGTGATGACCAGGTTCAGGACCAGGGACAGGGCGAGTCGCCGTTCCGATGTTCCAGGAGAAACATGCGAATGGGAATGACCGTGCCCATGGTGGTGATCATGGTCGTGATTTTCCGTCGTCATGGATTCCTCTTCTTTCTCCTTCTTTTCCAGCCCGTCTAGAACGGCAAGGCTGGGCGGGACAGGGGAATGACGAGCACCCCGCAGGAGGCCATCTGCGCGACCCGGAAGGCCGTCGTGCCGATGCGGTACATCTCGGAACGCCCCTGGCCCTGGGCCCCCAGAACGGCGAGAGTGGGCCGGTTTTCTTCGAGATCGGCCAGGATTTCGTCCACGGGCTTTCCCGTCCGCATCCGGATGGAAACTTCCAAGATTCCCGCCTCCTTCAGGCTCACCACAAACTCTTCCAGGCGCTCTCGTTCAAGGGCAACGATCTTCTCGATCTCTTCCCGGTTGACCAGCTTCAGCAGGAGATCGATGTTTTTCTGTTCGTGGACGTGGAGAAGCGCAACCTTCTTCACGATCCCCGGCTTTGCCTGGGAGAGTTTCTTCAAGACCTGCAGGGCGCGATGAGCCTCGTTCGAGAAATCGATTCCCAGAACCACATCCTCGAAAAGGGGTTTCCGGAGATCTTCCCCGTGGCAGACCAGCACTGGGGACGGGCAAAGCTCCAAGACCCGGAGAACCGTTTCCCCCATGATGCGCGACTTCCACCGGGGACTGTCGCCCCGGCCGATGACTACCAGGCTCGCTTCACGAACCTGGGCCTCGTGAACGATCAGGTCGAAGGGAACGCCTTTTTTGACCTCGGTCTCCACGGTGAAGCCTCGTCCTTCCAGGCTGGCCTTCTGCTTCGACATTTGTTCCTGCTTCTGTTCATCCAGGGGATGCCCGTTGGAGCGCTCGTCCAGGACGTGCAGGAGCGTGATCTTTTCCACCAGCCCGGGGTCCATGGCAGACAGTCCGCAAAGGATTTCGCCGGACCTGGGCCTGAGGTCGGTTGCCACCAGAACGTGCTTGAACATCTTCGATACCCTCCCTTTTAAGAACTCAAGATGCCCGGGGCTAGCCGAAAAAGGCTCCGAAGAGCATTCCCGCAACCGTGGAAAGGACCACCACCAGGCTCACGTAGACCACGGTTTTCTTCGTCCCCACGATACTCCGGATGACCAGCATGTTCGGCAGAGAAAGCGCCGGCCCGGCCAAAAGGAGGGCCAGGGCGGGGCCCTTGCCCATGCCTGCCCCGATGAGTCCCTGCAGGATGGGAACCTCGGTCAGCGTGGCAAAGTACATGAAGGCCGCCACAATCGCCGCAAAGAAGTTCGCGAACAAGGAATTTCCCCCCACGATACCCGCCACCCAGGCGCTCGGGATCAGGGCCTCATGCCCGGGTCGGCCCAGCAGGAAGCCGGCCACCAGCACACCGCCAAACAGCAGGGGCAGCACCTGCAGGGCGTATCCCCACGTGGAGGCGTACCACTCCACCCTTTCTTCTCGATCAAACCACATCCGGACCGAAACGATCGTGGAAAGGAGGGCCAGCCCCGCCACGACCCATTTCACCCGGTAGGCCGCCGCCCAGAAACCCACGGGCACCTTCGGCGCGGCCCAGTTGGCAAAAACGAGGAAAACCACCATGCTGCCCATGAAAAAGACGGTCTTCCATAGAGGACGGACCGCCTCGGGGATTGGCAGCTCGGCAAACGCTTGCTGCCGTTCCGCCTCTTCCTGGCGAAAGATCAAGGCCATGAGCACGCCGATGACCACGCTGAAAACGATGGCCCCGACGGCCCTGGCCACGCCCAGCTCCAGCCCGAGAACCCTGGCGGTCAGGATGATCGCCAGCACGTTGATGGCCGGGCCGGAGTAAAGGAACGCCGATGCGGGGCCCAGGCCGGCCCCGCGCTTGTAGATCCCGGCAAAAAGCGGCAGCACCGTGCAGGAGCAGACCGCCAGGATCGTCCCCGAAACGGCGGCTACCGTGTAGGCCACCCACCGCTTCGCGCTCGCCCCGAGGTAGCGCATGACCGCCTGCTGGGAGACGAAAACGCTGATGGCCCCGGCAATGAAGAAGGCCGGCACCAGGCAGAGCAGGACGTGCTGCTGCGCATACTCGTGCATCATCGCCAGGGCTTCGATGGAGGCGTTCTGGATGCGGATGCTGTCCACCGGGAGGAAATAGAAGGCAAAGAACGCGCCCAGGAGATAAAGGAATTTTTTAATCTCGTCGTTCACGGAGGTCACCTCTCCCAATTTATATGTGGCATTATTGTCACTTTTTGCCCGGCAAAAACCCCCGCACTGCAATGCGGGGGTCAATCCCCTACTTGCCCGCTGCCTGGGCCAAAAGCCGCTTGACCTGATCCGCGGTCGGGAGGTGTCCGGACAAGAGAACCTTTCCGTCTACCGCCAACCCCGGCGTCGACATGATTCCGAAATCGAGGATCTTTGAAATGTCCGTGACCTTCTCGATCTCGTAGTCCAGCCCCATTTCTTTCGCGGCCGTCTCGGCCAGTTCGGCCAGCTTCTTGCACTTCGGGCATCCCGTCCCCAGGATCTGAATCTTCATCTTCAACACACCCCCGTGTCATTCTTGGTTTGGCTGCCGGAACAGCTTTCACCGCAGGACATACGCCCAAGGCAGGCGATAAATTCCTCCAGGCAATGGACTCTCAAGTGGTAGTAATTCTCGCGCCCCTCCCGCCGGTCTTCCAGCACCCCAGCCTCTTTCAGGACCGCCAGGTGCTTGCTGATCGTCGTCCTGTCGACCGGGAAAAGCCCTGCCAGGTCGTTCACGCAAAGACGCTTGTCAGAGAGCGTTTCCACTAGCGCCAGCCGAACCGGGTGAGCCAGCGCCTTCAGGATTTCCGCCCTGCGATCTTTCGTCTCTCTCAACAATCTGCCCCCTCCATTAGCGCGTACACAACGCAGCTCGCTTCGACTTGCCGCAAAGAACAACCGTTTCCCGCCCTTTAAACGTGGCAAGAATACCACTCATGACATACCCCGTCAAGTATTTTACGTTACTGGTTGCCAAAAAGCCGGGACAACGGTCCCGAAGTCGTAGCCGAGGCCAGCAGGGAACCCGGGAAGCCGTTTTCGCTCCGGCCAGGTGTGAGTGCCGGACGGGGATTGGCCCGACCGGGATTACAGGAAAGAGACTCCCTGCAGGGTTTTCTTTTATACTTGACAGGGTATATGTCTAGTGGTAAAAAGACCACGGGTTTGAGGAACCCGCCGGATCCAATCTTTTTAGGGAGGCATAGGAAATGCTCGATGCAAAGGATTTCTATGAACTGGGGTTGCGTTTCCACGGTCACAAATGTCCTGCCATGCCGCTAGGACTTCGGGCTGCCGCTGCTGCCATGAACGCCCTCGGCGTCGAACGGTCCAGGGACAAGGAACTCGTCCTGATTTCCGAAACGGGAGACGACCACGCCGCCGGCTGCTTCGTCGACGGCCTGATGACAGTCACGGGCTGCACTTTCGGAAAGAGCAACATCCGCAAAACCGCGGTCGGCAAGATGGCTTTTACCCTCATTGACACCGTCGCTCAAAAAGCGGTGAGGGTCCAGCTCAAGCCGGAATTTTTCGGCAAGATGCTGCAATCTCCTTTCGTTCAGCAACGCAGGCAGGGCGTCCTGCCCCAGGACATCCCTGCCGAGATCACCGATCCCCTGGTCGAAGCCGTGATGAAGCGCCCGGAGGAAGAATTTTTGATCATCAGCCCGGTGTTTGATTTCCCTTTTGAAAAGGGCAAGGGACATTTCGATACCGATCTCTGCGATTCCTGCGGCGAAAGGGTTTTCACACACAAGCTTCAGCAGGTCGGGGGCAGGAAGCTCTGCCTTCCCTGCCTGGAAAAACAAAAATAGGGGTTGATGAAACCGGAGGCCGCCGGCAGAAGCCGGCGGCCATCTCTTGCAGGGAGGGAAAAGAACGTGATCGAGATATTGGCCGGACTTGTAACCTTCGGCGCGACGACGGTTCTCACCGTCGCCGGGGTTGGAGCCGCATTTATCCTGATTCCGCTTTACATGGCCATGGGCATCGAGCTTCAAACAGCCATGAGCACGGCACTGCTGCTTAACGGGATCGCCATGATCCTGGCCTCGGTGACCTTTGCCCGGGAAAAGCTGATCCTTTGGCGCCTGGCCATCCCCCTCGTGGTGGTGGCGACGGCCCTTTCCCCCTGGGGGCCTACGCCAGCCAGTTCGTCCCTCGCGCCAGCCTCCTGCGGCTCTTCATTCTCTTCCTCATTTTTGCCGCTTCCATGATGCTTTTTTACAAACCGGGCGTTAAAAGAAAGGAACACCCGGCAGAGAATTTCTCCGGGGACAGCGGGAATCACGAGGACACGTGGGACACTCGGAAGGTTTGGCTCATCGGCGCACCCGTCGGGGGAATCGCGGGGTTCATCGGTGGCCTCCTTGGGGTCGGCGGCGGCAACATCATCGTTCCGGCGCTGATCTGGCTCGGCATTTCCCCGAAAAAAGCCTCCGCGACCAGCGCGTTCATCGTCATTTTTTCGTCTCTCTCCGGGTTCGTGGGGAGGGCGACCCTGGGAAGCCTCAACGGCTCGCTTCTCGCCTTCACCGTGGCCGGTTCCGTGGCCGGCGCCCTGCTGGGGGCCTGGCTGATGAGCTGCAAGCTGCAAAACCGGCAGGTCAAGCTGATCATCGGCATCCTGCTGTACCTGATCGCCGGCAAGATGCTTCTCGGACTCTGGCACTAGCCCGGCGAAAGCGGATCCAGGTCAGGCAATGATGCTGAAAACGATCCCGGCCCCCACGGCCGTCAGGAAAACGAAGGCCACGAAGGCCGCCACGAGGCGAAGCCGGAAAATGCTCGCCAGCATGCCCATCTCCGGGATGCTCATGCCCGCGCCGCCGATGATCAGGGCGATGACGGCCCCCATGCCCATTCCCTTCCCCGAGAGGGCCACCGCGATGGGGATCATCGTTTCGGCCCGCACGTAGAGGGGAATTCCCACCAGGGCCGCCACGGGGATCGCCAGCGGGTTTCCGGGCCCCGCGACGGAGGTGACGAAAGAAGCCGGAACGGTCCCGTAAATCGCCGCCCCGACCGCTACGCCGATTACCATGTACAGGAGCACGCCGCGGAAATCTTCCAATGCTCCCTTCAGGGACCAGGCCAGTTTCTGCGAGAAGGTCAACCGGGGCATGACAAAGCCATTCCCGCAGCAACAGCCGGAACGGGCCGTTTCCAAAGGCTTGATGTCCTTCTCCAACCCGGATTTCTGGAAGGCGAACCCGGCCAGGACCGCCGCGAAAAAGGCGACGAGCCCGTAGGCCAGGCAAGCCTTCCAGCCCAGAAGGAAGAGGAACATGCCGAGGATGATGGGGTTGAGCACCGGCGAGGCCAAAAGGAACGACATCACGCCGCCGAAAGGGGCCTTCGCTTTCAGGAGCCCCACCGTCACGGGGATCGTGGAACAGGAGCAGAAAGGCGTGATGGCCCCGAGGCCCGCACCCAGGAGGTAGCCGGAGAGCCCTTTTCTCCCCATGAGTTTCCGGATCCGATGGTCAGGGACGTATTCACGAATAAGGTTGACAAGCAGGTCAATCCCGATGAACAGCACGGTCAGTTCCGCAAGGATGAAGAAAAAGAACCGGGCCGACGTGGCAAGATCGTTCACTATTCCCTTCCCCCCCGTTTGATCGATTTCGTTCATTTTCCCGAGCGCCGTAGCGCCCGGACCAGGTGCGGAATCGCCTTTTCCCAGGCATCCAGGCCTGCCTGGAGAGACCTCTTTCCTTTTTCGGTGAGGGCATAAACCTTGCGGGTCCGCCCTTCCACCACTTCGGAAGATACGGTCGCGCACCCGCAGCCCTCGAATTCTTTCAGGACCGGGTAAAGCCCCCCCTCGGTCGGCACGCAAAACCCATCGGTCATCGAGGCAATCCTTTGGATTAGAGCATAGCCGTGCATGGGGGTTTCCTCTAAGGCGCTGAGCACGAAAAGCTTGCAAAGGGACGCATTGACGATCCCGTCCCAATATTTTTCTTCCGTTAAATCTGCCATTCTTGTCACCCCTTGAATGCATAGAACCTCTATGTATCTGACTCTAACAAATAAGGGCTTCAAGGGCAAGAAGCACCTTCCTTGCCTTTCCGGATGTCGGAGAAACCCTGACGAAGAAAGAAGCCCCGCGTTGTTTTCTCGCGGGGCTTCTTTCTTCTTGGTTCAAGCAAGGACAGATGGGAGGCGACTTAGCCTTTCATTTCCTTGTCGCCTGCTGAAGGAGGCGCTTCACCTGGTCTGCAGACGGCACGTTGCCCGAGGCCAGGACCTTCCCGTCCACGGCAAGAGCGGGCGTGGACATGACCCCAAAATCCAGGATTTTCATGATGTCCGTCACCTTTTCTATTTCAGCGTCCAGGCCCAGTTCTTTCGAGGCCTCCACGACCAGCTCGGCCAGCTTCTTGCATTTCGGGCAACCCGTTCCCAGGATTTGTATTTTCATCTCAAGGACTCCCCCTCTCAACAGGTGAAAATCTTACCCCCTGCCCCAGCCCTGTCAAGGCCGGAAACGTTCCGATAGTTCCCGTCGGCCGCTTTCCCCGAGAAGCCGCTCCACGGCCCAGGCGATCCAGAAAATGCCCAGGAAGGACATCCCGCAGCGCACGAAGGCGAAGCGCAGCCCCAGGCTCTGCATCTCGAACAGCAGCATGGGAAGCTTCATCGTCGACCAGGCCCCGACGAAAAGGAACACGTTGAACAGGCCGGTTCCTTTCTTCAGCAGCGTTTCCGCGATGGGAAAGGCCAGGTACAGGGGGCCCGCCGCGAAGGCCCCCAGGAAGATCGACAGCCCCGCGCCGACGAGCCCGGATTTTTCCCCGATCAGGGCCGTGACCCGCTCCCTCGGCACCCAGGCGTCAAAGAGCCCCAAAAGGATGAAGACTGGGGGAAGGATCGAGAGGACGACGAGGAAATTGGACCCCGCCAGGGATAAAAACCCGCGGGCCTGGGCAGGGAACGCCGCTAGGTAGAACCCGCAGATTGCGGTTGCCGCCAGGATGCCGGGAAACCGCTTCATTCCCCGCCCCCTACCTGAAGGCCATCCAGAGGGCCAGGCCCACCAGGAAGGAGTGCCCGTAGGCGAGTGCGTTCCGTGACACGGCGGCCTTCCACCCGAAAATGGACCGTTCCATCGGCAGCGTCACCACCCCCACCATCATCAGGGTGGAAACCAGCACCCCCACCTGGACGATCCCGGCCCCGTTGTCGAGGAGCATCTTCGCCATGGGGAATGCCGCAAAGCCCGGGATGAGGGTCACCGAGCCCGCCACCGAGGCCAGAAGGACTCCCGGGAATCCGCTTTGCGCCCCGACCAGGCGGGAGAGGAACGACGGGGGAAGCGCGGTCAGGACCAGGGCCACGAGCAGGATGACCGTCACCAGGGGGGACAGTATCATCAGCAGGCTCGCCCTTGCCTTGGTAAGCGCCGCCCGGGTCTTGTCAGGGTCGCGCCGCCATGAAAGGGCCAGGCCGAGCGCCGCCATCCCGTAAAGCACCGCCGTCGTCGAACCGTCCAGGAAAACCCCTCCTTCCACGCAATTGTGGCGATATTGCCACGCCTTAGAATACCCCGTCAGGTATCGCCCCTTCTGCTCACCTCGGGGTGCGGGCCAGCACCTTCCGGATCGCCGCGGCGGAGACGCGGATATCCTCGTCTGTCGTCGGCCAGCCCGACACGGAGATCCGCATGGCGGCCCGCCCCTTCCAGGCGCTCCCCCCGGCCCAGCAGGTGCCTTCCTGCTGCACGAGGGCCGTGACCTTCCGGTTGAAGGCGTCGACATCCCCCTCCACGTTTTCGGGAAGGAAGCGGACGAGAACCTGGTTCAGGACAACTTCGTTTTCGATCCCGATCCGGGGGTCCTCCCGGAGGAGGTCCGCCATCAGGCGGGCCTGCCGGCAATGACGCCGCACCATTTCGGCCAATCCCTCCCGGCCCAGGGACCGGATCGCGGCGTAGAGGGGAAAGCCCCGGGCCCTGCGGGAGGATTCGGGAACCCACTGGGAAGGATCCCTGATCTCGTCCGGGGCCGCGATGTAGTAGGGAGCCGCCAGGACCATGGAAGCCCGGTGGGCGGCTTCGTTTTTCAAGATGGCGATGCCGGAGTCGTAGGGGACGTTCAGCCACTTATGGGCGTCCGTGGCCCAGGAGTCGGCCGCCTCGATACCCGCCGTTTCGGCCGCCAGCTCGGGAACCAGGCGCGCCCAGAGGCCGAAGGCCCCGTCCACGTGAACCCAGGCGTCCTTTTCCCGGGCCAGGGGGATGAGCTTCTCGCAGGGGTCGAAGGCCCCCGTGTTGACGTTTCCCGCCTGGAGACAGACGATCGCCGGACCGGAAACGTCCTTCAGCGCCCGCTCAAGCCCGCCCGGTGCCATCCTGCCCTGCCCGTCTGCGGGAACGCGGATCACCCGATCGGCCCCCAGGCCGAGCATCCTCACGGCGACGAAAAGCGTCGCGTGGGCCTCCTCCCCGGCGATCACGGTGATTGGCGGGGCTCCGAAAAGGCCGGACGCCTCCGCGTTCCACCCGGCCTGCCGCAGCACCTCGTGCCGCGCAGCCGCAAGGCAGGTGAAGTTCGCCATCTGGCAACCGGTGACGAAGCCTACAGACGATTGCCGCGGCAGGTCCAGCAGTTCCAGCACCCAGTCCGAAACGGCCTCCTCGACGACCGCTGCCGCTGGAGAGGCGATGGAGAGCACGGCGTTCTGGTCCCAGGCCGAGGCCAGCCAGTCGGCCGCCAGGGCGGCCGGCAGGGATCCCCCGGTGACGAAGCCGAAGTAGCGCGGGCCCGCGCTGGCCACCAGGCCCCCGTCGGCGTCCCTGGCCAGCTCCCGGACGACGGTTTCGGGGTCGATTCCCCTATCCGGGAGCGGGACCTTTAGGCGGGCTCTCAGGGCTTCGACCGAGTCGCGAGCCCCCGCGGGCCTTTCCGGCAACCCCTCGAGGTAGGAAACGGCCAGCGCCAGGGTTTCTTCCAGCAATCTCTTCTCGATCATCGTTTTTCCTCCTGAAAGGATTCGGACCTCTCCAGTATAGGGCCGAACCTCGAAAAAGGAGGGGGGCGGACATCCTGTCCGCCCCCCTGTCTTCCCTTCGGGCCTCAGCAGCCCCTGGCCAGGGCCAGCAGCTCCTTCAGCCCCTCACGGGTTTCCTTGATTTCATCCGCAAGGAAGGCCGTTTCCACTTCCGTCAGGGCTTCAGGACTGCCCGCGGGCCGGTTCTTCAGCGCGTTGCGCAGGTAGGATGCCTTGAGGTCCCTCATCGAAAGGTCTTTCGGCCGGATCATCGACGGATCCCTGGGGATGATGATGTTCTTCCCCGGCACCTGCTCGGCCGGGTCTCCCCGCCGGACCTCGATGCCGTTCTCCCGGGCGAAGGTGAGCTGGGCGGTGACGTGCTTGCCGGCGCCGGTGTATTCCGTTTCCTGCACGACGATGATGGCGTCTTCCGGCATTTCGCGGGCGATGGCGAACGCCGCCGTCAGGGAGGTGTTCCCGGCCGGCCCCCGCTCCAGGCCCTCCAGGGCCGCCAGGGCCTCGGTGATGGCGAAGACCTCCCCCTGGGTGATCGTCACGTAACGGTCCATGTAGCGCAGGGGACGCGCGGCGTTTCTCGGCACGTCCGCCCGGTCCGGCCAGGTGGTGAAGGGAACGCCGAAACCGGTATGGCCCGTGGTGAAGGATTTCCGGTTGAAATCCCGGTCGCTGGCCATGTGAAGACCGGAGAGGTCCACGGAAGCGCCGATGACCTTCGTTTCCGCCGCCCCCGCCTTGATCAGCCCGCGAGCCGTCCCGGTCAGGTTGCCGCCTCCCGCGTTGGTGATGACCACCGCGTCGGGGTTGCGTCCGAAACGGGCCTGCACCTGCGCGACGATCTCGGCTCCCAGCGTCTCGATCCCCGCGATGCCGAAGGGCGTGTAGAGGGAGGCGTTGAAGAAGCCCGTCTCCTCCAGCACCCGCAGGAAGGTGTAGAACAGCTCCGGCCCCACGGTGAGCTGAAGGACTTCCGCCCCGTAGGCCTCGCACTTGCGTCCTTTTTCCAGGATCTCCGGCTGGCCGATTCCCCGGCTGTCGAAGAGCTCCTGGACGATGATGCTTTTCAGGTTTCTCATGTTGGCCTGGGAGGCCACGGCGGCCCCGTAGTTGCCGCTCGTTGCGGCCACGACGCCCTTGTAGCCGTGGTGCTGCGCGAAGTAGCAGGAGACGGCCGCCCGGCGGTCCTTGAAGCTCCCGGAGGGGTTGGCGGCCTCGTCCTTGATGAAGATGCGGGCCCCCTTGCCGGGCTCCGAGAGGGCCCGGGCCGCCGCCGTGAGGTTCTTCAGCTCGATGAGGGGCGTGTCTCCCACGTTCGTTTCCTTCTGGATCGCCCGGACCTCCTCCAGGGAATACCCGGCCTTCTCCATCATCCGCTCGTAGTCGAAGGCCAGGCCTCCCAGTTCAAACTCCCCGTAATCCAGGCCCAGGGCCCTTTTCATGATCTCGTTGCGCCGGGCCATGACCGCCGCGTAGGAATTGTCCCTCATCTGCGGCCGCTCCTTTCGATGAGCTCCCGGAACTCTTTCCCCACGGACAGAAGTTCCGGAACCGGCCGGCCGAAGCCGTGGATGTAGGGCGGGTTTTCCGCCACCAGCTTGCCGGTGAGCCTTCGGCCGATCGCCGTTTCGATCTCCACGGTTTCCCCGACGAAAGCATCTTCCAGGAGGGTTCCCTTCACCCAGAGCTTGAGGGGAACGGCCTTCGTGTCCTCCGGGACCTGCGGGGCCCTCTCTTCCGGCCTGAGGACCACCTGCTCGATCTGCACCCAGCTGCCCTTCGGCACCTTCACGAAAATCCCTCCCTTTCTCTTCCTACCAGCCCTTGACCGTCTCGAGGACCGAGTCGGGAATGCGTCCCTTCTCGAAATCCTCGATGGCCTCCTCGATCCGGTCCATGGCGCAGTCCATCTGCTCTTTCGAAATGACAAGGGGGGGCTGGATCCGCAGCACCGACCCGCTGAAAAAGGAAAGCAGAAGCCCTTTTTCCCAGGCCCGGTAGCAGATCTTGGCGGCCGCCTCCCGGTGGCGCTCCTTCGTCTTGCGATCCTTCACGAGGTCCACGCCGACCGAAAGCCCGATCCCCCGGACGTCGCCGATCAGCTCGTACTTTTTCTGCATCTCCTCGAAGCGGGTCTTGACGTGCGCCCCCAACTCCGCCGTGTGCTGCAGGAGGTTCTCGTCGCGGATGACGTTGATCGTGGCCACGGCCGCCGCGCAGCAGACAGGGTTTCCGGCTGCCGTGAACAGGTGGGAGGGAGCCTCCCAGTCGTCCATCAGTTCGGCCCTCGCCACGCACCCTCCCAGGGGCAGGCCCGAGGCGATCGCCTTGCCCAGGATGATCGCGTCCGGGACCACGCCGAAGTTCTCGATGCCGAACCATTTCCCGGTGCGGCCGAAGCCCTGCTGGACCTCCTCGGAGAAAAGCAGGATGCCGTTCTCGTCGCACAGCTTCCGCAAGTCCTTCAGGAACTTCGCCGGCGGGACCACCAGTCCCGCGTCTCCCTGGATCGGCTCGATGAAAACCGCGGCCACCTCGTCCGCCGGGATATGGTTGGAAAAGGCGGTCCGGATGTAGTCAATGCAGTAGTCGGAAACCTCCTCCGGCGTCATCCCGGGCACGGGGGGGCGGTAGGGATCCGGGTAGGGAACGTGGTAGATCTCGGGCAGAAGCGGCCCCAGCCCGCGGTGCATCGGCAGGCTCACCCCGCTGAGGCTTAGGGCCCCGTAGGTGCTCCCGTGGTAAGCCCGGATGAAGGAGAGGATTTTCGGGCGCTTCTTGTAGGTCCGGGCCATCTTGATGGCCCCGTCGTTGGCGTCCGACCCGCAGAGCCCGTAATAGACGCGCTTTCGGAAATCGCCGGGGGAAATGGCGATCAGTTCTTTCGTCAGCTCGATGATCGGTTCATGGTACATGTAGACGTGCGTGTAGAGGATCAGGTCTTCCGTCTGCCTCTTGATGGCCTCCACCACCCGCGGGTGGCAGTGGCCCGTGTTGATCGCCCCGGCGCTGGAAAGGAGGTCGATGTAGCAATTGCCGTCCACGTCTTCGATCACCGCCCCCCGTCCCTTCTTCACGACGAGAGGGTAGTAGGGGACCTTCGCCGCCGGGGAAGTGATGGCACGGTCCTCCTCCACGAGTTTCAGGCATTTCTCCAGGTTTCGGGTCAAATTCTTCATCTCCTTTTAAAAAAGGCGGGGGGCTTTTGCCCCCCGCCCCGCGGCTGCATCTCTTTCGCGATTACTGCCTCGGGATGCCGGATTCCTTGTAAACCCGGTCCATCAGCTCCTTGCCAACCAGCTTCTCCATTTCCGGCCAAACCTTCTTGCGGACCTGCTTTGCAACTTCCTTCAGCTGCGCATCGGTCAGCATGACGATCTGCCAGCCGTATTCCTTCTTCAGCTTCTGGCGGTACTCTTCGTCTTCCTTCGCCACGTTCTCCCACCGGATCAGGGATTCTTCGTTGGCGGCCTTCTGGATGATGTCCTGGTCAGCCTTGGAAAGCTTCTTCCAGACATCCATGTTGATGGCGAACCACCAGGATTCGAAGTAGTCGTTGTACTGGATCCACACCTTGTTGACGTCCTTGAACTGCCAGGCCTGGTACGGGGGCCCTCCCATCTGGCCGTCCGCGATGCCCGTCTGGATCGCGCTGTAGGCTTCGGCGTAGGGGATCGGGGTGGCGATGTAGCCCAGCGCTTCATAGGTCAGCTCGCAGGGCTTGATCGGCATGACGCGGACCTTCATCCCCTTCGGGACGGAGGGGTTGGCGTAGTCCTTCGGAAGGGACTTCAGGGACACGCCCGACATGCCCACGGGGATGACCGCCAGGGCCTTGATGTTGTGCGCTGCCCAGAGGTCCTGGATGATCTTGTAGGCCCATCCTCCCTGCCCGTAGACCTTCTTGGCCTCTTTCATGTTGGTGACCAGGTAGGGGAAGTAGTAGGCCAGGTTCAGCTTGGGGTCGAAGTTGGCGTTGGCCTGGGCCATCGTCATTTCGATGCTGCCCCGCATGAGCATTTCGAACGTTTCGGTCCAGTCGCCCAGCACGCCGCCGGAATAGACGTCGATCTGGATCCGGCCGTTGGTCCGGTCGAAGACCTTCTTGGCGAACGCTTTCGCGCGGATGTCGAAGTCGCTGTCCACCGGGTGGACCTGGGCCAGGCGCCACTTGTACTGCGGCGCCGCCTGGGCGGAAGTGTGGGCCGCGAAGGAAACGATCCCCAGGGCCAGCACAAGCGCCAGAGACAGGAATACCCATTTTTTCATCTTCATTCTCTCCCTCCATTCCGAATCGGTCTTGACAAGCCAGTGAAAATCCTTCTACGCCTGCCGTTCCGGTTGCCGAAATTGCCCCTCCGGACGGAGATCCCCCCTTTTGCGGACATTTCCGCACCGCGTTTTCTCTAGCTTTATTTGACCCCCATCAAAAGCCTCGGCAGCCACATGGAAAGCGCCGGGAAGTACGTCGTCAGGATGATGATGGGGATGTTGCCGAAGATCATGAAGATCAGGGCCGGCTTGATGTACTGGTCGATCGGCACGTTTCCGATCCGTCCGCCCAGGTAGAGGATCGGGGCGGTGGGCGGGGTGACGTTGCCCAGGCCCAGGTTCGTCCCCAGGATGGCGGCGAAGTGGATCGGGTGCACGCCGATCTGGAGCATCAGCGGCATCAGGAGCGGGGCCGATAGCATCGTTCCGCTCAGGTCGTCCATGAGCATGCCGATGATGATGAGGAACACGTTCACCATGAGCAGGATCATGATCTTGTTGTTCGAGAAGCTCAGGAGGAACGCGGCGATCTTCATGGGAACCTGCTGCATGGTGTAGAGGCGCCCCAGGATCGTGACGAAGAAGAGCATCAGCACGATGACGCCGCTCGTCGTGGCCGCCGTGTAAAGGGACTTGCCCAGGATCCTGCCGTTCAGCTCCCGGTGGATCAAAAAGCCCACGAAAATCGAGTAGGCCACCGCCACCGCCGCCGATTCCGTCGGGGTCGTGACGCCCCCGTAGATTCCGCCCAGGATGAGGACCGGCATGAGCAGGCTCCAGATGCCCCGCTTGAAGGCCTTCGCCACGAGGGCGTTCCGCTCCCGGGAGGGCAGCGGGGGATCCACCCGGACCGTGGGCATTCCCTTGCACATGAAGTAGTTGATGATGCAGAAGGCCGTCATCGTCAGAAGCCCTGGGATGACCGTGGAGAGGAAGCAGGCGGCCACGGACTGCTGCGTCACCCAGGCGTAGAGAATCATGGGAACGCTGGGAGGAATCAGCTGGCCCAGGACCGCGGCGCAGCTGACCATGGCCGTGCTGTAGGAGCGCGGGTAGCCCAGCGTCTCCAGGCGGGGGATCATGATGCTCCCGATGCAGGCCACGGCCGACGAACAGGTCCCGGAGATGGCCCCGAAGATCGCGCAGGCCACGATCGTCGCGGCTCCCATGCCGCCCCGGATTCGGCCCAGCATGGAGTTGGCGACCCCCACCAGCCGCTCGGCGATTCCCGCTGAGCCCATGAGGGACCCGGCCATGATGAAGAACGGAATGGCCAGCAGCGTCAGCGAGTTCAAGCCCCTAAATCCCACGGTCGTCAGGAAGGAAAAGTCGGGGAAGAAGATGACGCCCATGTACAGGGCGGCCGCCATGAAGCAGAAGGGAACCGGGATGCCGAGCAGGATGGTGGAAATCAGGATGACGAGGTCGATGACGATATGCATCTACTTTCCCTCCTTCTGTTCACCGGCTGCAGACATGCAGGCAAAGCCGGCATCGTCGTCCGGGAGGGCAAAGGGGGGCTTTCCGAAGAACTGGCGGGCGTTGTCGAGGAACTCCACCAGGAAGTAGAAAGCCATGAGGAACGAACTGACCACCAGGGAAAACTGGGCGTACACCATCGGGATCATGAGGGCGGGAGAACGCTCCCAGCTCCTGATGGACCACTGGAAGTACCGGATGGCCCACTGGACCATGATGCAGGCCAGCACCGTGACGACCAGGTTTCCGACAGCCTTGGAGAAAAAAAGGGTTTTCTCGTTCTTGATCATGGCGTTGAGGATGTCGGCCTTGATGTGGCTCCGCTCCCGAGAGCCGTTTGCCGCCCCGATGAAGTACATCCAGAAGCCCACCATCGTGGCCAGCTCTTCGACACCCATGAGGGGCAGCTTGAAGAAGTAGCGCAGGGCCACCTGGATGAGGATGAGGGTGACGACGACCAGTGAAGTGAAGATCATGATGCCGCGCTGGGCCTTTCCCAGCAGAATCCAGACGAATAGGAACACGCGCTTCATCCGCCAGCCTCCTTTTTTTAAACGAACGGGGAATAGGGGGTTCCCGTTTTACTTCTCTGAATGAAAGGTTTCCGGACGCGGGGCAATTTGGGTTTCTTGTGAAATATCAGCCAAAACCTGAAAAAGCTTCCCCCGCTCCCGGAAATTTTTATGAATATACGGTCAGCCGTTCATGTTGTCAACGTCGATTTACCAATGGAAAGCAGCGGAAACGCGGTCGGGGGCGTGCTTCGGGGAACGGCCTTTAAGCTGGGGTTTTATTGCCGTTAAAGGACCTGGCAAGGCAGGAAGGGAATATTGTATACGAGCTCAGGCGGGAGATTTGGGAAAGGAAAACCCTTTTTCCAGGAAAAGGCGAAGGCAGGCTTCGACCGCCTCGGGATCCAGGGTTTTTCCGCTTTCACCCCGGATCGTTTCCAGGGCCTCCGCGATGGAGCGGGCCGGCCGGTACGGACGGTGGGAGCCGATCGCCTCGACAACGTCCGCCACGGCGATGATCCGGGCCTCGGGAAGGATCTCGGCTCCTTTCAGTCCTCTCGGGTAGCCGCTTCCGTCCAGGCGCTCGTGGTGCTGGTAGACGATCTCGGCCAGGGGCCAGGGAAGGTGGATCTTGCTCAGGATCCGGAAACCCGCCTCGGCATGCACCTGAACCAGGCGGAATTCAAAGGGGGAAAGCTGGCCCGGCCGGCTCAACAGCTCCGCCGGAATCTCGATCTTGCCCAGGTCATGGACCAGGGCCGCCTTTTCGACGCCCGTCACAAAGGATTCCGCTTGCCCCATCTCGCGGGCGATGGCCGAAGCCAGCACCGCCACCCGCCTCTGGTGGCCCGCCGTGTAGGGGTCCTTCACCTCCGAGGTGGACGCCAAGGCCTCGATGGTTTGCTCCCAGGCTTTTTCCATGGTTTCGAGGGCCCTTTTGAGTTCTTCCCGGGCAGCCCTCTCCGCGGTCAGGTCCCGGTAAATGCAGTAGACCCCCAGCTGGCCGCCGCTCAGCCTGACGGGAACACCCACCCCGCGGCAAGGAAACTCGGAACCGTCCTTTCTCCGCCGGACAGACTCGAAATCCAGGCGCGCTCCCCGGCTGAGGTCTGCCGTGTATCCCTGCCCTTCCTCGAACAGCCTTTCCGGTACGACGAGGTCGTCGATCCGGCGGCCGACGGCTTCCTCTTCCGTGTAGCCGAAAAGATGGGTAAAGGCACGGTTGGTTTTCTGGATCCTTCCACGGTCATCCGTCACGACAACCGCATCGGGAGAATTCTCGAAAAGACCGGCCAGGTAGGACCGCTCCACCTCCAGCGCCTCTTCCATCCGCTTGCGTTCCGTGATGTCCTGGATGGAGCCGTAGATCCGGCGGGGAATTCCCCTTTCGTCCCTCTCGATCCTGCCCCGGGCGACCACGTGCATGACCCCGCCCTTTCCCAGGACCCGGTACTCCGCCGTGTAGCCGTCATTCCCGGGGGAGAGGGCTTCGGAACGGACCTGGACGATCCGGGGCCTGTCCTCCGGATGGACGCGGGTGATGAACTCCTCCATGGTGATCCGACCGTTTCGGGGGAGGTCCAAGAGCGAAACGAGCGGGGAGGAGAACAGGAGGCAGTCCGTGCGCAGGTCCCAGCTCCAGCTGCCCATGCGGGCGATTTCCTGGACTTCCAGCAGAAACCCCTGGAGGTTCTTCGGATCCTGCATGAGAGGGGTGTCTGTTGCAGGATGTGGCAGCATCTCGCAGGCACCCCTTTCTTACATAAAAATCATTCTGGTTTTTTACTAAATACTAATTAATGATTATACCGTGAGACGGGGACGAAAAAAAGGGGGAAGCCGGAAAAGACCCGGCTTCCCCCCATGCGTCCCGGTTTCAGTCCCCGAACAGCTCCTTCATGATTTCCGGCACGGTCTCGATCCGGGTGCATTTCACCACGTTGTCCCCGCAGAAGAACAGCCCGTTCTCGTAGTCCCCCCTGTAGGCGTCCACAAGCGCCTGGGCGATGCAGAAGGCGCTCCGGTCGTTCCGGTAGGAACAGTGGGAAAGGCAGTTGGCGATGCAGGGCTTGCTCGTGACCTCCCCCTCCAGGTACTTGGCCACGAACGGGGTCTTCAGGGCCCTTCCGGGGATTCCCACCGGGCTTTTGATGATGACGACGTCCTCTTCCCGGGCATCGACGTACGCCTGCTTGAAGCGTTCGGACGCGTCCCCCTCCACGGTGCAGGCGAACCGGGTTCCCATTTGGACCCCTTTCGCTCCCAGGGAGAAGGCCCGTTCCATGTCCGAGCGGTCCCAGATTCCCCCCGCCGCGATGATGGGAATGTCGAGCCTCGCCTCGTCCCTGAGAAAGGCAGCCAGCTCGGGGACGACCACTTCCAGCGACAGGGCCGGGTCGGTGACCTGCTCCAGCTTCGTGGCCCCCAGGTGCCCCCCGGCGTGGAGCGGCGTTTCCACGACAAACCCGTCAGGAATCCTTCCGTACTGCTTTTCCCAGCGGCGAAGGATCAGGTTTGCGGCCTTCGTGGAACTGACGATGGGGACCAGGGCCACGTCAGGGAATTCTTTCGTGTATTCCGGCAGTTTCAGGGGCAGGCCGGCCCCGGAGATGACGATGTCGGTCCCTCCCTCGCAGGCGGCGCGAACGTGCCTTTCGTAATCAGTGAGAGCCACCATGGCGTTGACCGCCAGGATGCCGCCAGGCGCCTCGGCCCTGGCTTCAGCCAGGGCGTCCTTCACCGCCAGCTCGTTTGCATCGAAGTAATTCCTGCCGTTGTAGTGGGGGGAGTCGACCGCCAGTCCAACCGTCGCGATCGTTCCGACCCCCCCGGCCTTCGCCACGGCACCGGCCCGCCGCGGACCGGAGATCTTGACCCCCATTCCTCCCTGGATCAGCGGGAATCGGGGCTGATGCTTTCCAATTTTCAGCGTCGGGTAAACCATCGTTTTTTCTCCTCGGTCTCGATTTTTTTAAACCGGTCTATTTTCTCACAATTTCCTTTCTTTTCAATCCTTTCCCCGGCTGAAGCGATGCCGGAATGTCACCATGAGCCGGGCGAGCGCGGTTTCGATCTCCGGTTTGCCAATCCGTCCCCCGATCCTGGCCAGGGCCTTTTCGACCTCCTGCGGGGGAGGTTCGATTGAAGCCGGGGGTTTATTTCTCACCGCAGCGTTTCTCGGCAGGGGAACCTTGCGGACGGAGGGGCGCACGCCTTTAAAAACCAGCCCCCATTCCTTCCGGGCCCTGTCGGCGATGAGATCCCTCCGCACCAGGATCTCCTGGGCCACGGAGGAGGTTTCGCAGGCTACAACCAGGATCCCGTCCTCCAGGGAAACCGGCCGGCTCTTTCTGGACAGGACCTCCCCCACGACCTTCTCCCAGTTCTTCGCCAGGTCGGCCAGGTTCAGCCGCATCCGGGCCTGGGGGCTCAAGCCTCGGCCCAGGAAGGCCCCGATCGGGCTCAGGTCTTTCGCCTGCCGCTTACCCCTTCCTGGATTCGCGCTCATGGTACGCTTTCACCGCCACCCAGAGAATCTGGACGTCCGCCGGGGTCACCCCGGAGATGCGCCCGGCCTGTCCCAGCGTCAGGGGCCGGAACCGGGAAAGCTTCCCCCGGCTCTCGGACGAAAGACCCGTGACGGAGTCGTAATCGAAGTTTTCCGGGACCGCGACCCGCTCGATGCGCTCGAGACGCTCCACGGCGCGCTTCTCCCTTTCGATGTAGCCGGCGTACTTGATCTCCGTCTGGAGGGAGGCCGCCTCCTCGGCGGAAAGAGAAGAAGGAGTTTCAACCATCGCCTGGAGAAGTTCCCAGGTCACTTCCGGCCGCCTGAGCAGTTCCAGGGCCGGGATCGGCGTTTCGATGGGAACCGTTCCCGCCTGCCGCAGGAGGGCGTTGTTCTCTTCCGTCGGGAAGACCCGGGTCCCCTCCAGGCGGGCCTTTTCCGCCTTGATGGACTCCCAGCGCGCTTCCAGGACCCTCCACCGGCCGTCGTCGATCAGCCCCAGCTTCCGGCCGATCGGGGCCAGCCGCCGGTCCGCGTTGTCGTGGCGCAGGATCAGGCGGTGCTCGCATCGACTGGTAAACATCCGGTAGGGCTCCTGGGTCCCCTTGGTGACCAGGTCGTCGACGAGAACGCCGATATAGGCCTCGCCTCGCCCCAGGACGACCGGCTCTTCTCCCCTCAGCGTCCGGGCCGCGTTGATCCCCGCCAATAGCCCCTGGGCCGCCGCCTCTTCGTAGCCGGACGTCCCGTTGATCTGGCCGGCGCAGAAAAGGCCCCGGACGATCCGCGTTTCCAGCCAGGGGAAAAGCTGGGTCGGGGGAAGGAAGTCGTACTCGATGGCATACCCGGGGCGCAGGAAGCGGGCGTTTTCGCAGCCCGGAAGCGACCGGACCATCTCGACCTGCACGTCGAACGGGAGGCTCGTTGAGAAGTTCTGCATGTAGATTTCTGCCGTCTGCCCTCCGACCGGTTCGAGAAAGACGATGTGGCTGTCCCTGTCCGGGAACCGCACCACCCGGTCCTCGATGGACGGGCAGTACCGCGGTCCCACTCCCTCGATCGCGCCCGTGAAGAGAGGAGAGCGGTCCAGGGCGCTTCGGATGATCTCGTGCGTGCGGGGCGTCGTTCGGGTCTGGTAGCAGGCGTGTCCCACGTGGACCCGCGGCTGGCTCCAATGGCTGAACGCAAGCGGCTCGGAAGCGCTTTCCTGGGGTACGAGGGAAGCCCAGTCCACGGAAGCCGCGTGGATGCGGGGGGTCGTTCCCGTTTTCAGGCGTCCCACTTCAAAACCGGCGTTCAAAAGGCTTTGGGTCAGCTCCGACGCCGGCATCTGCCCCAAGGGGCCGGAGGGAAAATTTACAAGGCCCACATGCACCCTCCCCCCGAGATAGGTCCCCGTCGCCAGGATCACAATCTCCCCGGTGAACGTCAAGCCAAGCCGGGTCTTCACCCCCTTGACCCTTCCCTTTGAAACGATGATCTCCGTCACGATGTCCTGGAAAAGGTCGAGGTTCGGGGTCCTCTCGACGGCGTTCAGGTAGGCGGAGTGATAGGCCCGGCTGTCGCACTGGGCCCGGAGGGTCTGCACCGCGGGCCCCTTGGAAGTGTTGAGCCACCGGATGTGCAGCGTCGAGGCGTCGGTGGCGCGGGCCTGTTCGCCCCCCAGCGCATCGATCTCCCGGACCAGGTGCCCTTTCGCCGGGCCGCCGATGGACGGGTTGCAGGCCATCAGCGCCATGTTGTCGATATAGAGGTTCAAGAGCAGGGTTGAACACCCCATCCTCGCGGCCGCCAGGGCCGCCTCGCAGCCCGCGTGCCCGGCTCCCACCACGATGACTTCATACCGTTCCTTCATCCGAACCGTTCCCCCTCAGGCGTTCCGCTGAACCGATCCTTCCGAAACGACCCATACCGCTCCAGGCCACCCGTCAAAAGCGCTTTCCGCGGTGGCGGCGAACACCTGCCATCCTCTTGCCTTAAGCGCCTCCACCAGGACCGACCTCCCCGTGTCATCCAGCTCCGCGGCCACTTCATCCAGGAGCAAAAGCGGAGCGCGCCTCAGTTTGCGCTCCACCGCCCAGCCGGCCGCCATCATCAGCGCCACCGCCACCCTCCGCCGGTGCCCCCGGCTAAAGACCTGCAGGGCGGCTTTCCCGCCGCTTGCCACGAGCAGGTCGTCCCGGTGAGGTCCCACTACCGGGAGTCCAATCCGCCCCTCCAGGGGCGCTCGGCGGGCGAGGGAGGTCCAGTAATCCTCAAGGCCATCTTCCAGGCCGACGCTTCCCCCCCTGCTGAACGCGATCTCTGTCGGCCCGGGAAGAAGTTCGCTCACCTCGGAAAGCCCCATCCGGAGAAGGTCCACCGCAGCCGCCCGGGATGCCCAGATCCAGGAGGCCAGCGGGGCCAGGACTTTGGCGGTGGCTCCCAGCCCCCGGTTCTGTTTCAGCGCCGCCGCTCTCTGCCGGAGGGCTTTCCGGTATTCCAGGAGGCGGAAGGCATACAGCGGCAGCAGCAGCGCACAGAGCCCGTCCAGGAAACGTCTCCGGATCGCCGGCGCTCCCTCGACCAGGGCCAGGTCCTCCGGCGTGAACGAGAGAGCCGGGACGCGGTTCCTGACCGTCGCGGCGCCAACCGGTTTCCCGTCCCTGCGGAGATCCACCCGCCTTCCCACGAACGCCGCGATTTCCAGGTCTTCTTCCCCGGAAAAACCGCCTTTCAGGACCGCTCTTCCGGCGGTGCCTTCCCATCGCGGAGCCTCCGAGGCGCTCCTCCCGCGGAAAGGTCCCCAACCCGACAAAAGCCGCAGCACTTCCAGCAGGTTCGTCTTGCCGGCCCCGTTTTCTCCCCTCAACAGATTAAGCCCCAGGGCCCATTCCAGGCGCTGGGGCTTCAGGTTCCGGAACTCGAAGGTCTGAAACCAGCTACAGCGCATCCTCTCCAGGAACCGGCTCCTCTTCGGGCAGCGTGATCGGCATCAGGACGTAGAGGAAATTTTCCTCGCCGGGACGGGAAAGGCTCATCTGCCCGTTGGGGCCGTTGAAGCACAGGTGTGCCAGGGATCCGTGAAGCGCCCTCAGCCCCTCCAGCAGGTACCTGGCATTGAACGCGATGCGAAGCGGTTCCCCGTCGATGTCCGCGTCGACCTCCTCCGAGGCGGTCCCCACCTCGGGTGCCCTGGCGGAAATTTTCAGGCTGCCCCCGGGAGCCAGGTTCATCACGATCATCCGGCTGAAATCCCGCACCACCAGCTCGGCCCTTTCGAGGGCCGAAACGAACGACATGCGGTCGATCGTCATCCAGGTCGTTCGGTCCTTCGTCAGGATCTTCTCGTAGGGAGGGAAGGACGAATCCACCCGGCGAACGGAAAACTCCACTCCCTCGGACTGGAAATACGCCTGGGAATCATCCACCAGGACCCTCAGGGGAGCCTGGTCGTCCATCGTCCCGAGAACCCTCTTCAACTCGTTCAGCCCCTTGAGGGGGAGCAGAACACGGGTTTCTTCACCGCCTTCCTTCCCTGGGATCTCCGCCATGGAAAGCGAAAGACGCCTTCCGTCCGTCGAAACGACCCTTACCGTGTTCCCACCCACCTGGAAAAGCGCCGTTCCAAGGTACTGCGGGAACTCTTCGTTCGGAGAACCCGAGAAGGTTCCCTCATCCAGGAGTCTTTCCAGGTCGCTGACGGTCGTGTCGAACAGCAGCCGCGCCGCTGTCGACACCGGCAGCCTGGGAAATTCATCCGCCGGGTACGTCGTGAAACGATACCGGCTTTTCCCTGCCAGGAGGGTTGCCTTCCCCTCCCGCACCTCCACGATGAAGGAATCGGCCGGTACCTTCTTGAAAAGCTCTCCCACCACTTTAATCGGGAAAACGACCTCTCCAGGTTCCTCCACCGAAACGCCCGCCGCCCGGCAGGTCACGCTGGTCTTCAGGTCTGTCGCCTGGAGCGTGATCGAGCTGCCCTCGGCAAGGCACCGGATCCCTGAAAGGACGCTGAGAGTGCTCGTGGTGCTGGTGTTTCTCTCGGCCATCTGCCAGCTTTTTACAAAAGAGTTCTTTTCGATCCGCAACTTCACGTTGTCACGCTCCCCTCCTGCGTCTTTTGCACCTGTAATTCAAAAAAAATCGTAGTAGAAGGTTCAGGTCCTGTGGATTCGTGGAAAACCTCGTCAAAGGCATGGTACGGCCGCAAAAACGCTGTGGAAAAATGCAAAGAAACCTCCCACAGACTGTCCACAGTATCCACAAGAACGGGGTGGAAAAAGTGTACTCAGTGAATTTCTGTGGATAACTTAAAGGATTTTCGGCCGAAACTCACAGCTTTTCCGTGATGTTATCCACAAAATTTTTGATTTTGGGGTCGCTTTTCAACATTTCCCCGATTTTTTTGCAGGCGTGGATCACCGTGGTATGGTCCTTTTTCTTAAAGGCATAGCCGATCTGCTGGAGGCTCGCCTCGGTATGCGTCCGGCTGAGGAACATCGCCACCTGCCGGGCTAGGGAAACCTCCGCGGTCCGCTTGCTGGACGTCAGATCTTCTACCGAAAGGCCGAAGCCCTCGGCGACATACTGCTGGATCACGTCGATCGTGACCGGCCCCTTCGCCACGTGCCGGATGATGTCCTTCAGCCAGGAGGCCGCGTTCTCGACCGTCATGGGCTCGTTGTTCAGCTCGGCGCAGGCCACGATCCGGTTCAGGCTGCCCTCCAGCTCGCGGATGTTCCGGGGGATGTTCGTTGCCAGGAAGTTGATCACTTCATCGGGGATGGTCCATCCCCGCAGGAGCGCCTTTTTCTGGAGGATCGCGATCCGCGTCTCCAGGTCCGGGATCTGGATGTCGGTCACGAGCCCCCACTCGAAGCGGCTCACCAGGCGCTCCTCGACCCTCTGGATTTCCTTCGGCGGGCGGTCGGAGCTGATGACGATCTGCCGCTTGGCATCGTGAAGGCTGTTGAAGGTGTGGAAGAATTCCTCCTGGGTGCTCTCCTTGTTTGCCAGAAACTGGATGTCGTCGATGAGAAGAACGTCCACGGAGCGGTACCGGTTCCTGAACTCGTGGGTCCGGTTGTCCTTGATGGCCGTGATCAGCTCGTTGGTGAATTTCTCGGAACTGACGTAGCAGACCTTGGCGCCGCTGTCCTTGTTCAGGAGGTAATGCCCGATGGCGTGCATGAGGTGAGTTTTCCCCAACCCCACCCCTCCCCAGACGAACAGCGGATTGTAGGCCACGCCCGGGGACTCGGCCACGGCCAGGCTCGCGGCGTGCGCCAGGCGGTTCGATTTCCCGATGACAAAGGTATCGAACACGTAGTTCGGGTTCAGGCCGTGGCGGGACGCCGGGGGCGGCGATGCCGCCTTCTCGGCCCGCTGCTGCTCCGCCGGCTTTACCTCGGAACTGACGCGGAGCTCGACGCCCCGGAGATCCCCGCGCTTGCGCGCGGAATCGTTCAGGGCCTCCAGGAAGCGGGATTGGATCTGTTCCTTGACAAAGATGTTGGGAACGTCGAGGACCAGGGTCCCGTCGACGACCTCCAGCGGCTCGCAGGTGCGCATCCAGATTTCCCAGGCTCCGCCTGGAGATTCCTCCCGGGTTGCCCGAATGATGTCCTGCCAGAGAACCTGCGCTTCCTTGGACAAAAAGATCACCTCAACGATGCCGTTTCTTCCAGCGTGCAGAAAAAGAATAGCACAAGAACATCCACAAAAGTTATACACATATCCACATTCTGAGGGACGTTCTTTGTGAATGGGCAAAACCCCTTGACCCAAGCGGGGACGGGAAATTTTCAACAGAACGGCGACAATCTGACGAACGGTGACTAATTTCTTCCCGCAAGGCCGTAAGATTATCCACATCCTCGATGCACAACGCGGAGGGGATGGGGAAAACAATTGTGGAAGAAAAAGAATGACCCACATCCTCCAGGAAGCCGAAGGTTTTCCCGGAAGCGTTTTAGGCTACAATCTTGTGGAAAAGTCCCCGGGAGGAGAGAGTCGCTTGGAAAAGACCGTTACCCACATCATCAGCCACACCGACCTGGACGGGGTCACCGCCGCAGCCGTCGCCTGGGCAGCCGCCTGGCCGGAAGCCGCCCCGGTGAAGATCACTCTGACCGGCTACGGGGAGGTGGACAACGTGCTGCTGGAAAGCCTGCAGGCAGGCCAGAAACCCCTGGTCCTGGACCTCTTCTGCCAGCGGCAGCAGACCGTGGACGAACTGGATGCCCGCTACGCCTTTGGGGATCTTCCCTTCCTCTTCGATCACCACGAAACCACCTTCAACCGTTACGGGAACCGGCCCTGGGCCGTTGTGGACATCTCCCGCTGCGCCGCGGCCGTCTACCACGCCTGGCTCCTGGGCCAGGACCTCGCGCCCGCCGTGCGCCAGCGCGTCGAAAAAATGACCGGCATCGTGAACATGGCCAACGACCGGGACCTCTGGCTTGGGCAGGAGCCCGACAGCAGGCTCTGGCAGGCCATGGTGACCCTTTGCGGCCCGTGGGGGGTGCTGATGCGCCTGGCGTCCAACCCGGACGCCGCCCTGAGCGAGTCCGAACGGGAAGTCGCGGAGCGGTTCGTCAGGGCCCAGGAGGAACGTTTCGCCCGGGCGCTCGAACGCGTCCTCCGCGTTCGGGACGAGCTGGTCTACGTTCCGCCGGACCTGCTGGAGTTCGGGGACGTCTCCGACTTTTGCGGCCTCGTCCTGGACCGGATGGAGAGCCCCCCGGCCCTCGTGGCGGTTCCCGCCCGGAGGCCCGCCGGGGACTGGGCCGTGTCGATGAGGAGCCGGGACGGGCTGGCCGGCCGGATCACCGGACTGCTGAAGGACGGCCGCAAGGTCCGGGGAGGCGGCCACGGGGATGCCGCGGCGCTGTACTTCCCGCCCCACTACACCGTCGACCAGATCCGGGAAAGCCTGCTTTCCGCCCTCAGGACCGCCCGCGAGGCGGACCGCCCCGTAGGGCTTTCACTCGGTGACCTCCTGAAGGAAAAGCTCAACGGAAAGTAAAGAAAGAACGTAGGGACCGAAAAGCAGAGGGGGGAAGGCCGAGCCTTCCCCCCTCTGCTTCTACAGTTCCTTCACCGAAGAGGCGATCTTCACGCCCCGTTTCTTCAGCTCCTCGAGCAGCCGCCGGACGGCCTCGGGGTTTTTCCCCACCGCCTCCGGCGGGTTGACGCCCGGCATGTTCAGGACGCCTTCGGCCAGAAGCCTTCCAACGATGACGCACGGGAAGCCGGTGGTGCGGCTCATGGAAGGAAATCCCGTGGACATGTCCTTCTCGTCGTAGAGCGTGTAGGTGTACTGCAGGCGCTTCCCGTCCTTCTCGCCCGTCACCTCGACGTGGAAGAACGTGAACTCGTTTTCTTCTTCTCCCAGCTTCATCCTCGGGTAGGCCAACGCTCCGAACAGGTCGCGGGGAACCACTTTCGTCCCTTTCACGTCCACCGGTTCCGTGCCGAACAGCCCGATCTCCCGCAGCAGCGTCATGTCATGGGCGGTCCCGGGGTAGCGGAGGGTGTATTCCGTCAC
>JAJUIT010000086.1 GCA_029267465.1 Synergistaceae bacterium
ACCACGGCTTTCAGGTTCTTCGATCCCATGACTGCCCCCACGCCGCTTCGGCCCATCGCCCTGGCCCGGTCGTTGATGATGCAGGCGATCCTGGACAACCGCTCTCCGGCCGGCCCGATGCAGGCGACCTTTGCCTTTTCGTCGCTGACTTCTTCCAGGAGGCGGTCCGTGGTGAAAGCCGTGTCCTTTCCCCAGACCAAACCGGCATCCCGGATCTCCGTCTTCCCATCCCGGATCCAGAGATAGACCGGTTTCTCCGCTTTTCCCTCCACAACGAGGAACTCGTTCCCGGTCCTGGCGAATTCCGCTCCCCACTGCCCTCCGGTGTTGCTGCAGGCAATGAGGCCTGTCAGCGGGCTTTTGGTCACCGCCATGGACCTTCCTCCCGTCGGGACGTTGGACCCGGAAAGCGGCCCTAACGCAAGGACCAGCTTGTTTCCCGGGGACAGGGGATCGGTTTTTGCCGGCACTTCCTCGTAAAGGAGTTTCGTGGCGTAGCCGCGGCCCCCGATGAACGCCCTCGTCCACTCTTCGTTCAGGGGCTCCCGCGTAACGGCTCCCGTCGTGAGGTTCACTCTAACCAGCATCTTTTCTGCCATGGATCCTCCCTCCGTCTCTTTTTGGACTCGCTGCCCTTTTACTCTCGAACTGATTCTCCTTGTGATCGAACGGATCCTTTCTTCGGGGTCCTGCTTTCCTTCCCTCCCGTTCAGGGGCACCGGATCAGGTTCCGGTCCCACAGGCAGTCGCTGCAGGCCGGGGAATCACCCCAGCAGTCGCTTTCCGTGGTCTTCGGGTATTCACAGACCGATAGAAGGTTGCAGTCCAGGCAGGAAGCGTAAAGCGCACGCCTGAGCCGCCACCGGAAACTCGTGTAGGCGGGGCTGTCCCAGATCGTCTCAAGGCTTTCCTCCGCCACCGAACCGAAAGAATGGGTACAAACCCGTTTCTTCCGTCCCAGGACCCATTCGTCGTAGCCGTGGGACAAGCGAATGCAGGGACTGACGTGTCCATCCCACCGGACAAGCAGGGTTTCGGACCGCGCAAATGCGCAATGCCGTTCCGAGGAAAGGGCAAACCGAGGCAGTGCAACGTTCAGTCCCTCCTTCTGGAAAGCAAGGAAGAGTTCTTTCTGGAGGATCGCCTCTTCCTCCAGGGAAACCGGGTAAAGGGCAAGGGGCCGCATCCCTTCCGAGGTCGGAACGAGGTTGCTCAGCGACACCCCCCTGGCGCCGGCCTCCCGGAGGGCCCTGGGCAGGGTGAGGACTCTTTGCAGGTTTGAAGCCGTCAGCACGATCGCGGCCCGGATTTCCGGGAAAGGGCTGCCTTCGGCCTTTCGTGCCTCCTCCAGGATTCGCATCGCCTCCAGGACGGTCCCTGGGTCCGAATCCCTTCCCGCGAGCCCGACCGCCTCCGCCTCCAGGGAAAAATCGACGATCTTGAGGCCGGTTCGAATCAAGGCCCGCGCCAATCCCGGTTCAACGAGGGTCCCGTTGGTTGTGAGGCGGAGGCCCCATCCCTTTTCCGCTGCAAGCTGGAACGCCTCGATTGCACGCGGGTGAACCAGGGGTTCGCCGATCCCTCCGAAATGGATCCATTCCAGGTTCGGAAACCGCCTTGCCTGTTCGAAGAGATTCGCGAGAACCTTCCACTCCAGGTCCCCCCGGGTTTCCCCGGAACCTTTCAGAAAACACATCGGGCAATCCAAATTGCAGCGGGAGCTCAGTTCAAGAAGGATCCTCCTGAGCCTGCGTTCTCTCGGGATGGAAACGGTACTATCGTCAAAACGCAACAAGGTTTCTCCGGTTGAAACGTTCACGGCCAAGATTTCCTTTCATCATTTAAGAAGTTTGGGCGAAGGGCGGGAAAAGCGTTGCGAAAGAGGGGTGGGAAAGGTATGATTTTCTTGTATCGCGCTATCGTATTATATGGCTTTTGTGGACTGAAATGAAGTGTTAGAGTGTGGATGGAGTGAAATCAAATGACGCGTACCAGTATCCGGAGGCGGGGGAAAATCCGCCTTCGCAAAAACCTGAACTGGCGGATCTGGGAGCTTCTCCGCCGCGGGATGGGGCGCTGGAGGAACAGGGGAATCGTGCCGAGGCCGCAGCCCGGCCTCAACTCCTGCGAAACGAACGGGACCGGAAAACTTTGAGGGAGGGTGAAAGGCTTGGAACAGAACTTCAAGGACATCCTCGACAACATGCTCGAAGCGGTCTATGTCACCGACCGGGACCGTCGGATCGTCTACTGGAACCGGAGGGCCGAGGACCTCACCGGTTTCATGAAGGAAGAGGTCATCGGCCGGGTCTGCTCGGAAAACATCCTCGGGCACGTCGACCGCAGCGGAGTCCCCCTCTGCAAGGGAGACTGCCCCCTCTCGGAAACGATGGCAGACGGCAAACCCAGGGAAACGATGGTTTTCCTTCACCACAAGGACGGGTTCCGGCGGCCCGTCCGCGTCCGGACGTCCCCCCTGATAGACTCAAGCGGCAACATCACGGGAGGGATCGAGGTCTTCGAGGATGCCATGGGATATTTGGCCCTGGAGGAAAAAATCCAGCTTCTGGAATCCCTTGCCCTCCTGGATCCGCTCACCCGTATCGGCAACCGCCGCTACCTGGAGGAACAGCTGGAAGAAAAGTTCAAAGAGTTCCAGATCTCCGGTCTTTCCCTCGGCCTTCTCTTTTTCGACATCGACCACTTCAAGCGGGTGAATGACACCTGGGGACATGTCGTGGGCGACAGGGTGCTGACCGTCGTCGCGTCAACGCTCAAGCACAGCCTGAGGATCTACGATGTTCTCGGGCGCTGGGGAGGAGAAGAGTTCCTGCTTCTTCTCCCGAACCTCCGGGAAGGCGCGCTGGAAGAAGTCTCGGACCGGCTTCGCCAGATGGTCTCGGCTTCGGACATCTTCCTCGAGAAAAGCGCCGAACCCCTTCATGTCACCGTGTCCGGGGGAGCCACCCTGGCCCGTCTCGGGGAAACCCCGCAGAAAGCCCTTGAACGGGCCGATGCACTCTTATACGAGAGCAAGGCCGCGGGGCGAAACTGCATCACATTCGGATAGAACAGGGGGAGGGGGCGAAAGCCCCCTCCCCTTCTTTTCTTCCTGCAAAGGGTCCTCCCAGGCTCAACACCGGTCATCCAGCATCCCGCCGAGGTTGGCCTGGAGGGCCGTCCTGGCGCAAAGCCCGAGGATGCCCCGCTTCACCTTCGGCTCCGGCTGTTTCCATTGGGTCAGCCTCTTCAAGATGACGGGCTCCGGGAGATCGAGGTTCACGGTCCGCCCCTCGATGTCGATGGCAATCGGGTCACCTTCCTCGACGACCGCGATGGGCCCCCCGACAAAGGCCTCAGGGGCCACGTGCCCGATGGCGCAGCCTTCGGTGAACCCCGAAAAGCGCCCGTCCGTCAGGACGTAAACGTCCGAACCGAGCCCGAGGCCCACCAGGGCATCCGTCGTCATCATCATTTCCCTCATGCCGGGCGCCCCCCTCGGCCCCTCCATGCGGATGACCACGATGTCTCCCCCGCTGATGTCTCCGCGGACAACGGCCTCGTGGGCGGCATCGTCCGAGGAGAAAACCCGTGCGGGCCCCCGGAATCGCATCCGGTCCGCCGGGATCGTGGTCGTCCGGCAAATGGCGCCGTCCGGGGCCAGGTTGCCTCTCAGGACCGCGATCCCGCCGGACTTGAAAACGGGATCGTCGACACCGGCCAGGGTGGTTTTATCCAGGGAACCTTTCCGGGGCAGGACCTCGGCCAGGGGCTTTCCCGTCACCGTCATGGCATCGAGTTCAAGCCTCCCTTCCAGTTCCTTCAGAAGGGCCGGGACCCCGCCCGCCTCGTGCAGGTCGATCAAGGTTTTTCTGCCCGTGGGGATCACCCTCGAGAGCACCGGGATCTCCCGGGAAAGCCGGTCGAAATCATCCAGCGAAAGGTCGAGGTCCAGCTCCCGGGCGATACTGATCAGGTGCAGGACCGCGTTCGTGGAACCGGCCAGGGCCAGGGTCGCCTTCACCGCGTTCAGCAGGTTGCTGCGGGACAGGACCTTGTCCGCGGAAAGGCCTTCCTGCACCATCTCGACGATCCGTCGGCCCGTCCTGCGCCCCAGGCGAAGCTTCTCGGCATAAACGGCCGGAACCGTCGCCGAACCCGGCAGGGAGAGCCCCAGCACCTCGGCCAGGATCTGCATCGTGTTGGCCGTTCCCATGAGGGAGCACGCCCCCGGCCCTGGGCAGACGTGATCCTCCAGGAAGCGCATCCTCTCGGAAACGTCCTCCTTTCCGTACCGGGCCCCGAAAACCACCTGGTCCAGTTCTGACATCACGACCTGTCTTCCCTCGAGGCGGGCCGAAAGCTGCGGTCCCCCCGAGAGGAAGATGAACGGGAGTCCCGAGCGGATGCCCCCGATGATCACGCCGGGGATGATGCTGTCGCACGAGGCCAAAAGGACGAGCCCGTCCAGAAGCTGAACGTTCGCCATGATCTCCACCGAGGACGCGATCACGTCCCGGATGACCAGTTCGTACCGCATGTGGGGCGTCCCGATGGGAATGGCCCCGCAGGTCGCGATGGTCCGGAACTCGAAGGGAGTTCCTCCCGCCTGCCAGATCCCGGCCTTGACGCTTTGGGCCAGCTGATCCAGGTGGGTGTGGCCAAGGCCGGCGTCGTTGCCGGGATTGACCACGCCGATCAGGGGGCGGGCGAGATCGACATCGTCGTAGCCGCACCCCTTGTAGATGGCCCTCCTCGAGGCTCCCCCCGCGGAGGTGAAGAGCTGCTCTTTCCTGGAACGGTAGGTCACCTGGTTTCCCCCCTCTAGAATCCGAACTCGGTCTCTTCCAGAATCTTATCTTATGAACCCGTTTTTTCCCGCTCTGCGAGCTCCCGCAGCTGACGCAGGGAAACCGCGCCCGTGACGAGGGCTGAAAGAAGATCGGACACGGGATGGGAAAGCCACAGCCCCTCGAGCCCCCAGAAGCGCGGAAGGATCAAGACCAGCGGCAGGAAGAGGATCACCTCCGCCGAAAGGGAGAGAAAGAGTGCCGGAAGGGCCTTCCCGAGGGCCCTGAAAAGGCTGGCCCCGATGATGTGGAACCCCACGCAGAAGAATCCGAGGGTCATCGTTCGCAAGATCCTGGATCCGAGGTCCCTGAAAGCCGGCGAACCGGTGAAGATCCCGAAAATGGGACCCGCCAGAAGCTGCATGAAGAGGAACGCCGCCAGCGAGATCCCCCCGGCGGTAATCGTTGAAACGAGGATGGCCCTTCGCGCGCGGCTCCAGAGGCCGGCCCCGTAGTTGTACCCCAGAATGGGCTGGAGCCCCTGGGCGACTCCAAAAAGGGGCAGGTACGCGAAAGAAAGGATCCGGCTTACCACCCCGTAGGCCGCTACCGCCAGGGGAGAACCGTAATGGCCCACGGAGCGGACCACCACCGTGACCATGAAGCTGGCCGCCGTCAGTTCGGCAAGCTCCGAGAACCCCACCGACAGGATCTCCCCGGCGAGCCCGGGATCCGGGGCCAGGTCGCCCGCCTTCGGCTTCAGGGCGCTTTTCCCCGACAGGAGGCGGCCTCCGAGCCAGCCCGCCACCAGCCCCTGGGAGAGGACGGTCGCCCAGGCGGCCCCGGCGATTCCCCACTTGAGGCCAAAGATGAAAAGCGCGTCCAGGACCGTGTTGACCGCGGCCGAGAGAATCATCGCGTTCATCGGGGTCCGGGCGTTTCCTTCCGCCCGGAGGACGCTGCTCAGGGCGAGCCCCAGGACCTGCAGGGGCAACCCGAAAAGCAGGATCCCCATGTAGTCCCGGGCAAACGGAAGGATTTCCCCTCGGGCACCCAGCAGGTCCAGGAGAGGAAGAAGGGCCAGCCTGCCGAGGAAGGACGCAGCGATCCCAGCCGAAAGGGCAAGGGTCACCAGCGTTCCGAGGGCGCGGGCCGCCCGTCTTCGATCGCCGGCTCCAAGGCTTCGGGAAACCAGCGAAGCCGTTCCCGCTCCTCCCATGGCCCCGACCCCGACGGCAAAAAGCTGGAGGGGGAAAACGACAGCCGTTCCGGCCAGGGCAAGGGGTCCCACTCCTCGACCGATGAAAATGGCGTCCACCAGGTTGTAGGAAGCCTGGACGCACATGCCCGCGATCGCCGGTAAAGACAGCCGGAAGAGAAGGCTTCCCACCGGATCGGTGCCGAGAAACTCCGTTTCCCTCAGGGAGAACCGCCTCCGATCATTTCCCCTTCGGCATCAGCCTTCGAAGGGCTCCCGCAAGCCCGTGCCTCGTCCTTGCGAAGCGAAACCAGCGCCTCAGCCGCTGCGTTGTTTCCAGCGCATCGTCCAGCACCAGGTAGACCACGGGGATCACCAGGAGGGTCAGAAACGTCGACGTGAACATGCCCCCCACAACCGCAACGGCCATCGGCTGCCGGAACTCGGCCCCCTCGCTCAGCTTCAGGGCCACCGGGAGGGAACCTGCCATCGTCGAAACGGCGGTCATCAGGATCGCCCGAAGCCGCAGCGGGGCCGCGCTGATCACCGCCTGGACCTTGTCCATTCCCCTGGCCCGGTGCTGGTTGATGAAGTCCACCAGCAGGATCGCGTTGTTCACCACGATCCCCACCAGCAGGATGATCCCCATGAAGCTCATCATGTCGAGGTTGTTGCCGGCCAGGAAAAGCAGGCCGAAGGCACCGGGGGTCAATAACGGCAGGGAGAACATGACCGTGAAGGGGTGAAGGAAGGACTCGAACTGGACAACCATGACGGTGTACACCAGGACGACCGCGACAGCGAGGGCGCCCAGAAGCCTCCGGAAATCCTGCTCCTGGTTCCGGGATCGGCCTGTGGCCAGGACCGAGACGCTCCCGTCGGGGGGAAGAAACTTCCGGACCGTTTGACGGACGAGGGAGATCCCCTCGCCGGTGGAAAACCCGGGAACAACGTTTCCGCTGATCTGCAGGGCGCTCTGGCGGTTGTAGCGCTTGATCACGCTGGGAGCTTTTACCCTCTCCACGAGGGCAAGGCCCGGGATCCGCACGATCTTCCCCGAACCGGTCTTCACCGGGACCTGCTCGACATCCAGCGGGCTCTTTCTCAGCCTGCTTTCCGCCATCAGCCGGATGTCGTACCGAAACCCGCCCTCTTTGAACACCCCCGCCTTCGCCCCGCCGAAATAGGCCTGGACTTCGGTGGAAAGGTCGCGGATATCGATGTCCAGGTCGTCCGCCCGGGCCCGGTTCAGCGTCACGCTCAACTGGGGCTTGTCAAGCCTCACGTCGGTGTCGAGATCCGTGAGGCGCCCGTCCTTTTCCAGCTCGTTCAGGACTTTGCCGCTGATCTCCATCAGCTGCCTTGGGGTTCCCCCGACCAGCGTCATCCTCAGGTCGGCTCCCCCGAACACGGCAAAGGAGAATCGCACGTCCCGGAAACCCGAAAGATTCCTCCGCGTCCTTCCCATGATCTCCTTGACGCCGGGCCTCTCCCTTCGGGGAACCAGGCTGACAAAAAGGCGCCCGCGGTTGGGCTGCTGCCCGGAACCCGTTCCCGTTTCCCCGAAGGTGTAGGCCACCGAGGGGTCCGCGCGCACGATCCGGTCGACCTGGGCCAGCACCCGTTCGGTTTCCGCCAGGGAGGCCCCGGCAGGCAGCTCGAAGCTGATATTGAAGGTCCCCTGGTCGTCCGACGGGTACAGCCCCGTTCCGATGTTGAAGGCAAAGAACAGCCCCAGCGCAAAAAGGCCGCCGGCAACCCCCAGGGTGAGCCACCGGAAGGCGATCGCTTTTTCGAGGACCGATCGGTACGCTTCGTCGAGCTTCAAGAGTCCCCGCTCGATGGCCGAGGCGATCCGCCCGGGACGGTCCTTGTGCAGGATCCTTGAGCAGAGAAACGGGGTCAGCGTCAGGGAGAGGATCAGCGACAGGGCGATGGTGCTCACCACCGTCACCCCGAAGGAGTAGAAAAACCGGCCGATGATTCCCCCAAGAAAGGCAATCGGGGCAAAGACGGCAATCGTGGTCGCGGCTCCCGCCAGCACGGAGAAGGCCACTTCCTCCGTTCCCAGGCCGCTGGCCTGGAAAGCCGCCATGCCGTCTTCCATGTGCCGGTGGATGTTCTCCAGGACGACGACCGTTGCGTCGACCACCAGCCCGACCGCCAGGGAAAGCCCCAGCATCGTCAGGTTGTTGATCGAGAGTCCCAGGGCTTTCAGGAAGATGAAGCTGCCCACCAGGCACACGGGAATCGTGATGACCGCCACGAACGTCGTCCTGAGCGTCCCCAGGAAGAAAAGCATCACCAGGGAGCAGAGCAGGACGGCCTGCAGGAGGTTGGTCCCCACGCCGGTCATGGAGCGCCGCACGAAATCGGCGGTGTTGGAAACCACCTGGAGCTCGACCCCTCGCGGGGCGATCCGTTTCAACTCCTCGACCCTCTTCAGCACGGCGTCGGAAACGGCCACCTCGTTGGAACCCCGCTGTTTCTGGATTGAGATGAGGATCGCCTCTTTGCCGTCCAAAAACGCGCTCTTGGTCTTTTCCTCGAATCCGTCCTCCACGCGGGCCACATCGGCCAGCCGCA
>JAJUIT010000150.1 GCA_029267465.1 Synergistaceae bacterium
CAGTTCGTCGAGTTCTTCAGCAAGTTCTACGAGGCGAACGGAAGACTCTTTGCTCCTTTTTGCCACGAAACTCAATTCGTGAAGATTGTTGATTCCTGCGGACAACAGAAAAACAGTGATTGACCGAAGAAAACCCCATTTTTAAGGAGGAATGGAACTTATGGACCAGGTTGTCGCAACTCTCTTGAATACCATGTCGGAACAGCTTGGGGCAATGATTGCCGTCCTCGGGGCGGGAATTGCAGCGGGGTTCGCCGGTTCTGGTTCCGCGATCGGAATCGCGATCGCTGACGAGGCGGCAGCAGGAGTCATGACCGAAGACCCGGGCAAGTTTGGCCTTGCCCTGCTTCTGCTGGCGCTTCCCGGAACCCAGGGGATCTACGGCCTCCTCGCAGCCTTTTTTGCCATCCTGAAAGTGGGTTTGCTTGGCGGAGCCGCCGTGAAAGTGACCATCTGGCAGGGGATCGGAATTTTCGGTTCCCTGATGCCCATCGCGATCGCATGCTATTATTCCGCGGTCGCCCAGGGCAAAGCCTCCGCCGGCGCCATCCTGCTGATTTCCAAGCGTCCGGAAGAGATCGGCAAAGCCGTCATCCTTCCCGCCATGGTTGAAACCTACGCGGTGCTTGCTCTCCTTCTCAGTATCATCCTGATGAACAGCATCAAGCTCTAGCCGGGGTGTCTGGCATGTCGCTGACCGATATCAAGGCGAAGATCGAGGAGGATGCCCGGGCTGAGGCGGAAGAAATCCTATCTTCCGCCCGCAGCCAAGTCGAGAAGATCCACCGTCAAACCGAGGAAGAGATCCGGCGGATGGAGGAAATCCAGAAAAAGCGCCTGGAAGCGGAAATCCCGGAAATCCTGCGCAGGAAGGAAATCGTGGCGAAGCTGGACGTGAACAAGTATGACCTGACCGCCAGAAGAACCCTGATCGACGAGGCCTTCGAAGCGGCAAAAGGGCTCATGTGCGGGATGAAGGCCGACGAGGCCAGGCGTTTTGCAGAAACCCTGCTTTTGGAAGCGGTCGAAACTCGCGAGGAATGGCTCCTTGTCGGAAGAGACGAAAAAAACCTGGATGCGACGTGGCTGCAGAAATGCAATGAAAAACACGGCTGGAACCTGAAGATGGCGGAGGAAAAGGCTCCGATCACCGGAGGATTCATTCTCCGACGTGGCCTGGTGGACGTGAACTGTTCCTGGGAAATGCTGATCCGGACGGCCAGGGAAGAGCTCGAGGCGGAGACGGTCAAGAGGCTTTTTCCCAATTGACGGGAGGTGAGGAAATGGCCCAGGCGGAAAGTTATGGCTATACGGTAGCACGCCTGAGGGCGATGGAGAATCGCCTCCTGGATTCCGGTGCCTTTCAGAGGATGCTGGATGCCGAGGACCTGCAGGGAGCATTGAAAGTCCTCAATGAGACCTGCTATTCTTCCTGGCTCGTCGAGATGAAGAACGAGGGCGCTTTCGACGGGGCCATCGAGGCGGAGCTGAACTACGTGTACAGGGAAATCGGACAATTTGTCCCTGACAAGGCGCTGGTCACCCTCTGCAAGATGCCGTATGACTTCCATAACATCAAGGTGCTGTTGAAGAGCTCCTTTTTGCAAAAATCCGGCGGCGCCCGGCGCTGGGATCTCCTGACCCGGCTAGGGAACGTTTCCCCCGAGTTTTTGATCGAATCGCTCGAGTCGGAGGATTACCGTCTCCTGCCTTTCGGACTGAGGAGTGCGGTCCCCCAGTGTCTTGCCCAGTGGGAACAGTTCCACGATATCCTCGAGATCGAACGCCAGCTTGACGATCTGCTTTTCTCCGAAATGCTGAAGCTGGCTGCAAAACTTGAGAGAAAAGGTGTCGTGGAATGGGTCCGGGGCAGGATCGACGCGGAAAACGTGAGAAACCTCCTGAGGCTCCGCCGGATGCAGGTGGAAAACACCCGGATTGCCGGTTTCCTGCACGAGGGGGGCATCATTTCGGTTGAGCGGCTCCTTTCCCTGACGGGCGAACCTCTGGAAAGCTGGGGAAGACTCCTGGCCTATACCGACCTAACCGGAGCGCTGTCAGAGCTCCAGGAGATCGCCGATTTCGACAGGCTCATCGTCGACGTTGAAAAATCCCTGGACGATTACGTTCTCAGGGTTGTCGAGCAGACTCGATTCAGTTCCACTTCTCCGGAGTATGTCCTTTACTACCTCTGGCTGAAGGAAATGGAAGCGAAGAATGTCCGGATTATCCTTGTCGGCAAGGCCAACGGAGCCAGCAGGGACGTCCTGAGGGGGTTGCTGCGGCATGTCAGCGGTTAGCCGAAACCGGTCTATGGCGGCTCTTGGCGATTATGAGAGCGTACTTCCCTTTCAGGCGGTGGGGATTGAACCGCACGTTCTGGAAGACGGGGCGGATGCAGAGGCGAAAAAAATCCTGAACGAGCTTGTTCAGGGGAAATACGCCGTCGTCTTTGTCGTCGAGGACTGGTACGAGCGCCTGAAGGAACGGATCGAGGAAATCAACGAAAAGGAAGACACGAGCATCGTTCCCATCCCCGGACTCCGGGGATCGAGGGGCTTGGGGTTCAAATCGATCAAGTCGAGTGTCGAACGGGCAGTCGGGATGGACATCTTTTCGGTGAAGTAAATCGGGATTGGACCGGCTGATCGAAAAACGATGCAACAGGTTGGAGGCGATCCATGTGGCCGTTGGGAAGTCTGTAAAGGGAAAGATTAGCAAAATCTCCGGACCGCTTGTCGTTGCCAGCGGAATGACCGGGGCCGGCATGTACGACGTGGTCCGTGTCGGAAACCTCGGTCTTGTCGGAGAGATCATCGAACTTAAGGGAGACCTGGCTTCGGTCCAGGTTTATGAAGAAACCTCGGGCTTGATGCCGGGGGAGCCGGTCATCAGTACGGGCGCACCGTTGAGCGTGGAACTCGGCCCCGGGATGATCGAGCAGTTTTACGACGGAGTCCAGCGCCCTTTGAACGCGATTGAGGAAAAGGCCCAGAGCCCCTTTATTTCACGTGGGATCAACGTGCCTGCAATTGACCGCGCCCGCAGGTGGACCTTCCGGGCAAAAGTGAAGAAGGGCGACTTCGTGGTTTCAGGCGATGTTCTCGGGGTTGTCCAGGAAACTGTTCTGGTCGAGCACCGGATTATGGTTCCGCCGGGAATCCAGGGGAAGGTCGAGGAGATCCGGGAAGGGGATTTTACCGTTGAAGAGACCATTGCGGTTCTCATCGACGGCGAAGAACGCCGCGAAATCCAGATGCTTCAGCGCTGGCCGGTTCGGACACCCCGTCCTGTTGCCAGGCGCCTTCCCCCGGTGGTGCCTCTTACGACCGGCCAGCGTGTTGTGGACATGTTCTTCCTGATCGCCCGGGGCGGGACCGCCTGCGTTCCTGGGCCGTTCGGGTCCGGGAAGACGGTCATCCAGCATCAGCTGGCGAAGTGGGCCGATGCAGAGATCGTGGTCTACATCGGGTGCGGAGAACGGGGAAACGAGATGACGGACGTTCTACTTGAATTCCCCGAGCTCGAAGACCCGCGATCCGGCCAACCGCTGATGAAACGGACGGTTCTAATCGCCAACACATCGAACATGCCCGTGGCTGCCCGGGAAGCCTCGATCTATACGGGCATCACGATCGCGGAATATTACCG
>JAJUIT010000001.1 GCA_029267465.1 Synergistaceae bacterium
GTCCAGGGAACTGTCCCGCGAAAGGTCCAACCGGGCCAGACGCTTCAGGATCTCCGAAACCCCGTTTACCGGGCGGATGACGCTCCGACCCACGAGGTAGAGCACCGCTGCCAAAAACAGCAGCGCGAACAGCGCCAGAAACACCTGCTTCATCGCCGCCGAACGCAACAAGGCGTTCATGGCCTCCAGCGGGAAGACGAGACAGAAACGGAATCCCCACCGGCAGGGGGCGAAGAATGCACGGCGGGCGGTTCCGTCGTAGGAATAATCCCCGAAGCCCGTTTCTCCAAGAACCATCTTCGCCCCGACCCGCTCGGCCAGTTCTGCAGTGATCGCTCCGCCCTTCACGGAGATGTTGTCCCTCAGGATGATCTCCGATTTCGGATGGGCGACGGTAACGCCTTTCTCATTCGTCAGGAACCCATATCCCTGGCCGTAGAGCTGGTAAGCGGTCACCCGCTTCGACAGCGTCTCCAGGTCGACGTCCACACCCACCACACCGATCAGGGAGCCGTTTTTGCTCCGAACGGGGGTGGCGACGCTGATGATCAGTTTTTTCGTGATTCCGTCCAAGTAGGGCTCCGTCAGGATCGGCTTGCCGGCTTCCACGGCCCCGGTAAACCAGGGACGCTTTCTGGCGTCGTAATCCGCCGGAGGGACCCAGCGGGTTCCATCGGCCAGGTCCCCGCTTCCCTGAAAGGCAAAAAAGACATCCTGGACACCGGCCTTTTTGTTCTCCTCCAGGAAACGGACCATGGCCGGCTCCAGCAGGGCCTTGGTGTTCAGGCCGTGATCCTCGACCAGCCTTCCGGCCGCTACTCCCACGTTCACCACGATGGCCTCAAGCCGGTCAAAATACAGATCGACTTCGTTTGCCACGTTTTTGGCGGTATCGATCCCGATCGAATTGATCTGCCCCTCCGTAATCTTCCGGTTCTCGAAGAAACCGATCCCCACCATGACCGCCAAGATGGCGACCACCCCGACGGAAAGCAGCATAAATTTCGCCTTGATCGACAGATTCCTCATTCCCGTCTTCCTCCTCCTTTGCCCGTGGTCCAAAAGCCCTCAGCATCCGTGCGGGGCTTCCCCTGACGGCGTCTTACGGGAAAGGTTAGGCGGCGGGCTTTATCCAAACAACCGAACTGCCTGTTCGAGCGCCTCGACCCCAAAACGGCTCTCCCGTCGCTTTTTGGGCTCTGGAGAGACCCCGAGCGTCTCAATTCCGGGCCGGGGAAAGCCGATAAAAGAAAAGAGACTGTCAAAGGAAAGAGGCGAGGAACTCCATGAATCAGGTGACCTCAGCAACATCAACGACAGCCGCAAACCCTTCCCAGGCAGGCAGGGCCTCCCAAAGGGAAGGGAATGCCTTCGACCAGGACGCGTTCCTCAAGATCCTCGTGGCCCAGCTTTCCAGCCAGGATCCTCTCAATCCCCTGGACCAGAACGAATTCATCGCGCAGATGGCCCAGTTCACCCAGGTCGAGCAAACCCTGAAACTCAACGAAAACCTGCAGAGCCTGGGAAACACGCTCCGTTTTTCGACATCGTTGCTTGTCGGGGCCCATGTCCGGTACATCAACGAAAGCGGTGAGAACGTTACGGGAACGATCCAGGCGATCCTGTTCGAGAAAGATTCGGTCAGGGCCAGAATGGCCGATGGGACCGAATGTCCGCTGGACGCCATTTCCCTGGTTTCCTGAGCCTTTCGCGGTTTTCCTTTCGACACCGCCACGGAGGGCGGCCAAACGGGCGCATGAGGCGGATTTTCGAGCCTGAACCGAAGGAGGAGGAATGAGAGGTGCTCCGATCGCTGTCATCGGGAGTCAGCGGGGTCAAAAGTCACCAGACGCTTCTGGATGTGGTGGGCGACAACATCTCGAACGCCAACACCACCGGCTTCAAGAAATCCACGGTGAATTTCCAGGAACTGATGAGCCAGACGGAACGTTCGGCCACCGCCCCGGGAGAGGAAAAGGGCGGGATCAACCCCAAGCAGGTTGGACTCGGCGTTTCCGTGGGCAGCATCGTAGTGGATCACAGCCAGGGGAACATCAGCTACAACACCGGCTCCAAGAGCGATATGGCCATCGAAGGAGACGGTTTTTTCATTGTCGATAGCGGTTCCGGCCCGGTGTTCACCCGGGCCGGGAATTTCATCCTGGACGGAAGCGGCGACCTGGTCCAGGCCGGAACGGGATTTCGGGTTCAAGGCTTCCAGATGATCGACGATCCGCTCAACCCTGGAAGCCGCATCGCCGGAAGCGATCTGGTCAACATCAACATCCCGGTGGGGCAGAAACTTCCGGCCAAGGCGACGGAAACGGTAGCGTTCCGATGCAACCTGGATTCACGGGTTTCCACCGTGCTCCCCATGGGACTCAACGCCAACGATCTGGCGATCAGCGGAACGATCGGAGGAACCCCCACCCGGGTGACCTTCTCCGAAGGGCAGGGGCCCACCGATTTCCTAAGAGTGACGTTTACCTCCGACGACGGTTCGGCCGTCACGGCAAGCCTGCCCCTTTCCGGAATCAACCCGCAGAGTTCTCTTCCCCGCCTTGGCGAAGCTCAGATCGACCTTGACGGAGACGGGACCAGCGAAACGGTCCGCTTCGACGACACATCGGGACGGATCGAGATCTACAGCGGAACGGACGGCGAGCTTCTGTGGGGCACCGAGATCGGCGCCTCGCTGAACTACTCCCTCCTCCAGGTCGACGACGGATCGGGAGGAACGATCCCTTACCTTGCGGAGTTCAACGATACTCCCGCAGGAAACCGGGAACTGGTTCTCTGGGGTGAGGACGGTTCAGGAGGGATGGGCCGTTTCTCGGTCGAGCTGTCGGTCGCTGACGATGGAAGTTTCGAAATCCCCTCCGGACTGCAGATGACGGTCGGAGGGAGATCCATCGATCTCTCGGCGACGTCTTCCAGCCAGGGCGTTTCGCTGGCTCAATCGGGGAAAACGATCCAAACCTTCACTCCAAGGACATCGAGCGTCCATTCCAGCAAGTTCGAAATCTTCGATTCCCAGGGAAATTCCTACACCCTGGAAACAAGCTGGGAGAAGGTGGATAACAACCTGTGGCGCTGGAGAGCGTGGCTTCCCGACACTCCGGGAGTGGCCCTTGAGAACAACACGGGACTGGTTGAATTCTCCCCCGACGGGCTCGTCAAGCGGGTGATGGACGCTTCCGGGGCTGAAGCCAGCACCATGACGATCAACTTTGCAGCCCTGGGCGCCAGCGATTCCACCATTCAACTCGATTTCACGGGGAAAGCCCTAGGGGTCGGGGCTATCGATGCCGTGACCCAGTTCGGTTCCTCCTCTACCACAAAGGAATATTTCCAGGATGGATACCGCATGGGAATCCTGAAGGACTATTCGGTCGGAGCCGACGGGGTGATCCAGGGTGTCTATGACAATGGCCGAACGCAGGATCTCTACACCGTCGCCCTGGCCGTTTTCTCAAATCCAAGCGGACTCAACAAGCTGGGAAGCGGAGCCTATCGAGAAACGGCAAACTCGGGTTCGCCCCAGATCCTCAAGCCTGGAGAAGGCGGAGCCGGAAACATCGCCGGAAGCAGCCTCGAGGCTTCCAACGTCGACCTGACTTCCGAATTCGTCAACCTGATCAAGGCCCAGAGAGGATTCCAGGCGTCCGCCCGTGTCATCACCACCAGCGACCAGATCCTGGAAGAACTGATGAACCTCAAGCGGTAAAAGTCAGGCTCCCGTAAAAAGCGAAGGAGGGGGTTCCCTTGCAGCGCGTTTCCCAATCGATGCTCCATAAATTGTTCCTCCGGGATTTGCACGGGGGGCTGAACCGGTTGCTGGATGTCCAGCGACAGATGTCCAGCCAGCAGAAGTATTCCAAACCCTCTGACAACCCCTCCGAGGTCGCTCGCGGGATGTCCGTCAGCGGCACCCTTTTCCTGAACGAGCAACACCGGAAAAACCTGGACGATGCGGTGACCTGGCTGTCCAATACCGACCAGGCTTTGGGCCAGATGGGAGACATCCTGACGGCAATCCGGGAGAAAGCGGTCTACGCCGGAAGCGGCTCCCTATCCGAAATCGACCGGCGGGCCATCGCCCAGAACATCCGCGCGCTGAGAGAGGAACTGGTTCAGACCGCGAATTACAACGTGGAGGGGCGGTATCTCCTTTCCGGAACGGAAACCTCGCTTCCGCCGTTCGCCCTGAAACCCGACGGAACGGTTTCCTACCAGGGAAATCTCTCGAAAGTCTCCTTCGAGGTCGATCAGGGGCAAACCGGCCTTGTTTCTCTCAACGGCAGGGATCTCTTCCCCACCGGTTTCACCCGGAGAGAAGCCCTGAGCCTCGAGGTTCCGCTGGACTTTTCCTGGAAGGGACCATCGCAGCAGCTGGAGATCCGGACTGGATCGAAGACCATCCTGATCCCTTTTCCGCTCCGCTGGAGCGATCAGAACGGGGACTCGGATGTGGATGCTTCCGATTTTGACGGTTTTCTCTCCCCGGGAGAATCCGTCTCCGGCTATTCACTTCGGGAAATCGCCGACATCATCAACGGAAACGAAGGGGCACGGCAACTTGTTCGAGCTTCTGTGGAAAGCGATTCAACCGCTGGAATCCAGAGGCTTCGGATCCTAAGCCTTTCCGGGGAGCCTCTTCAGATCTCCTCCCTTCCATGGGAGGAAACCCTTTCAAGGGGGGAGAGCCTGAAATCCGAGGCTGTCGGATCCTCGTGGACCGCGTCTCAGGCGGGTGAAATCGCCGTCCGACTTTTCGACGGGACCGTTCAGACGGTTTCCCTGAAACCAGGGGACACCCTCGATTCCGTTTCGAAAGCCCTGGGGGCAATCCCCGGCCTTTGGGCAGGAACCCGGCAGGACGGATCGGTGTTGCTGGTCCAGGAGGGCAGCCAGCCCTTCAATCTCACCGCCTCAGGATCCGCCAAGGATCTCTTCCCGTCGGGGGCGGCAAGCTCGAGCCCCATCCTTGAAGCCCCCTCGATCGGACAGGAAACGCTGACGATGGCTCTGGGACTCGATACGGCCGTCCGGTCCAATGCGGTTCCATCGGGGCAATCTCTCGGCAGCACGCTGGGGAAGCCTCTCGATCTGGTCCTCCTCTCGGGAAACCGCAGGCTAGAGCTTTCGATCGCGGACGACGGCGACCTCACGCTCGAGGAACTGGCGGGACGAATCAAAGCTTCCGCAGGAGACTGGGTTGATGTTGTGCTCAAGGAATCACCGGAAAAAGAAAGCCTGGGGAACCCCGCATCCCAGAATGCGGAGGGTGGCCTCCAGCGCCTGGTTTTGAGGGCAAGGGACGGCGGTCCCCTGATCGTCTTCGACAAGCAGAACGATTGGGCCCAGCAACTGGGCTTGAACAATGCGGTCCTATCGGGAAATCTGACAGGACTGACTTTTCCCGGTCTGGCGGATCGTACCGCCCGTGTCGGGGTCCAGATCGGGGAAGAGACGTTCGTGGTCAGGATTTCTCCTTCTGAAGTCACCCGCCCGGACGGAACGGTTGATCCGGCAGCCCTGGCCCAGCGGATCCAGGACCAGGTCGGCGAAGACCGGTTCCATGCCGAACTGGTGCAAACGGACCTGGGCAGCGGATCCACCAGCCTTGCCTTCTTTTCTCCCGCTGGAGAGCCGGTCCGGATGGTCGACCTGAGCTACGCCGACCCGTCCCTGGGAGGACTGACCTCGGGCCTGGCCCTGTCCCTCGGGCTTGCCTCCGGAATTGCCGGGGACGCGGTAAACAGCGACACCGTCGCGCCTGGAGGCGGAGCGTTTGCCGTTTCAACGGCCGGACGAAGCCTGACCGTGTCTGTCAATCCAACGGACACGGTGAAAACGATCGCCAGAAAGCTCAGGGATCTGGCGGGTTCCTGGCTGGACGTCTCCCTCTCGCAGAAGGGCACCGGTCAGCTTTCACTCGCTCTATCCGCGAAGGATGGAAGCCCCCTGAGCGTTTCAGACCGGGTCGGGAATCCCGCCGAGATCTTCGGCATCAGCACCGACCTTCGCCTTCAGGCAGGGACCTGGACCGGAGGAGGGATTCTCACCCTGGAGACGCAGGGCGCAAGCCAGACGTTTGACCTCCAGGGTATCGACAGCCTGCAGGGCATTGCCTCTCTCGTCAATGCCCGCTTTTCGAATGGGGAGATCCGCGCCTCGGTTCTGGGGACCGGTCCGGAGCAGCAGCTCGTTTTTGAATCGCTTGGCGGATACCGGATCCGGGTGACTCCTCCTTCCGAAATGTCGCCGGTGCCCGTCATTTCTCCGGTACGATCGCCCGCAGCGGAAAACCTGGAACGGAACCAGAAAGTCGTTTCTCGCAGCGGCCTGGACGTCCGGGATGCGGATCTTTTTGACCTTTTGGGAGATCTTGCCGTCGCGGTCGAACAGGGGGCCACAGAAACAATTTCCGCCAATTTTCTGGCCCGCCTCGACCAGGCCTCCGACGACCTCCTGGGAGCCCGCTCGCTCTGCGGCTCCATCCAGCGGCGCTATGAAACCGCCCGGGCCCGCCTGGAAGAAAACGGAATCGCCTACACGGACCTGTACAGCAAGATCATGGACACCGACATGGCCGAAGCGACGATGGAATTCCAGGTCGCACAAACCGTCTACCAGGCAACCTTGGCGACCATTTCCAGGGTGATTCAGCCCACGCTCGTTGATTATCTCCGTTAGTCATGCAGGAAAGGACGGAAGAGGCCACTCCAAGAAAACGGAGCCGGGAACGGGAAGAGGGACGTGTAGCGCAAAGCCGGGATTTCACGGGGGCTTTCGTGTTGCTCAGCGCCCTTTTTGTCTTGTACGGGTTCAGCCAGTTCGCTTCTTCCGCCTACCTGGATTTTTTCCGATGGTCCTTCGGTGAGATCGTTTCCGTTGGACAGGCTGAAGGCGGCTGGGCTTTCCGTTTTTTCGACAAGGGGCTTCTTTGTTTCCTCTGGGTCTGGCTCCCCACGGCCCTGGCCGCTACCGCGGCGGCCGTCGGGTTGTCCCTGCTCCAGGTGGGCGTCAAGATCACCCCCCTGGCCTTCAGGCCTAAATTCGACCGGTTCAACCCTGTGACCGGGATCGGCCGCATGTTCAGCCGAAGATCGTCTGTCGAAGCCCTGAAGGCGGTCCTGAAAGCCTCGATCCTCTTTACGATCCTGTTCAATTCGGTCAGAAAAGAATTCCCCCTCTTCTCGGACACGGCTCAGGTCTCCGGGATCGGGGGATTTTCGCTGTTGTTCCCACCTCTCTTCCGTATCGCGATGAAACTGGGGTTCGCCCTGGTCGGGATCGGACTTTTCGATCTTTTCTATCAGAAATGGGAGTTTTCCAGATCCATCCGAATGACCAAGCAGGAACTGAAGGACGATTTCAAGCAAACGGAAGGGGATCCCCTCGTCCGGCAGCGGATCCGCAGCAAACAGGCCGAGATCGGCCGAAAGCAGATGATGGCCAAGGTTCCCTCCGCAGACGTGGTGATCGCCAACCCTACCCACGTCGCCGTGGCTTTAAAATACGACCGCGAAAAGATGAAGGCACCGGTTGTCGTTGCCAAGGGAGCCGATCTGGTCGCTTTGAAAATCCGGGAAATCGCGAAGGATGCCGGGGTTCCCGTCGTGCAGGACCGGCGACTCGCAAGGAGTCTTTTCTCCGAAACGGAGCTGGACCGGGAAATCCCCGAGAAGTTTTACGTTGCCGTAGCCGAGGTCCTCGTCCATGTCTACGAATTGGCCAGGCAGACCAGGTCCCGGGCCGGAAGGAACGGAAACACGAGGGTCAGCGTGCCAGCCTGATCCATTCTTCCGCGTCGGGGAACTTGAGGTCCTGGACCAGAATTTCATCCCTCAGAGACTCCAGGAAATCCCTTTCCACTTCCGGGTCGACCGGACAGATTTTCCTGTCCCGGATCGCTACGTAATGATCGTAGGCCTTCAGGCAGTGACGATTCCAACGCGAACCCAGCTTCACGTAGTTGAAAAGCGTCTCAGAGAAGGGAAGCTTGAGGTTCTGCCTGTGGACTTCGAGCACGTAGACATCCTCCGGGTCGCTCCACGGCCAGGCTCCAGTCTGTGAGGAAAAGGAAATCACGAATCGCTTCCCCGCGAGCCGCTCGCAGGAAAGCGCAACGAACCGGGTCAGGAAGCGATTGAAGGAATCCAGTTCCCTGGTTCTCAACGAAGCCACCTGGATTTCCTTTTGCCAGGACTCCATCCGATAGCCCGGTTTCCGTCCGACCGTTCTTTTACCCTTTCTATTGGAGTGTTCGAGATTCTCCCGGTCCATTCGTATCTCTCTCTCCATCAACGAGATTGATCAGTCAAGACCTGATGCGGAAAGGAGGAGCAGGGATGCTCCCCGGTTTCGAGGAAGAAAAGGCCGCTCCTGACTATCTTGCTCTTGTGGACGCCTCCGGCCGCCTTTGGGATAGCGCCGATTTTTCCCATCTCAACCTTCGGTTCCCCACTCTGGAGAGAATCCTCCGATTCATCCTGGAAAAGGGGTACGAAGACTGCCGGGTTCGGGTTTCCGAAAACCTCGCACCGATCCGCATCCGCTGCCTTGATCGACACGGAGCCTTCTGGGAAATCTGGCAATCCCAGAACAACCGGAAACCTGAAGAAAAGAACCCGGCGGTTCGATTCTTTTTCGATGCCGAAAACGGAGTGCTCAGGCCTGCCGATTTCCGCGACCCCTTCATCCGGCTCGAAGGCGACAATCCCACGCGGCAAAAGATCGTCGCTTCCCTTTTCGTTCACTGGCTTGCGAACCAGCTCTTCCTCCCGGAAGAGGAAGAGCTGGTTCGCTGCGTCCAGCCGCTGACTTAGGAAATCCGCTGTCCGAACTCCTCCTGGCGTGACTCGACTAGCAGTTTTTCCACGTCCAGGACGACGACCAGGTTTTCGCCGAGAACTGCGATCCCGAGAACCAATCCCTTTGGAAAACCGGCGCTGTTCTCGCCATCCTCGACAGGCTGAAGGGAATCCAGAGATACTTCCTCGATCGAGGTGACGTCATCCGCGATCAGCCCCTGAATGTTCCCCTCTTCCGAGGCCACAACGAGGATCTTGGAGGGACACGGGTCCTCCGGTTCGCTTTTCCCAATGAACCGCCTCAGGCTCGTCACGGCCACCAGTTCCCCGCGGACATTCATGAATCCGGCGAAAAAATCCGGTGTTCCTGGCACGGGCGTAATCTCGGAAAACGGCAGGATCTCCCGGACAACCTCGATGGGAATTCCATAGCGCTCCTGATCCAGTTTCAACACCACAATCCGGCTCATTTCTCAGCCACACCCCCTGCACGGAGTTATCTCCCAGGGCCTGTTCCCAGGATTTCCCAGGCTTCTCCCAGTTCTTCAAGCCTTCGATTGCTCTTCAGCCGCTTCAGTGCCCGGTTTAAAACCGACCGGGCGAATTCCGAGCTTTTCCCGAATTCTGCGCCGATATCTGCCAGCGTATGAGGGGTTTTGCATTCGCCGAGGCCGAAACGCCGGGAAAGGATTTCGAATTCCGTCTGGGACAACTCGCTCCGGAGGGCTTCCAGGACAGATTCCTTCAGCAGGCGGGTTTCAACATCGCCAGCCGCCTCTTCCTGAACGGCAGCCTGCGAAAAAGGGGCCGCCATCTCTCCAAGAACGTGTTTTTCCGGATCGACGCGGAACGCCGTTCCCCCCTCTGAGTCTGCCCAGGAATCAATGGAAATCACGTTCTGGCTGATCCGGGCGAGCTCCCGGATCCTTTCGGTGCGAACCGGATCCTCCGAATGGTCTTTCTTCCCGTCCCGGAAGGCTCGGATCTCGTTTGAATGGGTTTGCGCCGAAATACCAGCGTAGCCGGGAACCGAGAACCCCCAACGATGCTGGAGGTAGGCAACCCGCATCCTCTGGTAGATCCACGGAATGCCGTAGGTGCTGAAGCGGGTGTTTTTCCGGTAGTCAAACCGTGCAACCGCTGTCATCAACCCCAGAATGCCCTCCTGCACGAGGTCCATGAACGTCAGGAAGCTCTGACACCCGTACTTCTTCCTCAGCTTTCGGGCACAGGCGACGACCAGTCGCAGGTTCGCCGTGACAAACCGGTCAAAAGCCTCCTTGTCGTGATGCTCCAGGATTCTTCTTGAAAGGGATTTCTCTTCCTCCGGGGAAAGGAGGGGTGTCCTTCCGAGAAACTCCCGAAAGAAATCCTCATAATCCAGCCCGACTTCCCATTCCCCCTCTGAAAACAGGAGGGATTCCTCCCCCGCGCCTTCGCTCTGCATCTCCTCCAGCTCAATTTCAGAAATCCCTTCTCCCGGTTCCAGTTCCTTTTCCCGTGCATCCAAAAGACATTCTTCTGCCTGTCTCATCCCTGACATCGTCGGCTCCCTCCCTGGATCCGCTGATCGGAATCGACCATCCATCTTCAGTATCGGCCGCCTGGGATTCGGAAGTAAGTTTGCCCACGATCGAGATACAATGATTCATGATGGGATTTTCGTCTGAACCCGGACGATTGCCCGAGGGGGAAGAAGAATGGAAGAGACCTCCAGAGTTGACCGGGAAATCCCTCTCCAGCCAGTCAGGATCAACCCTGGCAGCCACGGCTATGGTTCAGGACCCGGGATCGAAAACGCGGATCCTGAAAATGCGGCGCGGATTGCTTCCCTCATTCGGGAACTGGCCCTGGTTTTCGGTCGAGAGATCGATTGCCACCCTGAGGGGAAAGAACTTCTGATCGCTGACAAGAGCGGAGAGTGTCTTCGAATGTCCCTTCAGCAGGCTCTTCGGCTGGTCGAAGCGGTCCGAACCGAGCTTGGGCCGATCCTCGACCGAAGGGCATAGCCCTCTTTAGCCCCGTTGCCTTTGTGCCCCTGTTCCAATCGCGTGTTCGCCTCTACAGAAAGAGCTCCGACACTCCGAAACTGAAGGGGAGAGAAAGTTGCTCCTGAAGCAGGAGGGACACGATGCGGACGAGGAACGCTTTAGAAAAAAGGAATCCCGAAGCCTTTGCCCTTTCAATTGAAAGGCTTTTCGGTACCGGCCTGGCTGCTCATGGGGTACGCCCCTACCTGGTCCGTCATCGCCTTCCTTCCCCTGAATCCGTCCACATCGAAATCGTGCTTCATTCTGCCTTCGATCTTCCCCTTGTGGAACGCTTCATCGAAGAGCAGTTTGTCCGGGTAACGGGGAACTCGGACGAAGGGAGGCCTTCTGCCTTCCGCGATCTTTCTCCGATCGAGTCCACTCTCAGGCTGGACCCGGTCAGGCAGAATCTCCCCGAATGGAGGGATTTTGCAGAAACCCCTTTTCTGGTCACGATCAACACGCTCTTCGGAGAGGCCTTCAGGGCCGCCCTTTCATACCTGTCCCGCATCGAACGAAAGGAGGGCCTCCATCAGTCCAGGGAAACGCTGCTGGAGCTATATGACCTGGCGAAGCAGCTGGACAGCAGCTTCGCCCAGCTTTTCAGCTCCTTCGAGAAAACGGAACAGGAACTCGTTCTTCCTGAATCGTTCCAAGTCTGCGGCTTTCAGGAACAAGCCTCCCCGGAGGAGCAGCCTCTTCCGCGCCCGGAAGAGGGCCTTTTGCCCGAAGCGACAGCCGCCTTCCTCTCCGGCCGGAACACGACGCTGGAACGACTTGTATTGATCGCCGAAGAAAACGGGCTCCCGCTTTCAGGGCCCTTACCGCCCTTTAACGACGTGCGTGCCATCAAGGAGGCGGAAGGATTTCAGCAGCTGGTGGCGGAACTCGGGAAGCAAAAGCTGGAAACCTCGGAAAAGATCGAGGAGTTCTTCCTGAGAAAACTGTCCGACTGGGAGGATCTTTATGCTTTGTTCGAGCTGGCCCGCTTGAGGGGTCTGCTCAGCCAGAAGCCCATTTCCATCCTGACGCTCGTTTCCTATCTGGTTCAATCTGTCACCGACATCTAGAAGCGAGGGAACGGTTTATGGAAGACCCCCAAGCGATCCGGGTTCTGGTCACCGACGACTCCGCTTTCACGAGGGCTCTGATCTCGGATTGCCTCTCGGGCTGTCCCGATATCGAAATCGCTGGAGTCGCCCGCAACGGCGAAGAGGCCCTCCTGAAAGTCCGAAGGCTTTTGCCGGATGTCGTCACACTGGATGTGGAGATGCCCCTGCTCAACGGAATCGAGACCCTGGATCGGCTGATGAAGGAAACCCCCCTTCCGGTCATCATGCTGAGCAGTCTCACGACAAGGGGAGCCGAGACAACGATTCGGTGCCTCGAGATCGGGGCCTTCGATTTCATCGAGAAACCCGCCAAATCGAACGGCAATGACCTGGAGACGTTTCGCAGGTGCCTGATCGAAAAGGTCCGCTCGGCAGGACGTTCGAGGCTATTGAGGCGGATGCAGGCAAAGAGCCGTCCGGTGCAGGAAACACGGCAGAAAGCCGAGGAAAGTTTCGTCCCGAGCCGGATTCGTCCTGACATCGTGCTGGTCGCCGCTTCCACCGGAGGGCCACGCGCCCTCTCCCGGGTCCTGGCGGACCTGCCGAAAGATTTTCCCTGTCCCATCCTGATCGTGCAGCACATGCCGAAAGGTTTCACCGGCCCGTTTGCCGGACGTCTCGACCAGGTCAGCCCGTTGCGGGTTCTGGAGGCTTACGAGGGGTTTCAGCCTGCTCCGGGAACCGCGGCCCTCGCTCCGGGAGATTCCCACCTCCTCCTGAAAGGGACGAAGGAAAAGCTGGTCTGCTGTCTTTCCGAGACTGCCCCGGTCAACTCGGTCCGTCCTTCGGCCGATGTCCTCTTTCAAAGCGCGGCCAGAATCGATGGACTCTACCCGGCCGCCGTCATCCTGACCGGGATGGGGCGCGATGGAACCGAGGGGGCCAGGGTCCTGAAAAAGCTGAACGGAGTCATCTTCGCAGAAGCGGAGGAAAGTGCGACCGTTTACGGAATGCCCCGTTGCGCCAGGGAAGCGGGGGTGGTGGACCGGATGATTCCGCTGGAACAGATTGCCGCTGAGCTGATTCGACTTGCCGGGGCAGAGAAGCCTCTTGCCTGAGGAGGATCATCGTTGAATCCACTCCAGATGGACGCACTCAAGGAGATCGCGAATATCGGGGCCGGGCATGCCGCAACGGCTCTTTCTCAGCTTATGGGGAAGCGCGTGGACATGTGTGTCCCCCAGGTCGACCTGATCCCCCTGGAAGCCGTTGCCGGGTACTTCGGAGAACCGGAAACCGAAGTCTGGGCGATCTTCACCCGGTGTGAATCCTCGTTCCCGGTCAGCCTGGTGTTTATCATGAACAAAAGCGACGGCGACCTGCTCGCGGAGAAACTCTTCCAGGCCGCCCGGATCCAGGACAAGGTCCGATTATTACCGGGAATGAAAGAATCCGCCCTGTCCGAATCGGGAAACATGATTATGGGAGCCTTCGTTTCCGCTGTCGGGGACCTTCTTCGGGAAAACCTTCCCCTTTCGGTTCCTTCGATCTCCCTCGACCTGATGGGAGCTGTCATGGACATCCTCCTTGAGATTTTCGGGGGCTTTGGCGACACCGCACTGGCAACGGAGACCGAACTCTCCTTTCCCGGAGAAAGCCGACGGAATTTCAATGCCCGAATCCTGCTTATCCCTGACCCCGGCTCTCTGGAGATCCTTTTCAGACAGCTGGGTGTGGAGTAACCGAACATGAGCGTGCATCCGACAACCGCCGAGATCCAGACCCTGACCGTCGGCATGGGGGAAATCTGCGTTGCCAGGAAGCCCGACCTGCTCTCCTGCGTCGGGCTGGGCTCATGCATCGGACTGGTTCTCTACGATCCGATCCGGGGATGGGCAGGGATGGCCCACATCATGCTTCCCTCTTCCTCCTCGAGGGGCTCCCAGGGAAAAGAGAAGCCGGGGAAATTCGCCGACACGGCCGTTTTTGGGCTGATCGCAGAGCTTGAATCGAGAGGGGCCCTAAGGTCGTTTCTGAGAGCCAAAATGGCCGGAGGCGCCAGGATGTTCTCGTTCTCGCCCACATCAAGCGGAGCCATCGGCGAGCAGAACGTGGCGGCGACCCGGGAGGCCCTCCGCATCGCCGGGATTCGCCTGGAAGGGGAAGAAACGGGGGGAACGAAGGGCCGGAGCATCATTTTCTCCCCTGAAACCTTCCTGATGGAGATCCGGTGCGTCGGCCAGGAAAGCCGACTCATCTGAAATGATCAGGCCTGAGTATCCAGCCCCGCGCCTTCGGCTGCCACTCCGCTTCCTCCCGAGAGCCTCAGCCGATCCAGAAGGATTTCACCCAAGAATCGATGTTCGGCGGCCTGGCGGTTCAGAATAAAGCTGCATTCCTTGATGGCCAGAACCACTTCCAGGAGGTTCCCCGCAGAGGCTTTGAGCCGTGCGCATTCCTGCTTCGGAAGCCGGGAACAGAACTCCCGCACCGAGGGAGAGCAGCCCATCGCGGAGGCCAGCGCGGAAGCTGCGCCGCTCCTTTCGAAATCGGCCCTCATCGCCTGGGCAGAGGCTTCCTGGAGGCGGACGAGAAGGCCGGGAAGCCCTTCCGGTGCAGCTTTCTTGAGGGCTTCGCGTTCCTCTTCCAGGATCTTCAGGATTTCGGAAAGCGACTCTCGCTGGCGGTCCTGCTTCTCGATCAAATCTTCCAGCAATTCCTTCATTCCCGATTTCCCACTCCCTTCCTGCCCTCCGAAAGGTTTTCATAAAGGACTTTCCAGAGGCCGAGCCCCTCGCCACTGCCGGAGATGGACTCCGCTGCCATCTCCAGGGAGGTCTCTTCCAGCGCACCAAACGGTTGCTTGTCCTCCGCAAGTGTTCCCTGCCGGGATTGCTTCAGCAACGCGGCCAAAAAGATCCCCTCAAACTGTCGGCATGCTTTTTCAAGCGGATCGATCCCTTTCTTCGGTTCAAGATCGGGGCCTGTTCGGGTCCTGTCAGGAGTTCCGGAGAGAGCCCCCGTTTTTTCGATCACAAACACCCCTCCTCACTGGAGTATCAGTTCGCCCTGAAGAGCTCCGGCCTGGTCGATGGCCTGAAGGATCGAGATAATGTCCCTGGGGGTGGCTCCCAAGCGGTTCAGGCTTTGAACCACGTCATCCACCGTCGCGGAAGACTCGATCTTCGTGATCCGGCTGGCTTCCTCCTGGGCTGAGATTTCTGCCGTCTGAACGGGAACGGTTTTCCCGCCGGAAAAGGGGAGCGGCTGGCTCACCGACTTCGAGCCTTTCACGGAAACGGTCAGGTTCCCGTGGGCAACCGCAACTTCCAGGATTCGGACCTGCCCCCCGATGGCCACGGTGCCCGTGCGTTCGTTGACCACCACCCGGGCTGCCGTATCCGGCCTGACCGGAAGCCCTTCCATGGAAGCCACGAAGGCCGACAGGTCTCCGGAAAAACGCTCCGGGACGGAAATCTCCACACACCCGGCATCTTTCACGCTCGCCACATTTCCGAAAGTCCGGTTGAGAACCTCGGAAACCCTGGAAGCCGTGGTGAAGTCCGGGTTTTTCAGGAAAAAGCGGATTTTCCCTCCATTTCTCACCTCAAAGGAAGTTTCCCGCTCCACCAGGGCCCCGCCGGGAATCCGGCCCGTCGTTGAAATGTTCTTCGCAACTCCCGAACCGCCCTTTTCTGCCGAAAAGCCGCCCAGGGAAACCGGCCCCTGCGCCACAGCATACACGTTCCCGTTTGCCGCCTTCAGCGGCGTTTGAAGAAGCACGCCCCCCTGAAGGCTTTTCGCATCCCCCAGGGCACTCAGGGTTACATCGATCCTTTCTCCGTCCCTGACGAACGGCGGCATCTCGCACGTGACCGAAACGACGGCGACGTTCTTGCTCTTCAGGTCCTTTCGATCGATGGCAACCCCGAAATTCCGGGCGAAATTCCCCAGCATGGCCGAAACGAGCTCCCCCTTGTCGCCTGTTCCCTGCAACCCCACGACAAGCCCCATTCCCACAAGCTGGTTCGGCCTGGCCCCTTCGATCCGGCCGATATCCTTCAACCGGACTTCGCAGGAAGCGCACCCGGCAGAAAGGAGGAAAAACCCGATCAGCGAGAAGAGAAGGAGGCCCCCTTTATTGGCCCAGCGTCGCATCGGGATTCCCCCCTCAGAAGACCAGGTTGAAAAGGCGGGAAAGAAGCCCCGGGTTCTGGGTGTCGCTCAACGTCCCCACCCCTTTGGCGGTGATCGTGACCTCGGCCAGCTTCCCGCTCAGAATCGTGTTGTCGGGTCCTACATCCTCAGGCCTCATCACCGCCTTGATTTTGAGCGAGACCTTCTCCTTCTGGTTCTGGATCTCCTTGACTCCCTCAATCCTGAGATTCCCAGAGGGAAGGACCTCGGTTACAAGACAGGAAAGCGTGCTGTTCAGGTTGCTTGTCCTTTGCAGGGATCCATCGCCCTTTGACGAACTCTGGGTAGAAAAGCCCAGCTTCTTCAGGAAATCAAGCAAACCGATCCCGTCTTTGGCGGAACTGGCATTCTGTTTCGAGAGGCCTGACTTTGCCTCATCCTTCAGGTCCGTCTTCTCAGAGATCAGGACTGTAACCAGGTCGCCCACCCTTGAAGGGCGGCGATCCTCGAAAAGAGAAGGGCCGTCGACCCAGAGGGATTCGGCGCTGCATCCTCCCGCAAAAAGGAAAAGGAACATCCCGAGCAGGATTCCCCTGAAAGCGCTGCGTATCGGCATTTCGTTTCCGCCCCCTCGAAAGGCATCATTCCAGCACCAGGACCAGGTTCGGACCCACGACCACGCCCCTTGAATCCCGCCGGTAACGGGGAATCCGCACGCGGATCACATCCCCTTCGCTGCCCGATTCCAGAGCCACCCCGTCGATTTTTGCCTCCACGGAACCGGAACGGGCAATCAGCATCAGGCTGTCCCCCCGTTCAACGAGGGTTCGATCTCCCACATCCCGCTGGGTGATCACTTCTCCGGCCTTGATCGTCCTTTTTGCAACCTTCCCGCAAAAAAAATTTCTTTCCCGCGGGTTCTCTCCGAAAGAAAGACGATACGGAAGAATCTCCACTCCCAGATCTTCCAGACGAATCGTCTCCTTCCTCCGGATGTCGGATCTCGCCACGACCACTGGGAGGAACCATTTCAGCCGGAACAGACGATAAACCATCCCTGCTGGGGTCCGGATCCCCAAAGTGACCGAATCGATTCCGGGCAGCAGGCGCTCCGGCGTTACGATCACCCCGGAAATCCCGAAGGAGGGCGGGATCATCTCGATCCGTTTCCAGGCAACGGCATTCTGGCTTCCCCGTGCCGCCGCCTTGAGGAAGACTTCCGGTCCGCTTGAAGCCCCCACCGTCATTCCTCCGATGGGGACGCCGGTAAAGGCCAAAGCAGGATGAGACCACCCAGCCAGGCCAACGAAAAAAAGGATCACCAGGATGCAAGGAACTCTTCTTCTCATGAGCTTCCCCCTTTTTCCTTTTCGGCTTTTTGGGAATTCCGGAAAAGGGCGTGCTTCAAAAAAACTCAAAAGAGCCCGCGGGCAACAACCGATAAGAAAAGAAGGAACGTCGGGTCCGGAAGGATGGGATTGAAAAATGTCCAGCACTTTTTCTGGGTTGGAAATTGGGCGCCTGGCCCTCAACACGTTCCGGCAGGGGATCCTCACCGCCGGGCACAATATCAGCAACGCCGATGTGGAAGGGTTCTCGAGACAGCGGGTGGAAACCTCCGCGGGAACCCCCTATGCTCCCCTCGGGCTCAATAGCCCTGCCGGTCCCGGACAGGTTGGGACGGGCGTGAAAATTGACGCCATCCTGCGCCTGCGCGATGCGTTCCTGGACGGACAGTACCGCCAGGAAGCTACACGGGCAGGGTATTGGGAAACCTTGGAAAGCACCTTCTCCAACCTGGAGCTCTTCATCGGGGAGCCTTCCGAAAACGGTCTTTCCGCTTCCATCGAAAAGATCCAACAATCGCTGCAGGAATTTCAGAAAAGGCCCGATTCAAGCAGCGCCAGGCAATCCTTTGTCCAGGAACTCGACAATTTCTGCAGCCTTCTTGGCAGCCTGGAGGAAAACATGCAGGACCTCAGGGCTTCCCTGAACATGCAGATCCAGTCCAAAACACAGGAAGCAAACGACCTGATCGACAACCTCGCCACCCTGAACCGCCAGATCATGAGCCTGAAAGCGCTAGGGCAAAACCCGAACGACCTGATGGACCGCAGGGATCTCCTCGTGGAAAAGCTCTCCGGGTTGATCGACATCGATGCCTTCAGCACCCCGGACGGAGCCATGAACATCAGTCTGGGCGGGAACCTGCTTGTCCAGGGAATCGATCCCCGGCACCTCTTTCTCGTCCCCCAGCCTGGGAATGGCGGGTACTTCGACGTTCAGATCGAAGACAACCTTTTCCCCTTCACTGAGGATCCTTCCGTCGCGCTGGCACAGATCTCCCTAAGCGCCCGCGAGGGCGTTCATTCATTGAGAGTGGATCGGCTGGCCAGCGAAACCCGCTGGGCCATCGGGGACGATAGCGGCAGCCTTTCCTGCCCCCTTCCCGATTCTCCGCTCAACATCCAGGGAGCCTTCTCCCTCAGCGTGGGAGTCAACGGCCTCTCGGCGGTTTCAAACCGGCTTGCCGGGGGCATCCTGCTCGGGGAACCGTCTTCAGGAGACCGTACCCGATATGCCTTCCGCCTCGCCTCGGGAACGGCCGAACAGGTTGTCGAGGTCTCCTGGAACCCCCCGGCCGACCCTTCCCAGCAGGGGCACTGGGAAGCGGGCGGAGTGGACCTTGGAAGCTCAGTCACGATTGATGGGCTTGCAGCCGTCCTGAACACCCCTTCCGGAGCCGCCCCGGTGACCGCGCAGGTGGACCTCGGCGGAGAGCGGCTGACCCTGTCGGGGAAAGGGAACTTTCTCGTTTCGGTTACCGACCTCGAAGGAAACCTGATGGAAAAGGCCGGCCTTGCAAGAGCGGAAACGGCCGTTTCCATCCAGGTGGAAGAGAACGACTCCCTTCGCACCCTCGCCAACAAGATCAACAGCTCTGGCCTGCCGCTTCACGCCTCGGTGGAAACCGCTTCCGGCGGCTCCTGCTTCCTGCGGATCGAAAGCAACGAGGTCGGTGAAGCCGCCCGGATCAATGTCGGAACCGTCGAGGGCAACAGCCTTTCGGTGGCCCGGATGCTCGGCCTGGTGAACGAAAACGGCAAAACTCGGATCCTGCAGCATGCCGAAGACGCCTTTTTCTCCCTGGACGGCCAATCTTTCCTTTCCTCCGTGAACCAGTTCAGCGAGGCCCGCCTGGTTTCAGCCAAGGACGGTTATCAGGCGAAAACCGACGTTCCCGTTTTGGATGGACTGCGCCTGACTCTTACAGGAACGGGGGAAACCGATGTCATCATCCGCCACCCCGTTGGCGGCGGCCTGATCGGGGGGCTGCTGGAATCCCGCGACGGCGTCGTCCCTTCCATGATCTCCTTTCTCGACAATTTCGCCTGGGTTCTCTCCGGGCAGTTCAACGCCGTTCATCAGGCCGGATACGGCACCGGGGAATACGCACAGACGACGGGAACTCCCCTGTTCAATCCCCTCTCGAGGAAAGAAGGAGCCGCAGCCTCCCTGGCGGTCAACCCCCTGCTTTTGAAAAACGCGAACCTCCTGGCCGGGGCAGCGGACAACGGAAGCGGGAAAAGCCTGGGAAGCGGAGATGGTTCCAATGCCCTCAACCTGATCCATCTTTTCTCAAAGGGCATCTTCCCAGACGGTTCGACCCTCGAAGGGACCTATCTATCCTTCGTTGCCTCCCTGGGTTCGAAGAGCCGACAGGCTTCGGTCATGAACGAAAACCAGCAGACGCTGCTCGAACAGATCGACAACCAGCGCTCCTCGGTCATGGGCGTGAATATCGATGAAGAGACCTCCGATCTCATCAAGTTCCAGCAATGCTACAGCGCGGTCGCCCGGTACATCACCGTCCTGGACCAGATGCTGGAAACCGTGATCAACGGGATGGGAATCGTCGGCAGATAGGAAGGCCGCGGTCCCCGGCACCGGGTTTTCCGGGGACCGCGGCATAGGGGTTCAGCAGGACAGGTTGAGGCCTCCCCCGACAAGCTCGGGGGCTTGGTTTAGCTTGGACTTTTCCTCCTCCGAAAGGAGGGCGCCTTCCTCCTTGAGAGTTTGAATCGCTCTTGCCCAGGCACCGTTCAAATCCTCCAGCATTCCAAGCACCGTTTCAACCCTGGTGGCGTCCTTGTGAAGGTTGGCCGATACCAGTTCAAGGTAAAGGTAATCGTAGAGGGCCCCGAGTTTTTCCACGAAGGGATCGGTTGCCTCTTCACCAGGAGGCTGTCGAAGAGAAAAGCGCAGTTCCCGCAACGCTCTCTGAGCTGTCTGAAGCGAACGGTTGGCTTCCTCCGGGTCCTGGGCCTCGATCGCCGCGATCCCCTTGCGGCAGCAGCCGATCAGGATGTCGTAGGTCGTCAACAGCAACTTCTCTCTCGAGGCGATTCGGATCTCCTGCTGCAGGTAGGTCATGCGGATGTCCCGACTCTGATCCGTCATACAGATTCAACCCCTTTCCAACCATCAGGCGACCCAGGAAAACAGCCCGTTAACCAGGTCGATCCTGGCCTCGGCCTCTTCCGGTCCTGCTTCCGAGAAACCGTCTTCGGCAAGTGCGGGGAGAGTCCTCTCTCTTTCCGGATTCGGTGCCCCAAAACCCTGTCCCGGCTCTCCGTTCACATCCACCGTCATTTCCCCCAGGTGGATTCCCTGCTGCCTCAATCCTTCCCGCAGGCTTTCCTCAGACTTGACCACCATCTCGCGAACGTCTGGGCTTTCAACGGTCAGAGAAAGCCGGACCCTTTCTCCGGCAGAGAACAAAACAACCCGGACATCTCCCAGCTCAGGCGGGTGAAGCCGGATGACCCCCCTCTGCCGCCCCTTAGAAGAAGACAGATAGGCGGTCATTTTAGCGATCCCCGTTTCGAGCGCCGCGGCTTTTGTTGAAATGTCGGGGGTTCCCGGCCCGGCCTGGGCGGTTTGCCCCATGGGGAAGTCCCCGCTGGTCAGCATCCCCTCCGTCAAGGGAGGGACACTTTTCCCCTGTATGTCCCGTTTCCCTTCTTCAGGGGACGCGGGGAGAATTCCATTCAGTTTCTGCAGGGTCAACCTGTCGCCCCGGTGTTCTTCCTTCGGGCGCACCGTCTGCCCCGGAATCAGCACATCAAGAAGCCGAAGGGAAGCGCCTTCCCTTCGAAGTACGTTTTCTTCACCGGTCCCCTGGAGGGGAATTTGTTCCAGAAAGCGGCCCGCCGGAAGGAATGCCTCCCGCCGGAGATTGACATCCAGGGGGAGTTCGTTTCGAAGAGCCTCCGTCAAGCCATCCGATCGATTCCCCGCTTGGCTATTCCGGCCATGGAGAATCTCCAGCCTGGTACTGCCCGCCGCAAGTGAAACGGAAGGAGGCATCGAAGAATCGGCCAACGTCACCGGTCCTTCCCGCGTGGAAAAAGGCTCGATGCGCAACTGAAGGGGTCCCGCTTCCTGGAAGGCAGGGAGAGTTCGATCGTCCCCCTGAGATTCCCCCGACTCGGTCTTTTCCTCTTGAGTCCCGAGGCGGCCGTTTTGTCCTCTACAACAGGCTCGCTCTTTGACGGGAAAGGGACTTGACCCCCGCGCGCAATCCCCTGCGGCGTTCGGGTTCAGGGGGGTGACCAGGAAGTTTTCTGCGACGGAAGGATCTGCTTTCGGTTCCTCGGAAACGGACTGCTGCTCCGAAACCGCCAAGGGAAGGATCCGGGGGCCGCAGGAGGGAGAGCACGGCGAAAACTTCTCCGAACCTTCTTTCCCTGAAGGGGATGGAGGGGGAACGTTTCCCGGATCCGCCTCGTTTCTGCCCGGCTCTCTTAGGGGCTCTTCTTCGAGGCTTTCCGGCAGGCCCAGCTTTTCCTGGTGCCGAAGTGCCTGCAGAGTCTCCAGCAGGATCGCCGTCTTTCCGGAGCCGAAGAGGTCCCCCTTGGGCGAGAGCCCTTCCTGTGCCGCCTGGGATGGAACCGTTTGCGGCGTCCTTTCGGATATGCCGAATGAAAGCGGATCGTTCAGAAAGATTGTCGTGCGGCTTCCTGGAAGCCGATTGGTTCCTCCGGCCTCCCTCCCTGCCGGAACCGAACCCGGCGGTTCTCCTGGCAGGGCTTTTTCCATGGCTTCCAAAAAGGGAACATCAGCCGGAACCGCTTCCCGAGAAGCAGGAGAAGCTCCGGCATTTCGGCCTGCTTCGAAAGAACACGAGAAAGAAACGCTTTCCACCCGCTGCCCCCCTTCCACTGCCGAAACAACCCTCCCTTTCTCTGTTTTCGGCCTTTCGGGCCGGAAGGTGCAGGGGGATAACCCGGCAAATTTGGACGGATCCAGGGATCAAGCCGCGTCAATCAGACGAAGAATCAGACCCCGAACTTCTGAACGAAGAGGAGGATAACCCTGAAGAAAAGATCGAAAGCATACTTGCCTGCTGGGTCAATTTTGCGAGGCTGGCTTCCATTTCCGAGTAAAGCGCCTCAAGAGAAGCCTTCTGAAGAGCAAGGCGAGTTTCGAGATCCTTCACGCGCAGGTCAATCTGCCCCGACTGCTTCTCCAGCGAATCGACCTGTTGGAGAAGACGCCCCTTCTTGACCGATACCCCTCCGACATTGACCGTCGACCTGGAAATCATCCCATCCGAGATCACGCCCAACCGGTCGGCAAAGGTTTTGAGGGTCTCGGCCACCGCCTTTGGATCGGATTTCATGTTTTCCATGAATACCGATTCGTCAAATTCGAGCTTGCCGCTCTTGCCGAAATCGGTGGCCTCCGTCCTGATGCCCAAACGGGACAGCGTCAGATTTCCCGCCTGGGATCCCGTTGGCATCATCACGATTTCCCGCAAAGACTGCTTGCTCGTCCATAAGAGGGAATCTCCACGAAGCAATCCCCTTTGTCTTTCCAGGGCGTTTTGCGGCGACTCTACAGGTTTTTCCACAAGCCTCTTGTTGATCCAGTCGAGCGTGGCGTTGTAGGCATCCACCGTCGATTTCACCGACTCAACCGCATCTTTCGCGTCCAGGGAAACGTCCAGATCCACCGTTCCCGGCGAGTTCAGTTCAAGGGTCACACCCTGCAGAAGGTCGTTGATCGAATTCGAGCTGCGCCTCACTTCCAGCCCGTCCACCCGGAGAACGGCATCCGCCGGTTCCTGCAGGACCTTCGAGAATTCCCCTGATCCGTCCAGCATGCCCAGGTCCTTCAAGATCCCGTTTGGGTCCTCCGCCCGGATTTTAAACTCCTGTCCCGTGGTTTCCGCCTTCAGGACCAGCGTGTTGTCCAGAACGAGGGCCCGCATGGGAACGGAAACCCCTCGGGCGGCAGCCTCCTTTCCGATGGCCTGGTTGATCCCTTCCGCCAGGCCGGAAAGGCCCTGTCCCGCCGATACGGTGACAGGAACCGAAAAATCCCCGATAGAAAGGGAAAAGCTCCCCGATTTTCCCAAGGGTGAATCCGTGCTCTGGAAACGGGCACTTGCGACCCGATGAGCCTGGGCCAAAGAAAAGACCTCAATCTGCGATCGTCCGATCTCGGCAAGGGGAGAGGCATCGGCGGTCAAAACCGAGTGCGTCGAACCCGCCGAACTCCCGGTGGGTGTCACCGCGGCTTCCTTTTTCAGAAAGGTCGACTCCAGCCTCAGGCTTGAAAGGCTGTCCTTCAGGGTATTGAAGTAGACCGCCAGTTCGTTATAGAGATTCTCCTTGTCCTCCAGTTTCTGCTGTTCCTTTTTCCAGGCCGTTTCCGGCTGCCGGCGGTTTTCGATGAGTTTGTCGATGATGCCGCCCCAATCAATCCCAGAACTCAGGCCAGAAATCTGAAAATCCGCCATCGTTTTCTCCTCCTAATCCGAGAACTCCTCTTCCTTTCCCTGCGGCTTCTGAATCACCCGCAGGATCCGGGCCGCCATGGATCCCTTGGGTGACACCCCGAAGGCGACCTCGAACTTTGGCAGGGGGCCCACGTACAGGATCCCCGGTTCACTTGTGGGAACGGTCAGGTTAAGGACATCCCCGACTCCGATTTCAAACAGGTCCCTGACGGTCAGACCGGTGCTGCAAAGCTCTCCCACGAGTTCAACCCGGATGGCCTTCAGTTTCTCGCTCAACCTGGCCCGCTCCTCGTCCGAAAGGGGTTTCTCCTTTGTGATGAACCATTCCTGCGGATTGAACCGATCCAGGACAGGTTCGAGGGTGTGAAAAGGAAGGCAAAGATTCAGGCGCCCCTCCACGAGCCCCACCTGGACCCTCATGTTCACCAGGAGGACCATTTCGGCTTTCGGCACGATCTGGACAAAAAAGGGATTGCTTTCACGACCGATCAGCTCGAAATGGATTCGATCCCCAGAGCGGACTGTTTCCCAGCTTCCGTCCAGCTCCTCCAGCACGCAAACCAGGATCTTTTCGACGACGACCCGTTCTAGGTCCGTGAACTCCCGCAGGGCATGAAGCGTTTCTCCCTTCCCCCCGAGCATCCGGTCGATGAGGGAGAACATCAGGGCCTGGTTCATCTCCAGCAGCGCCTTTCCTCCCAGGGGGATCACTTCCAGGACTCCGAGGGTCGTCGGAGAGAGGACAGAACGCACGAACTCCTCATAGGGGACCTGCTCGACATTCGCCACTTCAACGGAAACCATCGACCGGGTCATGCTTGAAAGCGCGCTCGTCAGGTACCGGGCAAAGCTCTCGTGGAGCATCTGTACCGCACGGATCTGGTCGCGGCTGAACTTGTTCGGCCTCCGGAAGTTGTAGGTCTTCACGCGTTTTTCGGATGTTGCCGCCGGGCCGGAAGGCTCGCCTGCGGCCAGCGCGCTGATGAGCTTGTCAATTTCTGACTGGTTCAGGACATCGACCACTCAGGGCCTCCCATGGGCTCCAATCACTGGAGAATGAACGATTTGAACAGGGCTCTGCGGATCACGGGCTGTCCGTTAGATTGAGGGGCAACTCGGTTCAGGCGGTTGACGATGGCCTCCGAAACGCGTAAAAGGCCCTCGGTGTTTCGGAAGGCGTTCGCCCCCTGGGCCAGGGATTCCTCGATCACCTCGTTGCGAAAAAGGATCTTCCAGTATTCATCTGCGGACAACCTGGCGGCGGCCTTTTTCTCCTGCAGCTCCAGGGCTAGTTCGAAGCTGACGAGAGCTCCCCCGGAAACCTGATCTCCCGGTAGCGAAAGCTTGAACTCGCCGAGATCCATCAGGGGATAAGCGGCTGGCTCCGGGTTTTCCTGGCGTGCGGCGGCTGTTCCAAGCAGGAAACCGGATCGCCCGAGCTGGATCCCTCCGAAAAATCCCGCGGAGAACACCAGCACGCCTCCCAATAGGCAAAAGGCGACTTTCTTCAGCGCCATCTTCAAGGCACACCCACCCCCTATTGCCGTCGAAGCCGACTCCTATACTTTCCAGTATAAGAGTCGGCAGAGATGGACACATTCCTTAGGGAACGGGAGGCGTATTCCCTGAAAGATCGATTCCTGGCGTTCCTCGTCCTTTTCCTTCCCCTCTTTCTCGGGTGCCCAGCCGCGCGGGCTGAACAGGCAACCTCCCTCAACCTGATCCGAATCGCCCTGCTGGTACCTGCAGGCTCCCAGGCACAAGGGCTTGGACAAGCCACCCGGATTTTCCTGGAGGGACGCCTGAACCAACCGCTCAAGGAAAAGGGCTTTGCCCTTCAGGCCATGGGGGTTACCATGCCCGTCACGCCAGCCGAAGCGAAGCGGCGTGTCGCGGACCTGAAGCAACAGGGATTCGACGGGGCGATTTCCCTGCTGTCCGGGCCGGAGAACGCGATTCTTGCGCGATTGGGAAATCCTCCTTTCCCGATCCTTTTGACCTGGTCCGAGGAAGTTCCCATCCCCCCCGGCAACGACTCCTTCCTTTTCGGGATCGATTTTGAAGAAAGCTTTCGCCCGATTGCCTGGACCCTCTGGGCTAGAAAGCAGTCCCCTTCGGAGTGGGATTTTTACACCGAAAGCCTTGATGTCCGGCTGAATCGCCTGGCAGGAAAAACTGAAGCCGAATTCGCGAATCTTGGCCTATCAGTCCGCTCCTATCGTTTCCGAAGGAACAAACCGGAACAGTACGGCAACCTGTTCAGCCTTCCCTCGTCAGGAGGGAAGCGGTCCGCCCTGATCTGGCTTGAAAAGGACCAGGCGGCCGCGATTGGCGAAGCCCTGGTCTTCCGTGCGGGAGAAGGCTCATTCATCTGCTTCGGAAAGGACCTTCCTGTCCTCGTTTCCTCCAGCAGGTTCCGGTATCTGACCCAGGACCCCAACGGGGGCGACCGGTTCACAAAAGCCAGGCTCGCAGCCGTGTGGCTCGCCGAAGCCGTGCTGGCCGGGGACAGTCCGCCGCGGGATGCCCGGAAACTGGCTCGAGCCCTGGAGAAGGTTCAACGCATCGAGGGATCCGGGGAGGAGATCTGGCTCTGCCCCGAGAGACACCGTCCTTTCCGGAAGGCTGTTTTTTTCCTACGCCCGCGAAGCGGCGCCCTGGAAATCACGGAAAGGATTTTGCTTGAAAAGAAAGGGGAAAATTTCGTTTCGCCTATCGGCCGATGAATTCCGGGAAAAGCTCGAGGAAGGGAAGAGTGCTGTTCCAGAAAGCCGTCTGAATGATGCTGATGGCCATGACCGCCAAGAGAAAAATCCCGAGCAGGATTTTGACGGGAAATCCAAGCATGAAGAGATTCATCTGGGGAAGCGCTTTTGAGGCCGCCCCGAGGCCGATTTCGGCGGCCAGGAGAAGGCCGAAGTAGGGAAGGAACATTTTCGCGGAGAGGATGAAAAGCCCCTTGATCCAGTGTGAAACACCCTCCAGGCTGAGAAAAGCGGCCAGGGGACTCCCGACTGGAATCATTCTGAAGGTTTCGTTCACAGCCTGGACCATCAGCAGGTGCCCTCCCCAGTAAAACCAGAACCATGTTCCGAGAAGCGTTTTCATCTGGCCGACCGGAGAAACCCTTGCTTCCGTCATCGGGTCGACGGTTTCAGAAATGGAGAGACCCATTTGCTGGGCGATCAGGCTCCCGGTCATCTGGAGAGCCGTGATCGGAGCGGAAGAGAGGGTCCCGAGAATGGCCCCGCAGAAGAGCTCCCTTCCGCAGGCGAGCAGCACTCCGAACGAATTGGAAAGCATCCGGATGTCGATCGGTGCGTCCTTGCACAACGGCAGGATGACGACCCCCAGGGCAAACGAAAGCCACAACCGGACCATCATCGGGACAGCGGCCCCGGTAAACAAAACCAGGAAGGAAAAAAGCCCCAGGAATCTCAGGGAGGCGAGGAAAACGAAAAGCAGCAGGCGAATGAGATCTGCCTGTCCAGGGACGGACGTCATTTGACGAAGGCCTGAAGGTTCCCGAAAACATCCTTCGCCAGGTTAACCACCTGGTGAAAGATCGTCGGTCCGAGGAAGAGGGTGGTCAAAAGCACGGCGAGGATTTTGGGAACGAACGAAAGTGTCTGTTCCTGGATCGAAGTCGCGGTCTGAAGGATTCCGATCGCCAACCCCACGACGAGAGCCGCCAGCAGGATCGGCAGGGATGCGAAAAGGGTGATCCAGACCGCCCGGCTGAACAGAGATGCCATTGAACCGTCCACGAAGATTCCTCCTAACGAAGGCTTGTCACTGGAAACTCTTCACGAGTCCGACAACCAGCAAATCCCATCCATCGGCGAGCACGAACAGCAGGACCTTGAAGGGCAGGGAGACGAGCATGGGCGGGAGCATGATCATTCCCATCGCCATGAGGACGCTCGAGACGATCATGTCGATTACCAGGAAAGGGATAAAGAGCACAACCCCCATCTGGAAGGCGGTCTTCAGTTCGCTGATCAGGAAAGCGGGCATCAGCACGACAGTCGGGACGTCCTCCGGTTTTTCAGGCCGCTTCATGCCGGAAAGGGAAACCATCAGAGAAAGCTCCTTCTCGCGCGTTTGGCGGAACATGAATTCCCTCAGTGGGCGGATGCCCCGTTCGTAGGCCTGTTGCGTGCTGATCCGCCCCTCCTGCAGCGGCTTGTAGGCGTCGGCGTAGATCTGCTCCCATGTCGGTCGCATGATGAAAAAGGTCAAAAAGAGGGCAAGAGCGACGATGACCTGGTTAGGGGGCAATTGCTGAATGCCCATGGCGCTCTTGAGAAAGCCGAGCACTACGAGGATCCGGGTAAAACAGGTCGTCATTAGGGCGATTGCCGGCGCCAGGCTGAGGATCGTCAGCAGGAGAAGGACCTGGATCGTTACCGAGGCTTCCTGGGGCGTGGCCGCTTTCCCGACGTTCAGGGTCACGGAAGGCAGCGCAGGGACCGGGATCTCGGCAGCCCAAGCTTTTACGGACAGAATCACGCTCCCGATCAGAAGGATCGTGAGCAGACGGCAGAAAGACCGCCATGAAATCTTCATTAGAAAGCCCGTTCTATTGGAATCCCAGGACGAGAAAGAGATTCGCCGTTCCCCTCCCGCTGCTCAGGGGAATCGTAAAATATCGGATCCCCTGGGCCTGGGCAGGGACGGACCGCAGGTTCTCCCCGGTGAAAAGCTGGGGCGGCGTGATGTCGACACGGCCGGAATCGCTTTTTGCCAGCTCCTGGAGCGCCGAACCGCAGATCATGTTCGCAAGTTCCCCAAGCGCGCTGATCGCCAGGCTGTCGCCGGGGCATGGATCCTTGATCATGCCGCCGGACATGGTCCGGATCACATCCTTGAAGGTCGCCTCGTCCGTCAGGAGGGCGACCGACCCCCTGATGTCGGTTCCCACCACCCCGATCAATGCCGCCGCACAGCTTCCCGAAGCCTTGATGCCCGGCCCGACGTTGTCCCTGTCCACCATCAGGTTGAGCCCAAGTCCCTTGGCTACGTTGACCGTTCCTGCTGTAAAGGCTTGAACCAGGCGAGTCAAGGTTGACAAAGATGTCATTAAGTAAACACTCCATTCCCCTGTATTCTTCCGGTAACCCGCCTTCCGGCGGTGGCCGAGGCTTGTTACAATAGTCTTCGGCTATCGATCTTTCCGAAAAAAGGGCGGTATTCAATTCGTGGCGAATCTCGTGGTCAAGGTCCAGACAGAAGACTTGCAACCGGGACAAATCCTGGCGGAGGACATCCGTGATCCTTTCGGCAGGATTCTGCTTTATTCCGGTGCGACCCTGACCGAGTTCACGATCCAGGGGCTCCGGGAACGCGAATACATCAAAACCGTCAAGGTTCGGATTTCGCCTGAAAAGATCGCTCCCGGCCTGTTGCGGCCGGAAGAGTCGCTGGCCCGCATTCCCACTCAGGTCCACCAGAGAATCGGGGGGTTTTTCGAGAAAGCCCGAACCAGCGCCCAGGTCAAGGAAGAAGCCATTGAGCACCTTTCAGAAGACGTGCAGCCGGTCATCGAAAACATTTTTGGCACGGAACCGGCGATCGTCCATAACCTGAGGCTCCTGTCGAACCACGACGATCATACGCATCAGCACTCCTGGATGGTGATGCTCCTTTCCCTCTCGATTCTCCGGGAGGCAGAGCTGAAAGGGTTTCTGAAACCAGACAAGCATGACAAGACCGACATGGCTCTCGGGGCGCTCCTCCACGACATCGGCAAAACCCAGATCCCCCTGAAAATCCTGAACAAACCCGGCAAACTTTCCGCTGAAGAATGGCAAAAAATGCGGCTTCACTCGACCTACGGCTATCGGATGATCCGGAGCCTTTCCAGTCTGATGCCCGTTTCGAAGGCCGTGGTGGGGCATCATCACCGGTACCTGGACGGGAGCGGCTATAGCGCGGAAGGATTGCCTTTTCTGGAGTACGTTCCCGATCTCGTCCGAATCGCAACGGTAGCGGACATCTACGAGGCGATCGTTTCTGAGCGCCCCTACCATATCGCGGCGCTTCCTTACCACGCGATCAAGATTCTCGAGCAAGGGTCAAAGAAGCTTTACGACCCGAGGTATGTTTCTCTGCTCCGGGAAATCGTCGCGGCCTTCCCGATCGGGAGCCTTCTTCTCTTTTCCGGCGGCTTGGTGGCACAGGTCGAGGACGTGGACCTGAAAGAGAAAGACAATCCCCTTCTTTTGATCGTCGGCAGCTTCAACCGGAAGTACGCTCCCCACCTTGGACTTCGGTACAACCTCGAAAGCCCCCCCAGCGGGTTGCCGGGAGAGCCGGAATTGCTTCTGGGCGCGTATTCACCCGCAGGCCTGGCTTCAAAAATCCGGGCCGGATTCCAGCTTCAGAAAACCCCCTACGATCTTCTCGGGTCCGATGCTTCGATCGGTCTTTACTCTCTCCCCGACTGGGAATCCAGCTTCTGCGAAAATTTCGGTTTCCTTCTGCAAATCTTCTAGCAGGCCAGGGCCTTGTTGACCGCCTCGATGACCCTCTCGGGCTGAAATGGCTTGACGACAAAATCCCTTGCTCCAGCCTTGATCGCCTGGATCACCAGCTCCTGCTGGCCCATGGCGCTCACCATGACCACCCTCGCATTCGGGTCAAGCTTTTTCAGGGCCAGGAGGGCATTCATCCCGTCCAGTTCGGGCATCGTGATATCCAGCGTCACGAGATCGGGCTTCAGTTTGACGTACTGCAGAAGGCACTGTTTCCCATCTTCTGCTTCTCCGACGACATCATGGTTCCCCCGGGCTAGGATATCCTTCATCATCATCCGCATGAACGCCGCGTCATCCACCACCAAGATCTTTCCCACAGCCAGTCCTCCTATTCTTCTTTCCGGCAGGATCGCCGATCTCCCAGGTCTTCCCTATAGTCGAGTCAAACGAGAAGCCGCTTCACGGACGGAAAGGGCATCTCCTCTGGCAAAAGAATCGAGAATCTCCAGGACGACCTCCTCTTCTGCCCGGAACCGGCTCATCAGCTTGCCGTAGGCCTTGATCAGCCGATCGTCATTTCGATCGGGCCTTGCTACCTGCGCTCGAAGCTCAGCGTAATATCGCTCAATCCTCTCCCGTATGCCCGGCTTTTTTGAAGGCTCCCGAAAGCAGGTCGCCATTTCTGCCGCCGAAGGCAATGACGTTCGTGCTTTCCCGGTGTTCATCCTTCCTTTTCTCCCCTTTCCCTGCCCGCGAGGAAGACCTGGAGGAACCTTCTCCATGCCCCAGCCTTGCCCGGTGTCGCATCGTTTCCGGCCCTCGGCATGGCCGCATCGGGTGAAGCCAGAACCCTTCGGGCAGCCCGTTCGATCCTTTCTGTCAATTCACTGTGGGGGTACAGCCGGACCAGCGGGCATTTCGCCTTGACCGCCCTGCTGACGCGGATGTCATGAGGCAGATACCCCAGTTCCTTCAGCTCTAACCCCAGGAATTTCCTGCTGACGGTCTGCATTCTGAAGGCGGCTTCACGGGCCTCGATTTCCGAAAAGGCCATGTTGATGAAGAGGAAGAGTTCCTTTTCGGCAAGCCGCCCTGTCCCGTAGCTCTGCACAAGGCTCTTCAGCATGCCGTAAGCGTCTTTCATTGCGGTGGGTTCCGGCGTCGTCATCAGGACAATCGAGTCGGAAGCGATGGAGATCTCCCTGACCGCTGACTGGATTCCGGCCCCTGCGTCGATGACGAGGACTTCCGCCAGGTCGTCAAGGCAGGAGAGCTCCGGCAAAAGCTTCCGGACACGGCCCGCGTCCATTTCCGCCAGGTCCGCGATGCCGCTTCCTCCCGGCACCAGCCAGACTCGGTCCGAAACGGGCACCAGGATTTCCTTGAGCAACAGCTCCCCCCGAAGGACATTCGCTAGGGTCAACCGGGCATCCAGCCCGATCAGGACATCGGCGTTCGCCAGCCCGAAATCCGCGTCCACAAGCGCTGAGGGAATTCTCAGGCGATCACCGATCGTGAGCGCCAGGTTGAGAGCGAAATGGGTCTTGCCCACCCCACCCTTTCCGCTCACGACGGCCACGGTTTTTCTCGGGCGGCCCGCCAAGACCCCCGGAGGCTCTCCCGCAAGGGCTCTTCGCAGCTGTTCCGCCTGGATCGATTCCACGGCGCCGGAGGGGTGACTACCAGGGCACATCCAAAGCCCTCCTCGCGTCTAAAAGGGTTTGTGCCATCCAGGAAGCGGTGGCGAACTGAATGTCCCGGGGGACATTCTGTCCCGTCGTGAAGAAGGAGAACGGGAGCCCGAACGTCATAGGGATCCACAGCAGGCTCCCATAACTGCACGTTTCATCGATCTTCGTCAAAATCACCTTGTGGATCGGGACAACCGAGCGCGTGCTTTCGATGGAAGCCTTGATGTCCCTGGGCTTTCCTGTTGCCGAAACGGCAACGTGAGTGACCTCCGGACAAAAATACGCGTGGATTTCGCGGATCCGCTCCAAGCGATCGGTTTCCCGGAAACCGAACCCAACGGTATCCATGACGATGAGCGTCTCTTTCGGATACCGTTCGACCAGAGAGGGAATTTCGGCTCCTCCATTGACCACCTCGAAGGGAATGTTCAGGACCCTTGCGAAGGTACGAATCTGATCGACCGCCGACACCCGGTAGTTGTCTGAAGTGAAGAGCGCGATCTTTTTCCCCTGCTGGACCGCGAGGGCCGCGATTTTCGCAATCGTGGTGGTTTTCCCGACGCCGGTAGGCCCCAGGATCATGACCCTGTTCCCGCCCAAGTGCACGGAAAGCGGGTCTTCACCCGGCTTTTCGCAGAAGCCTTCGACTTTCCTCCTCAGCCAGGCGTCAAAGGGAAGCCCCTCCTGCAGGGCTCGTTCCGCCTCCTCCGAAAGGCTCCGCGCGCAAGCATCAGGCAGGTCTTCGGGGAGAGGAAGGCGCAGCCGCTCCTGGGAATCGGGCCTGGGAGATCCTGCAGGCGGCCCGGATGGGCTTCCTGTGGGTGAAGGGGAGATCTCGACGCGATCACAGATCTTTTCCGCAAGGATCTCGGGAAAGGCCGCCTTCTTTCGATCCGTTTTGTGCTCAAGCAGCACCTTCAGGACCTCGAGCTGTTTCCGTTCAAGGTCAGGATCGGTAGTGGGCCTGGGCCGGTTTTCTTCCTCCAGGATGCCCGCACGAACAACCAGCTTCTTTTTCTTCAGGAAGGGCAGAAACGGGAAGCCCGTGAAAACCGTCTGGATGGAAAGGATCACCCCGTCAGGCCCCAGTCTTTCACGGGCCCGCTGGTAGGCTTCCTGCTCCGTCGTGGCCTGAAATTCGATTTCCTTCACAAGCTGCATGCCGATCTCTCCCGTGACTCCTCAGAAGTCGCCGTTTTTCGATAAATGAACGGGCCGGCGGATTCCAAACCGAACCGCCTGTACCCAAAGATCTGTTCGGTGTTCCCCACCATCAGGCAGCCCCCGACCGGGAGGCACTCGCTAAATTTCCGGAGCAGGATCTCTTTCGATTCCTGGGAGAAATAGATCAGGACGTTGCGGCAGAGGATCAGCTGGGGTTGTCTTGGAAACGAATCGCTCAGGAGGTTCATCCGCTGGAAGCGAACCTTCTCCCTCAGGATCGGCGACACCTGCAGAAGACCGTCTCCCTTCCTGATAAAATACTTCCTCAGGGATTCCGGCTGCACGTTTTTGACCTGTTCCTCCCGGTAGACCCCTTCCTGTGCCCTTTTCAGGGCACCGTCATCGATATCGGAGGCCAGCACATTGACGGGAACCCGAGCCTCCAGCCCTAGCAGGGCAAGCGAATAGGCCTCCTCGCCGGTTGCACACCCAGCACTCCAGAAAAGGAGGTTTCCAGCTTTGATCTCCCTCAACCCTGGTAAAATCTCTTCCCGAAGGCTCGCCCATCGGCTCGGGTTTCTGAAAAACTCCGTGACGTTGATGGTCAGGTATTCCAGAAAGGCCCTCCTTCGGTTGATGTCTGAAGAGATGAGCTTCAGGTACCCGGAGTAGGAAGTCTGTCCCCAGGACGCCATCAGGGTATGAACCCGGCGATGGATCTGCGGTTTGTACATGTTGAGATCGACGCCGGTCATCTCGGCGATGTCGCGCTTGAATTTTTCGTACGCGGGATCCGGTTCAGCAGGCCTTGTCCGTCTCTCCACGGCTATTCCTTTCCCAAGGCGCCCTTCCTGGGGCAGGGGTCCACGATTTCAGTAACTCGAACACCGAAATTCTCATCGATGACGACGACCTCCCCGCGGAGGATCAGCTTGCCGTTCGCAAGCACTTCGATCGGATCCCCGACAAGCTTTTCAAGCTCGACGATTCCGCCGGGTTCAAGCGCCATGATTTCTCCCAGGGTCAGCTGCGTCCTCCCGAGAACGACCGAAATCTTCACGGGGATGTCCATCAAAAGCCCGAGCCTTGCGGATGAAGGATCAATCCCGGGGGCTTTCTTTTCAGGGGCGATTTCCGGGAAAACTGCCGGTTTCACGCTTGGCGCGCCTCCGCCGCCCCCTCCGGGAAAATCGAAATGGAACGGCGAACTCTCCTTGATGCTTGCGATCAGGTCATCGATGGAGGATTGGGAGACCTCTCCCGTCGTCTGCGCATTCTGAAGATGCTCCAGATCCGGGATGTCCGGGACCTTGCTCCCGATTGCATCCAATCCTTCCAATCCCTTCGTAAGGGCATCGATCTCCTCGGCACTGAGCCCGGCGGGCTCCCCCGGATTCCCCTCCCCGGCCGGTTTCGAGGTGAAGTCACCGCCTTCGTTCTGCGGCAATCCTCCCTCAGGCATGGCTGCATCGGGTTCCTGCCCCAATTCCCTCACCCCCCTAGAGCCCGAAGGCCTGGATCATTCCGCGTCCGGCTTCCGAGTCCGCATCAAAAGCTTTTGCGGAAGCTTCGTAGGCCCGGTTAGCCGTGATCATCCGCGCCATCTCTTCCACAACGTTCACGTTGGACCCCTCGATGTTTCCCGGCAGCAGGCGCGTTTCCGCCAGGGCGACCGGAATGGGCTGGCCCGATGCCGCCGTACTCCTGAACCGGCTGGAGCCTTCCCGTTCGAGAAACCCTGGAGCGGGAAAACGAAAGAGGCCAATCCGGCCAACGATTCTTCCATCCGCCCGGACGCTCCCGTCTTCGCCAATGCTTACCTCAGTCGCTCCCCCGACAGCGATCGGCCCCTCCACACCCATGAGCATCAGGCCTGAGGGGGAGACAAGCCGCCCTTCCCTGTCGATGGAAAACCGTCCTTCCCGCGTATAAAAGAGATCCTTCCCGTCGGAAACCTGGAAAAACCCTTCTCCGACGATGGCACAATCCAGGGGATTCCCCGTGCTTTGGACAGCACCGGGGGAAAAATCGACCGCAGTCTCGGAAAGTACGACACTGAGAGCCGCGTCCCCGATGAGCTCTTTCCGAACAGCACCGGACGGGTCTTTCCCGGTCCTGACCATCTCGGCCTGCGGCGCGGCCTTGGCGAGGGCAAGGCTCTTGGAAAAGCCGGAAGTTGACGAATTCGCCAGGTTGTTCGCGGAAACGTCCGCGACGGATTCCTGGAGTCGCATCGCGGCGGTACATTCGTAGATGCCTCGGAACATGGCTCCTGTTCCCTATCCCTTCAGGAGATCGATCGCAGATTCCCACATGGATTTGGCCGACTTGACCGTCTCAAGGTTCGCCTCGTAAGCCCGGCTGGCAGCCATCATGTCGGCCATTTCCCGGACCACGGAGACATTCGGATAGGCCACGTATCCCCTTTCATCTGCATCAGGGTGACCGGGTTCGTATTGCAGTCGAGGGGGAGTGTCGTCCTGGGCGATCTCTCGAACCTCGACGCCTGCCTGGGAAAGAGCTTCCGAAAAAACAGGCACTTTACGCCGGTAAGGCCCACCCTCGGGCGTTCGGGTGGTATTCACGTTTGCCAGGTTTTCGGAAATGACGTCCATCATCACCCGATGAGCCGTCAGGCCGCTCGCGGCCGTATCGATGGCCCTGAACACCTTCATCCCTATCGACCTCCCATGGCGATTCTCAGCATCTCCGCCCGTTTTGCCATCAGGCGCATCGTCGCGTTGTAGGCCAGCCGCGTTTCGGCCAGCTTTGCCATTTCGATTTCGGGATCCACGTTGTTTCCGTCCAGCCTGTATTCCTCATCGGTTACCCGCGTTTCAACGGGGGAAAAAGGGGGACGCGCGCTCATTCCCTCCCCGGTTTCCTTTTCGTCCTCACCGCTTTTGGCAAGGGGAAGCCGGTTCTCTTCTTCCTGGGTGAGGCCAGCAGCCTTGCGAAGGGCCTCTTCGAAAAGCACTTCTTTTCTTTGATATCCGGGGGTGTTGATGTTAGCCAGGTTTTCCGACACGGCCTGGAAGCGTTTCGAAAGACCCGCAACCGCCATTTTCTGGACTTCCCAAAGGTGATCGATCAAGGCGAAACTCCCCCTTTCTCCCGGGACCCGGTAAGGTCAATGGAAGAAGGCCGGTCCCCCTTCAGGTACCGCAAAAACCTCGCCGCTTCCCTCGGCGGCATTTTGCCCAGCACTTGCGCTCTCCAGTCCGGGTCCATCCGTTCGAGGACCGGGCCGATCTCCGAAACATCCATGAGCGCAAGGATTCGGGCGGCCTTCGAGGGCGCCATTTCCGAAAGGGTGCTTTCCAGGAGCGCGGCCCTCGAGGTCTCCTCGGCAGGAGTCTCAGGGGGAGCCTGCGGTCGCTGTGTCTTTTCAGGTTCAGCCCCCGTGGGCTGCGCTTCCTGGGTTTTCTTCTGTTCTTTCAGGCTCCTCTGTTTTTCTTCAATGGCTTTTTCCTTTGCATCCAGGAACGCCTCTTTTTCCTCAAGCTCCAGAAACCGCCTCTGACTGGAGGAAGCGGGGCCTGGGATTCTCTGGAGCCACAAGGAGAGCCCGGGACCCACCGCGGGGATCTCCTCCACCCAGGGAATGGCGCGATCCAGGAGCGGGAAAAGGCCTCCTCCCGCATACAGTCCTCCGACCGCTCCGACCCCGAAGACCAAAACAAGGACCAGGCCTTTCAGGGCCGTAAGAAAGGACCGTCGAGCCCTCCCTTTCTTCCTGCCCTGAGCCTGGATTCCCCCCGCAACGGGGGGCTCTTCACCCCGGTTCAAAGGAGCGGCACTCGAAGAATCCTGCACAGGTAACCTCCGTCCGTGCTGAGAAAAACTGCACGCGCCTTTCCGTCGGAATCCGATTCCTCCTGGCAGCAGACCCAATCGACGAGCTGAAGACCGCAGTCCATCATCAGTTCATGGGCTTTTTCCCATGAACGGCAGGCAAAGGTGTCCATTTCCACGGGAACCAGCTCTCCCATGGGGAGCGCCGGCATCCGGACCTCAGAAGCAAGGAGATCCCCGGTGTCCCTTGCGAAGGTGCCGGAGAAGACCTGCTTTCTCAGGGACTCTCTCCCTGCAGGCGTCATGGCGGACAACTCGTAGAGCTGCACAACGTAACAGTCGCTCATCGGCGAACCTCTCAGGCGATTCTCCAGATTTCCGTGCAAAAACCAGGATGATACTCCGGTTTCACCGAAAAGGACGAGGTGGCCCGAAGGAGAAGGGCATTGAGCCTCGTCAGGCTTGAGAGATGGGGCTTCTCCGGCCCAACCGAAAGGAAAGCCATGACGAATTCCTTCATCTTCCCTTCCGGAAGCCCTGTCGCTCCGAAAAAGCGAATCCGCGTCGCGGAAACGAGGGCGATCTCAAGCATGCCGGCGAGGTCCTCTTCCGCAAAACCGCCAGCGACTTTTTCCAGGAAACAGGAGAACCTGGCTTCGATCGCCGTTCTTGCCTCGGAGGGGCATTGCTTCACCCACAGCGCCTGGGCAAACCAGGTTCTTGTGCAGGAAAGAACCGGCCAGATCTGCCTTACAAAGACCTTTTCAGGGAGGGCATCCGGCCCTTCCGCAAGCACGCAGGAAAAAAGCGGGTGAACGCGCTCCGCCAGCAAGGCGTGACAAAGAAACAGCGACTCGATCTCGGGGGCTGGATCCGAACCGAACGGAAAACTGAACAGGTGGCACCGCCGTACAGGGTCAAAGGAAACCTCCGGCCACTTCTCGCCTGAGGCAAGGGTTTCGATCTGCAGTTTCACGCGACTCCTCAACGACTCGCAACAAGACCGCACGGGGGCACACACCTCTTCTCTCTCAATCCGGGATTCCCTCCTAAAGGATCGGCAATGCCGGGCACAAAGAACAGGGGGGTTTTTTCCGGGATCCACGACTTCCATACTTCCCCTTGGAGTTCGGCTCTCAAAGGGGAGAAACGGGGAACCCCGCTGAAAGAGGTGAAAATCCATGGATCTTTTTGCTGTCCTCAGTTTGGCCGCCACGGTGGCCGTCGTGGTGGGGGCGATTGTTCTTGGCGGGTCCCCCGGGGCTTTCATCAACATCCCTTCGGTCCTCATCACGATCGGGGGGACCCTCGGAGCCGTGGCCGTTGCGACCCCGGTCGAAGAGATCAAGAAACTGCCGCAAACCTTGCGGTTGGCTTTTTCCAGGAAGAAAGAACAGGACCTGTTGCCGATCATGCGGTCGATGATCGAGCTCGCCCGCAAGGCACGGGCCGAAGGCCTGCTGGCCCTCGAAGAGGAAGTCAACCGGATTGAGGACACCTTCATCCGGAAATCCACGCAGCTGGTGATCGACGGAACTCCCCCCGAGCTCGTCCAGTCGATCATGGAAGCGGAAATCGCTCTCCAGGAAGAGCAGGGAGCCGCGAGCCGGAGGATCTTTGACCTCATGGCGGAGCTTGCGCCGGCTTTCGGCATGCTCGGGACCCTCATCGGCCTGATCCAGATGCTCCGGCACCTGGATTCCCCGGAAGCCCTCGGCCCGGGGATGGCCGTTGCCCTGATCACGACCCTCTACGGTTCGTTCATCGCAAACGTGTTCGCGATCCCCGTTTCTCGGAAGCTGGCGAACCAGACCGCGGAGAAAGTGAAATTCATGGAAGTGATCGTGGAAGGGATCTTGGCCATCCAGGCAGGAGAAAACCCCCGCATCGTGGAGGAAAAGCTCAAGGTCTTCCTTCCGCCCGAAAAAAGACAGTCCCTGCGGGGGACTGGGAAACCAGCCAAGGGCGAAGGAAAAGCCTCTTCCGCCGGTCTCAAGGAGCAAGCGGCATAAACCAGATCCTCAAAAGGGAAGAAGGAACCCCTCCCAGAAAGGAAGGTTTCCTTCCAGGACTCGCCGTCCTTCCCTTCCAAGGACCACGATTCCCTCCTGTTCGCCCTGGGAGGGAACCTCGATCGTCGCCTTTTTCGGGTTAAGCTCCAGGACGCCGGCCCCCTCAAGCCGCTTCGCCTCTTCGTTCGAGAAAACGACCCTGCCTCCCGTCATTTCTGCCAGCCGGACCAGTTCCCGCGGGCAAGGCCCCCTGTCCGCTAGGATATGAAGGGCAACGCTGTTGGCCAGGGCGAAGTCACCGATCCTGCACAGAACCTCCGGTTTCAGGGGGATCCAGGAGGCCCTCAGAAGGAGCCCGTCCGTTTTTCGAAGGGACTCGAAGCTTTCCGGGCGATCCCAGTCCGGGCTGGCTGCAGGCAGGAAAACACCCCCGGCTTTTTCCGAGATTTCCATTTCGACAGATCGGCCGTTAAGCACCCCCGCCAGGATCATCTCGGGACGGGTCCCATCATCAAGTGGCCGAAGTACCCTCGCCTTGAGACCGTTGCTTCCCTTTCGCAAAGCAGGGGAAGACTTCTCTTCCCGAGGGACAGTGACTCGCAAGGAGAGAAATCCCTCCTTCGAAAACGCTTCGAACCGGGCATGACGCATGAACCGGGTGTCCGTCACCCCAAACCGGTTCATCCCCTCCCGGAAAAGAAACCAGGCTTCGGGGAAAAGCAGACCGATCCGCACCTTTCTGTTTCCTTCCTTCGAGAGGGCAAGAAGCTCCCCTTCTTCGCTAAGGACCAGGAGCAATCCGGAATTCGCCCATTCGAGAGCCCGAGGATGACCTGGTACGGGAATCCTCGCTCGGAGGAGGCGTTCCGCGACATCAAGCAGGAAAACCTCTTTCCCCTTCCTGTCCGCGATCGCCAGGAGGTTCCCGGAAGCCGACAGGCAGACCGGTTCTCCGAAAGGGGCGGGGAGTTTCCATTCCCATACGGTCTTGCCATTCTTCGAGTCAAGCGCGCGGATCGTTCTTTGCAGCCGGTCTGAAACCGCCAGCATCCCCGGGGCAAGCCAAACCGCGTCGGAAATCGCCGCTGCCGGGCTTTTCCACTGGCCAAGGATTTCGATGGCCCTTTTTTTCAGCCCAGCCTGGACTCCCCTTCCGTCCGAAAACACGAAAAGCAGGGTTCCATCCCAATCGGGAAGAACCCGCACCAGCTTCTTTTCCAATTTTCCGCGGAAGACCCGATCCCACTTCCCGCCCTGGGTCTGGAAGACCCAGAAGTGTCCCGTGGCTGCATCCCCGAAGGCCAGCAGCCCCTGGTTCCAGGAAGGCCGGATCGGCAGGCGCAGGGCAGAGGCCCCAGGACCGAGATCTGTTCTCATGGAGGAGATCTCCGAAAGGGCAATTTCGGAAGGCGGACCCTCCCGCAGGGAAGTCCGGACAAAACGGACACGCTTTTCCAGCGCAGCCTGGAGCCCCATGCCGATCGGGTCGCCCGGACGGACCTCCAGGTAGCGTTTAAAGTCCTTATTTGCCTGTTCAACATCTCCCAGAAGGGAGGAGATGTAGCCGCGAAGAAGGTAAAAATCGACCAGATAAGGATCGTATCGAAGGGATTCCAGCAGCACCCGGAGGGCCTCGGCCAGGCGTCCTTCGTTCAGGTTTCTGTAAGCATCCCGGAAAAGGGCTCCCCCAAGGGTCCTGTCGGCGGGCGGCAACACGGGTGGGCTTGAAGAACCGGCAAAAGTCCCCGCCGGACCCGGTAGCACCGCCAGCCAGGCTGCAATCCAAAGAAGCAGCCGTCGTCCGCGTTTGAGAATCTGAAAGCCGTCCTTCCGTTTGGTATCCTTCACGAACCTTCTTCTACCGCCGCTGGGTCGATGATCAAAGCGACGCTGCCGTCACCGAGAATCGTTCCCCCCGAAAACCACCGGATCCTGGATATCCCGGTGTTCCCGAAGTTCTTGATGACGATTTCCTGTTGCCCGATGAAGTCGTCAACGATGAACCCGATTCTCCGGAAACCCGTCCTCACGACCACCACTGCCCGGGTGCCGGTTTCCTCCCTCGGCTTCAGGCCATAGCGAACGCGGGCGTCGACCAGGGGTAAAACCTGGTCACGGAGCATCGTGACCAGCTTCCCGTTCACAGGCTTAACCTCATCTTCACCGACTCGCAGCGTTTCGTCTACGCTTTCCAGGGGGATCGCGTAGATGCGGCTGTCGATCTTCACCAGAAGCGCAAGGACGATGGCCAGCGTGATGGGCAGACGGATTTTGACCGTCGACCCCTGCCCGAAGACCGACTCCATCGTCAATCGGCCTCCCAGGGATTCCACCTTCGTCTTCACGGCATCCATCCCTACACCCCGGCCGGACAGTTCGGTGACCTGCTCCGAGGTGCTGAAACCGGGAATGAACAAAAACTGGAAAAGCTCCCTGTCCGTGATGGTTTCCGCCCTTTCCGGCGAAAGGAACCCGCCTTCCAGGGCCTTCCGCAGGACCTTTTCCCTGTCGACCCCCCGACCGTCGTCCTCGACGCTTACGACAACGCTGCTGCCGTCCTGGAAAGCCCGGATCTGAACCCGGCCGGTCTCAGGCTTTCCCGCGAGAATCCGTTCCGAGGGGGGCTCAATCCCGTGATCCAAGCTATTGCGGATCAAGTGGACCATCGGCTCGCCGATCTCCTCGATTACCCGCCGGTCCAGTTCTGTCTCGCGTCCCTCCATTTCCAGGGAAACCTTTTTGCCCAGTTCCTGAGAGAGGTCGCGAACCAGCCTGGGGAACCGGTCGAAGATAAACCCGATCGGCTGCATTCGAAGCTTGGTGACGAGATCCTGGATTTCCTTGGTGATCCGGCTGAGCTGCAGGATCGGTTCCTCAAACTCCCGGTGTTCCCCGCTTCGGGCCAGGCGCTCGATCCGGGACTTGCCGATGACAAGCTCTCCGACCAGGTTGAGCAGGCTGTCCATTTTCTGGACGTCAATTCTTACCGTACGGCCCACTTTCAGGTGCTTCAAGTCTCCGTCATCGGCGGTCGGCTGGCCCGCGACGGTTGCGGCCGCCCCGGGGGTGGCGGGAACCGCTTCCTGCACCTCCGTGATCTCGCACCTCTCCACCTCGCTGACCGCCAGCACCGCTTCCTGGATCCGCTCCCGCGGGAGTTCGCTTTCCAGGAAAAGCTCAAAGCTTTGCCCCGGGAAATCTCCCTCCAGGAGGGTTTTCTGGGGAGGAGACGTTTCGACCACCTTTCCCAACGGCGATAGCTCCTCCAGCACCATGAAGGCCCTGGCTCCCTTCAGCACGCAGTCGGGCCTTAGCGAAACGGTCAGCTTTCGGATCCCTTTCGTTTCAAAGCCGGGAGTTTTTTCCACGGATCGAAGGAGAGCCCGAAGCTGCTCGATCAGCTCCGCGGTTTCCACTCCCTCGTCGCCCCTTCCCCGCCGGATCTCACCGATCTGGACGGTCAGAGCATCCAGGCAGCGGAACAGAAGCGTGGCGTCTTCCTTCCTCCTTAAACGGAGGCTGCCCGCCCGTACCGCATCGAACACGTCCTCCATGGCGTGGGTCAGGGCGGCCATGGCGTTGAAGCCCATCGTCGCCGCCATCCCCTTGAGCGTGTGAGCTACCCGGAAGATTTCGTCGATCACTCCAGCATCCCCGGCTTCCAGGGCCAAAAGCGCATCGCTCAATTTCTGGAGGTTTTCTTCGGTTTCGTCGATGAACGGTCCCAGGTAATCGTTCAGATCCACTTGAACCATCGCCCTTCCAATCCAAATCTTTGGCTGCTTTCGAGATCCGTGGCCGCCCTGCCGGGGTCAGTCCTCTTTTTCCCGTTGCCGTCTCCGATTGAAAAACATGCCTTCTCCGGAAACCGGGTTTTTCTCCCCCAGTCCTTTCAGCCGGCGGAGCTCCTCGCTGAATTCGGCGGCAAGGCGGGCACGATTCAAGTTCTCAGCGGACGAATCTCCTTCCCGCCGTTCGAGGAGTCCTTCCTCCACCAGGATCTGGATAAAGCGGGGATCTTCGCCAAGAGTCTCCGCAAGGTCCAGGCTTGACAGGTGGCCTTGGGCCTTCCCTTCGCGGAGCTTCCGGCGAGCCCGCGCGTGAATCTCGTCCAGTTTCCGGCGACACTTCTCGCAAAGGCGAAGAGTTCCAGAGCCGATGTAGAGCTCTCCGCAAATCCGGCAGTTGTCGAGGCTTGGAAAGCTCATGAGCCACCTCCGGTCCGAATTTCTCTCTCCCGCAGGAAAGTATAGGGGCCGAAGCGTGAAGAAACGGCCGTTTCTCTGCCAATTCACGGTTCTCCCGAAAGAATGACCAGGTCCACCCGCCGGTTCATTTGTCGATGCTCCGGGGTGTCGTTCGGCATCAGCGGCCGTGTGGAGCCGAAACCTACGGCCTGCAGCCTCCTGGGACTGATTCCGCCGGAAGTCTCCAGGAAAAAGATGAGGCGGGAAGCCCGCAAGGCAGAGAGAGCCCAGTTGTCCCGAACAAAGCCTTCCCGGTTCAGAGGCTGGTCGTCCGTATGCCCTTCCGCGGAAAGGCCGTCGGGAAAGGTCTTCAGCACTTCCGACAAGGCCAGGAGGAAGGGTTTTGCTTTTGCGGACAGCTCGTATTGGCCGCTTCCGAAAAGAATGCTTTCCGATATGGAAACGACGATCCCGCGTTGCTCGACGAACACTTGCACTTCGTTCTCAAGCCCTTTTTCGCGGATAAGAGCCTGAAGACTCTGGGCTACCTTGAGCAAATCCTTCGTGGACCTCTTGGAATCACCGGCGTCCTGCAGCTTCGAACCGGAAAAAGTCCTTTTTTCCTGCTGGTAGCTCTTCCCTCCATCGATCAGCCCCACCGCCCCACGAAAGGAAAGGAGCAGTTTTTCGAACTTCATGATGTCGATCGTGGAAAACGAGTAGAGAAGCACGAAAAACGTCAGGATCAGGGTCACCATATCCCCGTAGGTGGTGAGCCAGTTCCCGGATCGAGGTTCCTCAGGTTTCTTCCTCCTGAAACGTCCCATGCCTCGTCCCTTTGCTTTCTACTCGACGACACCCACGGTCGAAAGGCGGATATCCCGGGGAATCTCGCTGTAAGCCAGCACTACGACGTTCGGGAAAGTGCGGTCCAGGATTTTCCGGACAAAAAAGCGCACCTCGGGATGGACCAGGAGGACCTGGGGAAGATTTTCCCGAACGAGGGACACCGTCGCCTGCCCCACTGCCGAGGCGAACCGCTGGATTGCCTCGGGGGCCATCTTGATCCTCCACCCCTCCACGAGGTTCCCCTGGACCGAATCCCGGATCTCCCTCTCCCAGACAGGCGAGAGGGTCACCGCGGTCAGCTCTCCTTTCCCTTCATCGATCAGCGGGGTGACGATGGCACGGCAAAGGGCCTCGCGGACCTTTTCCGACAGGAAATCATGGCTTGCCGTTGTTTTCCCGAAATCGGCAAGGACCTCGAAGATCCCGGCGAGGTCTCGGATCGGCACCTTTTCCCGCACCAGATTCTGAAGGACTTTTTGGACGTCCCCGATTCCAAGGGAACGAAGCATGTCCTCCACCACCGCCGGAGAGGTTTCCCGAACCATGTCGACCATGTTCTGAACCGTCTGGCGCGTCAGCAGGTCCGCCGCGTTGGCGCTCACGACAACCGAGAGGTGGGTCGCGAGGACGGAAGCCGCATCGACCACGGTGTATCCCAGTTCCTCCGCTTTCGCCCGGAGTTCTGGGGCAATCCAGAGAGCGTCAAGGCCGAAGGACGGGTCTTTTGTCGGGATGCCGACCAGATCGCCCCTGACGTTTCCCGTGTTGATCGCCAGGAAATGGTCAGGCAGAAGGTCCGCCTGTTTTTCCGGGACGCCCCTGACCTTGATCAGGTAGGAAGCCGGCTTCAACTGCAGGTTGTCCTTGATGCGAACGGGCGGGATGACGACTCCGAGATCTAGTGCCATCTGCCTCCTGAGCGTCTGGATACGGTCCAGGAGGTCCCCGCCCCGGGACGGTTCCACCATGGGGATGAGAGCGTACCCGACCTCCAGCTCCAGCGGGTCCACCGCAAGCAGTTTCATCACGGATTCGAATCCGCTGCCCTCCGGCTTCTGGGGTGCGGCGCGGGAAGCCGACGCCCCCCCTGCCTCCTTCGATGCCTGTTTCGGCTCCGGTTTTGGCTTTGAGAGAGCCTCTTTCCGGCTGGCCTTGACCCACCGCCCCTGCAGCCAAAGAAAAAGAGCCAGGGTCACAAAGGGGATTTTCGGGAATCCGGGAACCACGGCCAGCGCAAGAAGCATGGCCGTCCCGATCCAGAGAGGACGGTAATGGTTGGTGAGAGAGCGCATGATGTCCGTTCCCAGGTCGCTCTCCCCGGCGGAACGCGTCACGAGAATCCCCGTCGCGGTGGAAAGGAGCAGGGCCGGGATCTGGGCCACCAGGCCGTCGCCTACCGTGAGAAGGCTAAACTTCTGGGCCGCTTCCGCGAGCGTCAGGCCTTTCTGGAAAATCCCGATGCAAATCCCGCCGATGATGTTGATCGTCGTGATGATCAAGCCGGCGATCGCATCCCCCTTGACGAACTTCGAAGCCCCGTCCATCGCCCCGAAGAAATCCGCTTCCCTCTGGACCCGCTTTCTGCGCTCCTTCGCCGTCTGTTCGTCGATCAGGCCGTTCCCGAGATCCGCATCGATCGCCATCTGCTTTCCAGGCATCCCGTCCAGCTGGAAACGGGCCTGGACTTCGGCGACCCGCTCGGCCCCCTTGGTGATGACGAGAAACTGGATCAGGACCAGGATCAGGAAAACGACTCCCCCGACGACATAATTCCCTCCCACCACGAAGTTCCCGAAGGCGTTGATCAGCCTGCCCGCGTAGCCCTGGAGGAGGATCAGGCGTGTGGTGGAAACATTCAGGGCGAGCCTGAAAAGCGTCGTTACCAGAAGCAGGGAGGGGAAGGCAGCGAGTTCGAGCGCGTTCTGGATATAGAACGTCGTCAGAAGGATCACGACCGCGAACGTGATGTTCAGGGCAAGAAGGATGTCGAGAAGAACGGTTGGGAGCGGGATCACCATCATCGCCACGATGAGGACCACCAGGAGGGCGACCCCGACATCGGGATAGGCCGTCAGGCGCCCCATCGAGCTGATTTTCGCGCTTTTTGCCACGGAAGAGGCCATCTCTCCGTTTCCCTCTTTCCGGTCAGTCTTTTAACGGGAGAAGGCGAACCATCCCGTCCCGGTAAACGAATCGGACCCCTTCCAGGACCTCCCGGACGACAAGCGCCTCTCCCCGTATGATCACCGTGACTTCCGGGTAGCAGTATCCCCTCACGAGGACCTCTCCCCGGTTTTTGGCGGACTGGATTGCCTTTTCGATTTCCTGCAGGAAGCTCTCGGCTTTTTCGATTTCCTCCCTGACCCTGCCGCTCAAGGCGATCAATTCCCTGGCCAGGAGCTCCTGGGAAGAAGAAAGCCCTTTCTGTTCCGCCTGTTTCGCCAGGAAAGAGATGTTTTTTCGAATTCGGGCCTCTTTTTCCAGGAGTTCTTCCTTTTTCCTGAAAAGCTGGCCTTTCTTTTCGAGTAATTTCGGGGAGAGCCCAACCTGAACGATCGTTTTGGCCCCCATCTCGGACCCGAGGGTGGTGCAGGCCAGGGTTCCTCCTGCCTTGCACACCCCTCCGACGATGACCCCCCGATCCTCCCGGTCGGCCAGGATCGAACCCTCGGCTTCCAGGTCGCAGTGCAGAAGGGCTTTTCCGAACCGAACGTCCTTCCCCGCGCGGATGCGGCATTGATCGGCATATTCCACGAAAAGATCCCCGCCGCAGGACAGGACGCCTCTCCCCATTCCTCTGACGGAGGACTTGAGGATCATCCTCCCTCCCGCGCTCAGGGCGGCTCCCTCGACGATCCCGTGCACCTCGAGGTCCTCCCGGGCTTTCAGGGAAAAGCCTTCCGCCACCGACCCACGGACAAGGATCCCCCCTTCGCATTCCAGGTTTCCCGTCCCGTAATCGACGTTTTCTCTCACCTCGAAGACCCTCTGGACCGAAAAGCGGCCGTTTTCACGGACAAGATGGCCGCCGGCGGATGCCGAAAGCGTCAAACCATCCTCAGAAAGCTCGGTATTGGGTCCTGGAACAAGGCGCACGTCCTTCGCCTTCTTTGCGGGGATCACCCGCCCCGAAACGTCCTTTCCTTCCTGGCCTTCAACCAGGGGGATCTTCCTCGCGACGGCCTCGCCCTTCTTCACGTTTCGGATGAGGTTCCTCTCCCTGGGGTCCACCCTGGCTTTCTCAACGCTCCCTTCGTTTTCACCGCGAGCCTCTCCCGGATCGGGGGCCATTTCCTCGATCCGGGCGTCCACACCGTCTTTGGGCGGAATGCCGGTTGCGACAGGAGTCCACGTCCCGAGGGGGACCTGTTCCCGCGCCAGGGCGAAAACGGCCTCCTCCAGCACTCCAAAGGTGACTCCGGCTTCGGAAAGAATCTGACGAACCCGTTTTTCCCGATCCTCTTCCGGCCCGGATTTCACGGAACCCTTTACAAGCCTGGCTTCGGCGGACAGGCCGTCCGCAAGGATCCGGACTTCCATTCGGAAATCCTCTTCCCCCCGGTCAAGCGGCCTCCATGGACCAGGTTCGAGAGAAAGGATTTCCTCCACCTGGGCGTAGGAAGCCGTCACTCCGGCTTCAAGAAGGGATTCCAGTACCGCTGCCGGGTTGACTCCGGCTCTCGTCGTCCGGAGGAAAACCCTCTCGCCTTCCGTTTTGATTTCAAATGTCGCGTGTTCGGTCTCCACGGTGACCGTCCCTTCGTTCCCCTCTTTGCTTATCCTTTCTTATCCTTCGCCCTTGCCCATTTCTTTTCGAGCCAACGCAAGGACGGTCTTCACGTAACGGCTGACCACCGGGAAAGGAGGAATCCCTCCATACCGGTCAACCCGGGAAGGACCTGAATGGTATGCGGCCAAGGCCAGCGATTCGTCCCCGTTATACCGGTCGAGAAGCTGCCGGAGGTACCTGACCCCGCCGTCCAGGTTCTGAACCGGGTCGAACGGATCGTCCACTCCTAGCCCCTTTGCCGTCGAGGGCATCAACTGCATCAACCCCATGGCCCCCGCATCGGAAACGGCCCCTGGATTCCCCCCCGATTCCATGAGGATCACCGCACGCACAAGGCTTTCTTCCACTCCGTAACGCCCGGCAGCTGCCTTGATCAGGGGACGGAGGGCTTCCATGCGCTCCGTTGCGTTTTTGCCCCATCCCGGCGCCGAGGCTCCCTGCGGCTGCACTCCCTCCGAATCGCTCCTTCCGGAGGTTTTTTCCAGGATGCCCTGGAAACTCCCGGGAACCCCTTCTCCTCCCAGCCATTCAATCCGTCGCTGAATTTCCTCGATCCGTGCCTGCACCCGGCTCATTCCGGGGCAACTCAATCCCTGGGAGAGACTCACTGAATCCCCTCCCCTTTCTTCAATCGGCTGCGAAACGGCTAAGAGCGATTTCCTCGAGGGTTTTCTCCTCCCGTCTCAGCCTTTCGATCCGATCCGCCTTCCGGTGACCGTTCAGGATCGATTCGGCAATTCGAAACTCCGCATGCTGCCGAGACAACTCGACCTTCAGACCATCGAGTTCCTTCTGCAGGGCAAGCCGTTCCTGTTCCGCGTTCCGAAGTTTTTTTTCCAGCCCTTCGATATCCTCTCTCAGGAGCCACAGATCGTCGATGGATCGGCAGTTCCGGCAGGACCGGCTAAAGCCCGCCACGGCGCTCGTCCAGGAACGGTCCAGCCTGCGAACCTCTTCTTCCGCAGATCTGGACTGTTCCTCGCACTGGCTCATCCTTCTGCGCGTCTCGTCACGGATTTTTTCCCGGATCGACTTCAGGCGCTCCAATGTTCGGATCTTCTTTTCCGGGGTCACGATGTCACTTCCTTCATTCGCGGAATTGAAATCAGTTCCCCGCTTGTCTTTTCAAAGGGGGAAGCCTCATCAACCTCCTGCTTCAGGAACGACTCGATCCGAGGTCTCTGTTTCAGCGCAAAATCCACGCGAGGGTTGCTGCCAGCCTTGTAAGCTCCCAGGTTGACCAATTCTTCCGCTTCCATGAAGGTGGCCAGCGTTTCCCGCAGGGATCCTGCCGCTTCAAGGTGTTCGGGGGAAACGAGGTCCCGCATGATCCGGCTGACACTTCTCAGCACGTCGATCGCGGGATAGTGATTCCGGGATGCCAGGTCCCTTGAAAGGACGATGTGCCCATCGAGAATGCCCCTGACCGCATCGGCGACGGGTTCGTTCATGTCGTCTCCCTCAACCAGGACCGTGTAAAGACCCGTGATGCTGCCCCTTTCCCCCGTTCCAGCCCTTTCCAGCAATCGGGGAAGAAAGGCAAAGACGGAAGGGGTGTACCCTCTCGTAGCGGGGGGTTCCCCGATCGCCAATCCGATTTCCCTCTGCGCCATCGCGACCCTTGTGACTGAATCCATCATCAGGAGGACATCTTTTCCTTCATCCCTGAAATACTCGGCGATGGCGGTCGCGGTCATCGCGGCCTTGAGCCGGACGAGAGGGGACTGATCCGAGGTCGCGACCACCAGGACCGAACGGCTTAGCCCCTCTTCCTTCAGGTCCTTGCGCAGAAAATCCTGGACCTCCCGCCCGCGTTCTCCGACGAGAGCGATCACGTTGACGTCCGCTTCCGTGCTGCGGGCCATCATCCCCAACAGGGTGCTCTTGCCGACGCCGGAACCGGAAAAAATTCCCACTCTTTGGCCCCTTCCCAGGGTCAGGAGGCCGTCTATGGCCCGGACTCCCACCGAAATGGGAGAGCGAATCGGGCTCCGCTTCAGGGGGTGAGGGGGATTGGCCTGCAAGGGATAACTGGCAACCGTAGGAATCGGGCCTTTGTCATCCAGTGGCTCTCCCAGGCCGTTGAGAACCCTTCCCAGGAGCCTTGGGCCCACCCGGACGTCCAGGGGTCTGCCCGTCGAAAGGACATCGCAGCCCGGACCGATTCTCAGGAGATCTCCCAGCGGCATCAGCAGGACCCGGTCTCCACGGAAACCAACGACCTCGCAGGGAAGGGACGGCAGATCCTGGGACCGAAACCGGATTTCCGTCAGATCTCCAATCTGAACGTCCGGCCCCTTTGATTCGACCACGAGACCGATGACTTCGACTACCTTGCCGTTGACGGGAATCAACTCGATTTCCGCGAGCCGGCTCCCGAGAACGTCCAAAACAACCGGCAGGTGAAGATCCTTCAACCTTCGGAGCCCCCCAACAGTCGGTCCACTTCTTTCCCGATGACATCCAGCTGGCTTTTCCATCTGGCATCGTAGACACCCAAATTAGTATCGACCAGACAGGATCCTTTCTCGATGCCCTCGTCGGGGATCAACTCGAAAACTTCCGCCATTCTCCGGATTTCATCCATCTCCTGCCCCCGGACAAGAAAGAGATCCCGGTCGGAGGGATTCAGGAGTACCCGAACCCGGGACCTGTCCCCCACGCGCTGCAGGATCGCCTTGAATAGCCTCCAGGCTGCGTCGCGATCGAGAGAAACCTCCCGGTGGAGGAGTTTTTCCAGGGAGATCTTCCAGATCTGCAGGAGAGCCCGGCAATGGCTTTCTCCACTCTCTTCCAGCGCCCGTTTCAGCTCGGAGCAGATCTTCCCCGCAAGGGCCTCAAGTTTTCCGAAGCGATCTTTTGTCTCCCGCTGGCATTCCCGTCGGGCTTCCTCCATGGCCTGCGCCAGGCCCTTGCGGTACCCTTCCTCGAAACCCGCCCTTTCGGCCTGCTGCCTGCTTCTTTCCGCTTCCTCGGCCACCTGCCGGAGAAGAGCAGCCCGCTCTTCCTCGAAAAGAGAGCGTTCCTTCTCCCTTTCCAGTCGAAGCCGGGCAAGCTCCTCCCGGCTTCGACTTTCACTTTCCAGCAAGCTTTCGATTCGCCTTTGGAGATCTTGAATCTGCAGGTTGGCTACAAGGAAGGGATCGATCTGTTTGCCTCCCTCCAGCTCCCTTGGCAGAACGGGGGGCGAAAGAAGCACTTTTTCCTCGGAAATCGGAAGGTTCCGGTAAATTTTCCCGTTGGGGTTCCTCGGACTAGAGGACAACGTCGTCCCCTCCACCCGTGAAGAGGATTTCCCCCGCCTCCTCCAGGGAACGGATCCGGTTGACGATCTTCTGCTGGGCTTCCTCCACGTCTCTGAGGCGCACGGGTCCCATGAGCTCCATCTCTTCCTTCAGCATCTCCACCGCACGGCTGGACATGTTCCTGAAGAACTTCTCCCGCAGGTTCTCCGAAACCCCCTTGAGCGCCAGGGCCATCTCTTTCCCGTCCACGTCCCTGAGGGCCTTCTGCAAAGAACGGTCGTCAATCCGGAGAATGTCCTCGAACGTAAAGAGTTTCTTGCGGATTTCCTCTGCCAGTTCCGGATCCCGCTCGTCCAGGATCTCGAGGATGTTCTTTTCGGTCTTGCGGCCGGATTTGTTGAGGATCTGAACCACGGAGTCGACCCCGCCGGCCAGGGAGAAATCCGCTCCCATGACCGCGCTCATTTTCTTTTCCAGGACCCTTTCGGTTTCCCGAAGCACCTCGGGGGTGACCCGGTCCATCTTGGCGATCCGCAGGGCCACGTCCGCCTGCGCCTCGGGTGGCAGACCCCCCAGCACTGTCGCTGCCCGGTCTGCCGGGAGGAAGGACAGGATGAGGGCGATCATCTGGGGGTGTTCGCCCTGAAGGAAGGAGAAAAGCTGAACGGGATCGGAAGCCCGCAGAAAGTCGAAGGGTTTCGTCTGAAGGCTTGATGTGAGCTTTCGAAGCAACTCCTCCGCCTTTTCGCGGCCCATGGCCTGCTCCAGGAGTTCCCGCGCGTAGGCCACACCCCCCCGGCCCAGAAACTCCTTCGCCATGAGAAGTTCCTTCACTTCCTTCAGCACCGCCTCTCGTTCTTCGGGGTCCACGCGGCGGACCGCCGCGATCTCCAACGTCAGCATCTCAATGGTTGCCTCGTCCAGATGCCGGTAAACCTGGGCGGCGGTTTCCGGCCCCAGGAGGACCAGCAAGATGGCGGCCTTTCTTCTTCCCTTCAAGCCCCGGTACTCCGCGCTCATCAGGATTCCTCCAGCCATTGCTTGATGATCGATGCCGTCTCTTCCGGGGCCGACCGGGCATAGAGGGCGATCTGTTCCTCCAGGATCTGGAGGGAGTCCTTCGGGGCCTCGAAGAGGTCGCCTGCCATCTCCGGCACTTTTGCCTTTTCCGCCTCGTTCTTCCGGACCGAGAAACCCTTCTTCCGGCGCAGGATAAGGAAGGCCGCCGCTCCTGCAAAGGCCGTAACCAGGAAAAACGCTGCGGCGACAACCCATCTCTGCAGCCGGGCCTGCACCGGAGAGTTCTCCTCCTGGTCCTTTGCCGGGGCGAAGGGCATCATGGTCAGGGAGATTCGGTCGCCGCGCCTCTCGTCGATCCCGATCGCAGCTCCCAGCGAGGCCAGAAGCGCCTCCCTGGGGATACCGCTCTCCTCCCGGTTGATCACGACCGAAGCTGTGATGCGCTTGATTTTTCCCGGCGTTTCCTCTTCTTCCTCCTGCAACGTCGAGATCTCGTAATTCGTCACCTGGTCGGTCTTCGAGTATTCCCCCGCTGAAGAGGCCCCGGTTTTCACGGCGTAACCCGGGATGTTCGCAGCCGTCCCTACCCCCTGGGACGGCCCGGCAGATCCCGTGTAGTTCTCCTCTGAAACCTGGGTGCTTCGGACAACCCCCTTACCGTTGGGCTGAGGCACAAATTCCTTCCGGGTGCGGTTTCGCTTCGTGAAATCCAGTTCGACACGGACCCGGACCAGGGCGTTGCCGGGACCGAAGATCGCCGACAGGAGATTCTGGGCCTTCAGCTCCAGGTCCTTTTCCTGGCGCCGTTCCAGTTCCCGCTGCAGGGAGGTCACTTCCCCTGAATCCCGGACGTAGGCAGAACCATCCGCTGCCAGCGACTCCGAAAGCAGGCGGCCGGAGGTGTCCACGACCGAAACGTTTTCCGGGGCGAGTCCCTCCACGCTTGAAGCGGTGAGCTTGACGACGGCCCGTACCTGTTCCGGGGACAGGTCCCTTCCGGGACGCAGCTTGACCAGAACGGAGGCGGTGGCGGGCTGCTCGTCCTTCAGGAAAAGCTTCGGCTTCGGAAGGACCACACTCACCCTTGCCGATTCCACCACGTCAAGACGGCCGATCGTCCGGGCCAGTTCCCCCTCCAGAGCTCGAATGTAGGCTACCTGCTGCTGGAAATCCGTCATCCCCATCTTCGCGTTGTCGAAGATCTCGTATCCCACCGTCCCGTTCTTCGGCAGACCGGCCTCCGCCATCGAGAGGCGCAGCCCGTAGACGTCCGAATCGGGAACCAGGATCGCTCCGTCCTGCGGATTGATTCGGAAAGGGACTTTCCGCTCGTTCAGGATGTCGACGATCGCCGCCTGATCTTCCAGCTCAAGCCCCGAGAAGAGGGGAACGTAGGAGACCCGTCCGGAAAACGCCAGGATCCCGGCGAAAACGAGCAGGCAGGCCACGCCGCCTGAGACGATGGCAAACCGCTGCCGCCGACTCCGCTCCTGCCAGAAGGCCTGAAGCCTTCCTAGCCACTCCCTTAGGGTTTCCATGTTTTGCTTTCAATCCCCATCTTCATGAGGACATCCGAACCAGCTGATTGTAGGAATCCAGAATCCGATCCCGGACCTGGACAGCGAATCGCAGCGCAAGCTCAGCCTCCGAAACCGCGGCCGCCACTTCCGAAATATCTTCCACGTCGCCGGCCGCAAAGGCCTGCATGGCTTTCTCGGCCCGGATCTGCGCCTGGTTGACCTTCTCCAATCCCTGCCGCAAGGCCCCTTCGAACGGAGAGACCGGCTTTTCCGGCTCCTCGGTCCGTGCAGGCCTTGGAGCCCCGTAGACGGAACGGGCCTCCCTCAGCAGCCCCAGGTTCACCATCGACACCCCGCTCATCCTGACCCCTGCCCCTTTCCTCCGACGCAATTCACCCCAGCGCGCTTTCCACCGTTCTGCGCAGCTTTTGAAGGATCCGCTGGTGGAGCTGGCACACTCTCGATTCAGAGAGGCCGAACGCCTCGGCGATCTCCCGGAATTTCCAGAAATGGAAATAATAAAGCCGGATCAGATCCTGCTCCCGCTCGTCGAGCCTTTCAAGGGCCGCGTGAAGTCGCTCGCTCTCGTCCTTCTGCTCGACAACATCCTGGGGACCGGGCCCGTCATCTGCCAGAAGGGCCGCCTTGTCCGCTTCCCCCTCTTCCAGCGCGACCCACTCATCAAGGCATCCCAGGGTGCTCGAGGCGACCAGGCGGAGCAGCTGCCGATATTCCTCTTCCGAAGCGCCGAGGCGGGTTCTGACCCTCTCATGGGAAATTTCCCCGGACCGGTTCATTTCCTCTTCCCGGGCCTCGTTGAACGCCTCGATCTTCTCGCGCCCCGATCGGGAGATCCAGTCGAACTTCCTCAGTTCGTCCAGAATCGCCCCCCGGATACGGGGGACCGCATAGGTTGAAAAAGCAAATCCCAGAGAGGGGTCATATTTTTCGATCGCGTCCAGCAGGCCAATCTTGCCAAAGCTCAGGATGTCCTCGAATTCCAGCTCTCTTGGGGGAGAGACGCTCATCCGCCGGGCCGCAAACCGGACAAGATGAAGGTACCGTTCAACAAGCCTTTCTCGGATCTCCCGTTTTTCTGCGCTCTCCGGCGCAGCTGCCCGGTAGACCTCCCACAGTGCCTGGTCCGTTCCGGGAGCCGAACTCTCCTCCGTTCTGACCGAACGCGAGTTCATCCCTTTCCCTCCTTAAGACACCGCCCCTTAATGAGTATCGGAAGAAAAGTCCGAAATTTTCCCATTCTCAGGTCAAACGAAAAACCGACTTGAACCCCTTCTGGCTGGCTGATGCCTTCCAGCTGGCCCCTGCAATCGAAGCAGAGGCCATCCCTCCACGGGGAATACACGGGAAAAAAACCAAGAACAGATCCTGCATGGGAAACAAAACCAGGGGAGAGAAAGGATGGAAGCCACACTCCGAATTCACACCTCTTTTCAGTTAACGTGTTTTCTAGAATGTTTTTATTCTTTGTAGCTTTTTTGTTTTTAAAGGAAGATCGGAATTTCGCCTATTCTAAGCGACCGAAATACCAAAAATCAAGATTATTATGAAATAGTAATAGAGGATTTAATTTAATTAACGTTTTCTGATATTTCACACGGGAACAAAAAAGAGAAGAGCGGGTTAAGCTTTGAACCCGCTCTTCTCCAGTGAAGGGTCAATTCTCTCTCCGGCCCCACAAGGGGCTCGTTCAACTACCTCAGGAGTGAAAGCACCTGCTGAGGCAGCTGGTTGGCCTGGCTCAGCATCGAGTTGGCAGCCTGCATGAGGATCTGGTTCTTGACGAAGGCGGTCATTTCCTGCGCCATGTCCACGTCCCGGATGCGGCTCTCGGCCGAGGTCAGGTTGGTGCTGGCGGTGCCCAGGTTGTTGATCGTATGTTCCAGCCGGTTCTGGTACGCCCCCAGGGCCGCCCGCTGATTCGAAACCCGGCTGATGGCCCCGTCGACCATCGTGATGGACCGGCTTGCGCTTTCCTTGTCCGTTACCCGGATCTTGTCGACACCCAGCGATGCGGCGGACATGTTCCCCAGGTCGATGCTCATCGTCTCGCCCTCGTTGGCTCCGATCTGGAAGAGGGCAGAGTTCCCTACCACGTGGATGCTCGTGTCTTCGGATCCTGAGGCGCTCGAAATCGTCCAGATCTTCGACGCGCTGTTCCAGGCGACCTGAGCGTTGGCCATCTTGTCGAATTCCACGTCGAGATTGGAGTCGATCACGCCGATCAGCCGGTTGCCGGTTAGTTCGACGCTGCTGGCCACCGCGGCCCCGTTCACCGCGTTGGTGATGTTCACGGAGAAGCGGTTCTCCTGGCTAGCCTGAACCTGCTTCAGCCCGAAGGCGTTCAGGACGGCCTCGTCGCCGATGAAGTTCAACTCGCCCGCCTTTCCGGCCACCGCGCTGCTGAAAACGAGGGATCCGGCGATGGCATAGGGCGTGTCCTCCGTCTGCTCGCTGCTGGAAACGAACTGGACGAAATTCCCGGTGTCGGCCGAGGATACATAGGATTTCTGGCCGAGATCTTCCGAGATGGCCTTGTTGAACTTGGCGGCAGCCTGGTCCAGGGTGTCGTCTGCGTAGAGGGTGACGGAAGCCTTCCGGCCGTCTCCCTGGACGATGGTGATCGTCTGGGGATCCGCCAGGAGGCTTTTTCCACCGGTGCCAACGAACTGGGCCAGGTCCTTCAGCTTGGTGTTCGCGGTGGCGACGCTTCCCGCCGCCTGGCCGTCTGCGACGGTGAAAGTCGCTGCCGGCGCCTCGTCCACCAGGTAGGCGCCGAAGTTCATCTTGAGAGCGCCCTTGTAAGCGTTCCCGCCGTCATCGACCTGGTAAATGTAGAAGCTCTTGTCGGAGGCCCCGTCAAAGGCTCCGTTCGTCACGCCGAACTTGTAGCTCTGGCTGCCTGCGTTGACCGTGACCGCGTCTCCGCCCGCGGGCCCCGCCTGCCACAGCGTCAGGGCCGCCTGGTCGCCGACAGAGGCATTGGCGTTGAACGCGAGAGCATCCCGGTCAAGCACGATCCCGTCTCCGATCGTCAGCGTCTGGCCGGTATCGGTAGCTTTTACCCCGCTCAGGGTTGCGGTTCCGGAAGTCCAGGTTCCGTCCGCTTTCATCGCCTTGTAGTCGACGGCGAAGTCCAGCGTGTTGGAATCCGCGTTCCGTCCCGTGACCTTGAAGGCCATCGTCACATACTGGAACTCTCCCGCAACACCGAAATCCGTATCGGCAGCAGCCGCAATTCCGGAAGCGTTGGAGGTTCCAAAGAGACCGCTGGGATCCTGCAGCACTCCTCCGGCCGCGATCGCGCTATCGGCAGCGCCGTTTGCCGTGTTGACGACGTAGGTGCCCCCGGCCAGCTGAGCCCCTGCCACCGTTTCGACGGAGGTGATGTTTTTCGATGCGGCGGAAACGGAGAAGCTGTTTGCCACGGCCTTGAAGTCCGTCGCGTCGCCGGCGGCCGTGCTCGTCGTGGCGGTAAGGCTTCCCGTTGCAACGATGTCATTCCCGGCTGCATCCGCCAGGACAAGCGCGGACGTCGTCTCTTCCGTCAGGGTCGTCGTGTAGGAGAAGTCCACCCCCGGATCCTTTGCCCGGATGACGAGGGTGTCTCCCGGGTTCGTGCCCGTCTCCAGGGACACCGAGAAGTACTTGTTGAAGTCGTCGCTTGCCTCGAGGCCCGCCTTGATCTCGGCCGCCTGGGCCGTCTCGTCCGCTCCCGCCAGGGCGATCCCGGAAACCGAGAAGGAGTTCCCCGCGACCGAGAAGGCAAAGCTCAGCGAATCAGCTCCGGTCGCTGCGGTTTCCACCACCATCTTCGCGGCCGCGTGACGTCCTTCCCCGATGGTCTGCGCCGTGATCTCGCCGCCCGTGCCGGCGCCCACGCTGAAGAGGTTGGAAGCCTTAATCTGGGCCTTTCCGGCCTGGAGCAGGTTCACCGAGATCTTGTAGTTCCCTTCGTTGGCGATCTGTCCCCGGGCGAACACCTTCGTGGCGGCCTTGTCGGTGCTAACCAGGGCGGAAGCCGTTCCGTCCAGCAGCTTCTTGGTGTTGAAGGTGGTCGTGTCGGAGATGCGGTCGATTTCGTCGGCCAGCTGGTCGATCTCCGCCTGGATGGTCTGGCGGTCGTTGGCCGTCAGCGTATCGTTGGCGGCCTGAACGGACAGCTCCCTCATCCTCTGGAGGATGGACTGGGTCTCGTTGAGAGCTCCTTCCGCGGTCTGGATCAGCGAGATCCCGTCCTGGGAGTTGCTGACCGCCTGGTCCAGGCCCCGGGTCTGAGCCCTCATCTTCTCGCTGATGGCCAGCCCTGCGGCATCGTCCGCCGCGCTGTTGATGCGAAGCCCCGTCGAAAGGCGGGTGAGGGACTTGGAGAGGGCGTTCTCGTTGGTCTTGAGGCTGTTCTGGGTGACCATGGAGTTGATGTTGTGGTAAATCCTCATGTGCGCGTGACCTCCTTGTGTGATATTGGATCCTTCCATGGATTCGGGAGAACCCGTCTCCCGGTGTTCCGCGGCTGCCGGCACGCCCGCTTCCCACGACCGAAAATATAAGAGGGCGTCCGCGGGGAAACAGCGAACGCCCTCCATTGATTTTTTCCCTCTTTTCTTCGGGGAAAGGGATTTACCCCTTTTTTCTCAGCAGGGTTTCCAGCGCTGCCGCATCCTCCCTGGAGACCGACGCTGCAGCACGGTTGGCCTCCGTGACCTCCGCCAGGATCTCCTTCCTCCAGACCTCGATTTCCCGAGGGGCCTGGATGCCCAGCCTGACAAACGCCTGTCCGCATTCAAGGACGGTCACCTCGACCCCCGCCCCCAATCCGATCACCAGGCTTTCTCCCTTTCGACGCGTGAGGACCAGCATCAGGGATTCCCCCCTTCGAGCCGGGCGATCTCCTCTTCGGGCAGCAGCGGGGTGAGGATCCGGTACCGGTCTTCCGTCAGCACGACCTGGCGGCCGAGCCGGGTATCGGGGTGAATGACCAGGGGAGCCAGCAGGTTGGCCGTTCCTCTCCAGGGCCTCCCTCCCCTGGGCAGGACCAGCACCGCCAGCAGGATGACCTCTTCCGGCCCTCTCGCACCCACCTCTTCCAGCGCTTCGGCAGGAAGGTGGGGGGAATAGCCCGGGTCTATAAGGAGCGGATCGGTCACGGGCAAAGCGATGTGCTCGTCGTCCGCGCAGAGCAGCCATTGGATCACCGAATCCTCTTCTCCCGCCAGGACCCAGCGGCGATACGCTTCAAACCCCGGCAACCCCCGGGGAAAGGTCAAAATCGCGCTTTCCTCGATCTCCGCCGAACCGGTCAATCGATGCCGGATCGTCCCGCTCATGCAGACCTGCACCCCTTCCGAAAAAACGCTGAAAGCCCCTTTCGGCGAAACGGTTTCTATTGTACCCTGTTTTTTCGAGGTGGTCTGCCATGTCCCGGATTTCCCCCAAAAAAGCCGGCCCGTTCCTTCTCTTTCTCCTGCTCCTCGTCCAGGCGCTGGTTCAGGGGACCCCTTCGCTTGCCGCGAGCTCTCCCCAGAAGGGCGCCGGGCTCCCTGCTTCTTCCCGGATTCTCGACGAACGGACCGCTTTTCGCTGGGCCCCGGACTTTTTCGCCTGGGCCGTCCATTATCCCGAAAAGATCGTTCCTCTGTGGGTCCAGGAGAAGAAGCCCGCAACGAAGAAGGCCTCGGAGGCACTCCGCCGGTTCTACTGGTCCACCCTCCGCCTGAACGATTCCACCGCGGTGCTCTTCTCCGTCTTTGCCTACACCCAGAAGCCGGTCCTGCTGAAGCCTCTCTCTCAACACCTCTTCCTGCGAAGGACCACTGGAAAGGAGGCAGGCAGGAAGATCTTCCCCAAAAAGGCGGACCCGGTCTTCGATCAGCCCATCCTGGGATTGAGGCAGGGACTGGTTTTCTTTCCGAAAACCGCCGAACCCTTCGAGCTGATCCTCGAGATGCCCGGGAAAGCTCCTATCGTCTTCGCTTTCCAGGAGGATCTCCTGAAGGCCCAGCAGGAAGCCCTCTCCGAAAAGACCGGAAGGGAACAGCGCGAGGCCGTCGAAAAGGAACGGAAGAAATGGGAAGCCCAGGTGGCACTCCTCCAGCAGGAACTTGCAAAAATGAAGGAGAAGACGGGAGGGAAACCGGCTGATTCCGCCTCTTCGGCCGTTCCCTCCGCAGCGGTGGCCACCGAAGGGGAGGGCAAGGCGAAGCCGCGGCCGGAGCAGGTGGCCAGGCGATTCTTCGAAGCCTGGAAGAACGGCGATCACGAACTCATGCGAAGCCTTCTCTCGGATTCCCTTCAAAAACAGTTCCCCTCGAAGGAAGCGCTCGCTGCTTTTCTCCGGAAGAAGGCCCTCCCCGAACGGCTGCCCCGCGACGCGACCCTGGATGCGGCGGATGGAAATACCGGGTTTCGGATCACCCTGACGACGAAGGTCCTCCTCGTGAGAGACGTGCGGCGTTTCGCTTTCACGGTCGAGGAAGCCGGAAAGGACAGGTACGCGGTTTCGAAAATGGAGTGAGACCTGAAGAAACGACAATGGCTGACCGATACCCAGGTGGAAGGGGTTCACCAGGGAAGCGCCCGAGACGGAAGGAGGAACGCGATTGGACAGCGGAGGGACTGCCATCGGGGAAGCACGGCTGTTTCCCAGCCCTCTGAGGGAGACCGCTCCGTCCGTCGGTCGTGCCTCGCTGGGCGACCCCACAGGCTCCCCGTCCGGGAGCAGCTTCGAGACCGCACTGCAGGAATTGGAGACATCGCGCCTCTTCGCCGACCTGGACCAGGCGGCGGAGCGCCTGTTCCGGTATCCCTCGCAGAAGGTCCTCGAGGAATACCGGGAAGCGGTCGGCAAGATCCTTGAGAAGGCCCAGGAACGAATCGAGCTTCGAATGGATTTTTCCCTTCCGACGGCTTCGGCCCGGATCCTGCTTGTCGAGCGTACCCGCGAGTGCCTCCGGGAGCTGGAACGGGTCCTTCGAAGGGAGGCCGGGCGGACGCGCATCATGGGGCTGACAGAAGAAATCCGCGGCTGCCTTCTCAGCCTGTCCGCCTAGGCAGAGAATCCGCATGGTGAAGGAGTGATCTGAAATGATTCGGGCTCTCTGGTCCGCAGCATCCGGGATGAAAGCACAGCAAACGAACCTGGACGTGATCGCGAACAACCTCGCGAACGTCAACACGACCGGTTTCAAGAAAGAGCGGGCCGAGTTCCAGGACCTGCTGTACCAGATCGATCGGGAACCGGGAGCCCCCGTTGAGCCAGGGAGCAACGTCCCGACGGGAATCCAGGTCGGCGTCGGCAGCCGGGTGGCAGGAACCGACCGCCTCATGGGACAGGGAACGGTCCAGGTGACCGACAACCCCCTCGACCTGATGATCCAGGGCAAAGGGTTCTTCCAGATCGCCATGCCCGACGGGAAGACCGCGTACACCCGGGCGGGATCCTTCAAGGTCGATGCGCAGGGGCAGGTCGTCACCTCCGACGGCTATCTCCTGGAGCCCCCCATCACCGTGCCGGAGGACGCCATGGAGATTTCCATCGGGGAAACCGGGGTTGTTTCCGTTAAAACGGCGGGGAGCTCGACCTTCGAGGAAATCGGGCAGATCGAGCTGGCACGGTTCGTCAATCCAGCCGGACTGTTGGCTGTCGGACGCAACCTCTTTCTCGAAACGGACGCGAGCGGCGCTCCGGTTGTGGGCAACCCGGGCGAAGAGGGAATGGGAAGCCTGGTCCAGGGGTCGCTGGAGATGAGCAACGTCCAGGTCGTGGACGAGATGGTCAGCCTGATCGTCGCCCAGCGGGCCTACGAGGCTAGCTCGAAGGCAGTCCAGGCGGCGGACGACATGCTGGGGATCGCCAATACCCTCAAAAAAGGCTAGTGATTAGAAGGAGGTCCTTCCGATGGAAAGCATCAAGGTCGTCGTCTTCCTGCTGGCCGATCAGCCTTACGCGGTGCCGGTCAGCCAGGTAAGGGAAATCATCCGCTGGCCCGGGGTCAGGCCGGTGCCCCAGACCCACCCGGCTTTCCTGGGGGTTTCCTCGGTCAGGGGAGAGGTCCTGCCCGTTCTCGACCTTGCCGCCTTCCTGGGGATCCAATCGGCTGTCCCGGTCGAACAGAAAAAGCTGATTCTCCTTGAAATTCCGGAGGAAGGACTGAAGCTCGGCCTTGCGGTGGACCACGTGCACAGGATCTACACCGTTGAAGACGACCAGATCGATCAGTCCCTTGTCGGGTCCTTCCTCGGGGAAAACCTCGTTTCAGTCATCAAAAGAGACGGGGAGAACATCCTCGTTCCCGACTTCCGGAGGATCCTTACCTCTCTCCGGGAGGAAGCCCTGAGGTTGAGCAAATCGGCGGAACCTTCCGTCCTTGGGGGCTCTGTTCCCCGCTAGGCGGAATCCCGGCTTTCTTCGTTCACGAAAGGGAGAAGGATCCTTTCGATCCGCATTCTCTCTTCCAATAGCGTTTCCAGGAGTTTCTCTCGTTCTGCCCCTTCCTCCTGGGCCTTTGACCGCGCCTCGAGCGCCCCTTTTGCCGCCTCCTGGATCCCCAGCGCCGATTCGGTCACCAGTCTCGCGAGGCGCCCCTTGAAGCGGGCGGCGCTGTCCTTCAGCCGCCTCAAAAGATCGAAGCGGACACGTCCGCAGTTGGCGTCGACCCTCTCGGGAATCCTCTCCAGGATCCGGGCGAGGGCCCTTTCCCGGGCCTTGCCGGCAGGAAGCAGCCGTTCCATGAACCCGATCGCGGCGGCCTCCAGGTCGAAAAACGGCCGCGTCTCTCCTTCCAGGTAGAAGAAACGCCGCTCGGAGGAAAACTCTTCCGGCAGCTCCCAGGACTGCAGGTCCAGGCTGAACACCTCCGACCCGAACCGCAGCAATTCGTCCAGGATTTCCGTCAGGCGAAAGCGGTGCTTTTCCACCACTTCCAGGTAGGCCGATTCCATCTTCGCCTCGATGGCCGGGAGACGCTCCTCGAAACGGGCTTTCAGCCGTTCCCCCGCCAAGGCCGTCATCCGGGCCGAAAATTCCGGAACGGTCTCTCCCGCCAGGGCTTCCGATCCCTCCCGTAGGTCCGCACTGAGGAGCGGGGGGAGTTCCCGCCGCAGGCGGTCCATTTCCGCGTCCAGTTCCTGGATGATCCCCTCGATCTGGCTATCCACCAGGACATCCGCCTCTCTCCGCCGGGTTTCCAGCCTCTCGAGCCCGCTGGAAAAGCGGGCGATCCGGTCCTCCAGGACCCGGATCGGCTGCCGGAGCGAATCCGCCTCCACCTGGAGCCTGGCCTTGACGGCGCGGGCGATGGACAAAAGCCTCCCCGCGTTGCTCCTGACCTGGATCCCGTGTCCCTTCTCCCGGACCAGCGCTTCGAGACGGTCCATGACGGCCCCGATCCCGCCGACATCCCGGGACCCGGTCTTTTTCCCGCCGGAAGCGAGCAGGCTCTCCCGGGCCGACACGGGGAACACGGCTTCCGCCATCCCGGGGTGCCGCTCGGAGATCCGGCTTCGGATGTACTCCACCATGGCCCTGCGCTCCGGCTCGGTCAGGAAATCCGTCTTGTTCAACAGGATGAGGCAGTGGGAAACGTACCCGGCCAGTTCGTCCAGCAGGTTCATCTCTTTAGCCGACAGGGGGGAGTCCGCCGAAAGCAGAAACAGCCCGATGTCGATCCGGGGAAGGGCAGAGCGGGCCTCCTCGGTTTGAGTCTCGTGGAGGCTCTCGAACCCCGGCGTGTCGACCAGGACGATGCCGGTTTCCAGGAAAGCGGAAGGGTAGCGGAGGCGGACGAAGCGGACTTTCTTGCGGTTTTCGGGGTTGCCCGCCTCCGAGACGAACTCGTTGAGCCGGTCGATGGGAGCCTCCAGCAGGGGCCGGTCCCGGAAGGTCACTTCCAGGGAAGGGACGGGCCCGTGCTCGATGAGGGTCACGATGTTGGTGAGGGGAAGGACGCCGGTGGGCAAAACCAGTTCTCCTAGGATCGCGTTGATTAGGGTCGATTTCCCCCGCTTGAACTCGCCCACCACCGCGACGAAGAGCTTGTCCGAGTTGAGGCGCTCCTGGATTTCTGCCAAAAAGTCCCTCTGGTGAACCGAAAGGGGCATTCCCTCAAGTTTCCTGGCTGCTAAGAGGAGCGTTTCCTTGTCCTTCATTCGTTTCGCCTCCGATGGGGCCGACAAAGGGCCGAATCACAGGCGTCATCATCCGCACTTCTGGAAGGGCGGCGCAAAAGGCGAACGCCATCGCCGTTAGAAATCGTAACACGGGGGCTTCCCCCCCTTCAACCGTGCGTGCCGGTCCTGTTGACAGCTTACGCCTGCCGGGGTATCCTTCATTTCGAAATATATCGAAATGAAATAGACCGAGGAGGAAGGCCCTTGGAACAAACCCTGGAAAGGATCAAGGCCCTCGCCGACAGGCACCGGGTCCGCGCGCTCCTTGCCCTGGCGAGGCAGGAGCTCTGCCTCTGCAACCTGCAGGACCTTTTGGGACTCGTTCCCTCCTCGGTCTCACGCCACATGTCGATCCTCCAGGAGGCCGGCTTCGTTGTTTCAATGAAGAAAGGCAAGTGGACCTACTTCAGCCTGGCGCCGCTCGATGGGGACACTCCCTGCTCCAGCCTTCTCCGCTGGCTCCTGGAAAGCCTGGAAAATGACCCGGTTGCCTTGGCTGACCGCGAGATCGTCCGGCAACTGAAGAAGAAAGACAGCGAACGCTGCAAATGACACAAGAGAAGGAGTGGCAACGATGACCGCGCCAACCGACTGGAAAAAAGCTCCCGCAAGCCAGACCGTGTGTTATTGCAACAACGTGAACAAGGAACAGATCGTCCGGGCAATCGCGAAAGGCGCCGAGACCGTGGAAGACATCGCAAGATTGACGGGTGCCGGCAAGGGAGGCGAGTGCGCCACAAAGAACCCCGCGGGGCGCTGCTGCTGCGCCGACATCCAGGCCCTGATCGACGCTTACCTTCCCGCGCTCAAGGCAATCAGGAGCGGGTGCACATGAGGGGGCAATTGCTGAAAACGCGGCGGTCCGCCGCAGGCTCTCAAGAAACCCCGTAATTTCTGTCATCCAGTTTTGAAACAATCGACTCCACATTCAACAAGGAGGCATTCCCGAAATGGCACAGGCCGCGAATAACGGTGACCGCAAGCTTACGAACGTGTTCGAACGCTACCTGACGATCTGGGTGGCCCTCTGCATCGTGGGGGGCATCCTGCTGGGGAAACTGGCTCCCAACCTTGCCAAGGCCCTGGACGGCATGGCGATCTGGGTCAACGGGGCCCCCGTCGTATCGATTCCCATCGCCATCTGCCTGTTCTTCATGATGTACCCCATCATGGTGAAGATCGACTTCGCCCAGGTGATCCGGGCCGGCAAGTCAGGAAAGCCCGTTTTCCTGACCCTGTTCGTCAACTGGGCCATCAAGCCCTTCACCATGTACGCCATCGCGATCTTCTTCCTGGGTTTCCTGTTCAAGGGCTTCATCGGCCCAGACGCCGTGGACCTTGTCAAGATGCCCTTCGGGCTGAACCTGCCCGTGGGGGCGACTCACGGGGACGGCGTGGTTGTCCTCGTTAACGGCGTCAAACAGCTGCAGGTCCCCCTGTGGCGAAGCTACCTGGCCGGGGCCATTTTGCTCGGGATCGCCCCCTGCACGGCCATGGTGCTGGTTTGGGGCTACCTTGCCCGGGGCAACGACGGCCTGACCCTGGTGATGGTGGCCATCAACTCCCTGACGATGCTGGTCCTTTACGGCGTTCTCGGCGGGTTTCTCCTGGGGGTCGGGAGGCTTCCCGTTCCCTGGCAGGCGCTGGTGCTCTCCATCGCTATCTACGTGGCCCTTCCTCTCGTGGCGGGTTATTATTCGCGGAAATGGATCATCGCTGCGAAGGGACTCACCTGGTTCACGGAGAAGTTCCTGCACATCCTCTCCCCCATCACGATCCTTGCCCTGCTGACGACGCTGGTGCTGCTTTTCAGCTTCAAGGGGGAGGTCATCGTGGCCAACCCGCTGACGATCCTGTGGATCGCGATCCCGCTTTTCCTCCAGACGATCCTGATCTTCGCTCTGGGCTACTGGGCAGCCAGGATCCTGAAGCTGCCCTACGAGGATGCGGCTCCCGCCGCGATGATCGGGGCCTCGAACCATTTCGAGGTGGCCATCGCCACCGCGACGATGCTTTTCGGGCTTTCCAGCGGGGCGGCCCTGGCCACGGTGGTCGGGGTGCTCATCGAGGTGCCCGTGATGCTGATGCTGGTGCGCTTCTGCCTGAAGACGCGGGACTGGTTCGCCGCGCCCGAGAAGGCCTGCGTTCCTGAAAAGGCCTAAGGGGAAGGAGTGACCGGAATGTTTTCCAGGATTCTTGTGGCAACCGACCTGTCCGAAGCTTCCGACCGCGTGGTCTGCGCCCTGGCAAGCCTGAAGGCCTGGGGTACCCGCGAGGCTGTCCTGGTCAACTGCTTCAACATCCGGGACGTTGGAAGCCTGGCGCCCGGCCTGATGGAACTTTACAAGCCCGCCTTCGAGAAACAGAAAAAGGTCCTCGAGGAAATGGGCTATAGCGTTACGGCCAAGATGGTTTTAGGTCTCCCGCAAATCGAGATTTCCCGGCAGGCCGAAGAGCACGATTGTTCCCTTATCGTCGTGGGTTCCCACGGCCACTCTTTCTCGAAGGACATCCTCCTCGGAGGGACGGCGAGCGCCGTCGTTCACAGCGCAACACGGCCGGTCCTGATCCTGCGCCTGGACGGCCACGACCCGGACCAGGAAGGCGCCGCCTGCAACTGCCTCGGGCACATCCTGTTTCCCACGGACTTTTCGGACAACGCCGAAAGAGCCTTTTCCTATGTCCGCAGGATCGTGGAGAGCGGGGCAAAATTCGTGACGCTTCTCCATGTGCAGGACAGGGAAAAAATTGAAAGGCACCTCAAGGATAAACTGGAGATGTTCAACGAGATCGACAGGAACCGGCTCCAGCGGTTGAAAGAGGAACTCATGCACCTGGGAGCGAGGGAAGTCCGCATCGAGATTCCCTACGGAAACCCGAAAAAAGAGATCGTGGACCGTGCGAACCGGCCCGACATCTCCCTGGTGGTCATGGGAAGCCAGGGACGGGGCTACCTGGAGGAGATCTTCCTCGGCAGCGTCAGCCACGAGGTGGCAAGGCGAAGCAAGGCTCCCCTTCTACTGGTTCCTGCTCTCCGCTGACGGAGCTCGAAATTCGGGGAGAATACGGCCCGAAAGGAGGGATCGCGGTGAAAAAGGTGAGAATCTCGTCGGAATTCTGGATGGAGCAGGTCCGTCTTCACGGAAACGAATTCCGCCTCCGAATAAACACCATCATCGCCGGGTGATGAATGGCCTATAAAGGCCCGGAGGGCCTTTGGGGAAAACCGGCACCGGTAGAGATCGATCAGTACGCGCTTTACGAGGTTGAGGGGGATCCCCAGCTGAAATGCTGGATCAAGCGCGACGTGCTGGAATGGATGGAAAAAACCACCCCGACTGCGGAGGGCGATTACCTGTTCTCCGTGGAGGGAGCCGGACGGTTGCGCTTCCGCCTGGTCTGACCCGGCAATGGGAACGGCTTGTTCCTTTTTCCTTCAGGAGAAAAAGCCGCCCCTTTCCAGGATCCGCTGAGGACGATCTTCTGCTCCTCTCTGAGGGGGTGTACAATTTCCGTCAGACGATGGAGGCGGATTGAAAATGAACTTCAAACACCTGCAAAAAACACCGGGGTTTAAAATCGCGGTCCTTTTGGTTGTGGCCGCGGCGATCGGCGGCATCTGGTTCGCAAAACAAAGCGAAAAAGCCAGGAAAGCGGATTTTGCGGCCTTGCACGTGACATCCGCGGAAGATCTGGTGCAGGCGCGGGCCTCGGGTCTGCCCGTGGTCATCGATTTCGGAGCGGATTCCTGCGCCCCCTGCAGGGAAATGGCCCCGATCCTGGAAGAACTGAGCCGAACGCTCCGGGGCAAAGCGGTGATCAAGTTCGTCGACGTCTGGAAATACCAGAAACTGGCGGAAGGCTACCCCCTCAGGGTCATCCCCACCCAGTTCTTCTTTGACCGGGACGGGAAACCCTTCACGCCCTCGGATGCAACGCTCGGGATGATCCTCTACGCCGACAAGGACACAAGGCAACATGCCTTCACCGCCCACGAGGGCGGCATGACCCGGGAACAGCTGCTCGCCGTGCTGGCGGAGATGGGGGTCCGCCTTGATTGACGGGTGGCTGGCGGCCCTTTCGGAATCCATCCATAGCGGCGCAGGCCTTGCGCCGCTCCTGGCGTTTTTGGCAGGAGTGATCACTTCGGTCACGCCGTGTGCCCTGACCAGCATCCCCCTCGTCATCGCCTACGTGGGCGGCACGCGCCAGAAAGATCCCCGGCGAGGGTTCGTCCTCTCCCTGGCCTTTTCCGTCGGAATGGCCTCGACTTTCACAGCGCTTGGGGCCGCCGCGTCTCTCTTCGGCCGGCTGATCGGAACCTCTTCCCGCTGGTGGACCCTTGGACTGGCGGTTCTCATGCTGCTGATGGCCCTGCAGATCCTCGGCATCTTCGAGTTCGTCCCCTCCAAAAACGCCTTTTCCTCGAACCTGCCCAAAGGCCTTCTCGGGGCCTTTCTTGCAGGAGTTCTGGGCGGCTTCTTCTCTTCTCCATGCTCCACGCCCGTGCTGGTCGTTCTGCTGGGGCTCGTGGCCAAAAGCGGAAACATCGGGAGAGGCGTCTTCCTGCTGCTCCTCTATTCCCTGGGACACAGCGTTCTCGTCCTGGCAGCCGGAACATCGACGAGCTTCGCGGCCCAAATTGCCGCAAGCGAGAGGGTGGGTAGCTTCAACACCGTCCTGAAGCTGCTGATGGGAGCCGGGCTGCTGCTGCTGTCGTTTCTCCTGTTTTACCAGGGGTTTTGAACGAGCGCCCCGAAGACCGCGCCAACGATTCAACCCTTCAGCCCCTTTTATCCTCCTAGGGTTCTCTTTATACTTTTCCCAAAGTGGAACTTTTTGGAACGAAAATCGGGGGGATTTTCATGCGATTACGGGAATTCCGGCGCCTTTTCCTTTCCTGCCTGCTGATCACGGGCCTCCTGCCGCTCCTTTCGCCTTCCGGGGCGGCAGAGGCGGCAGCGATTGAACACTGGCACGTGCCCACCTTCTATTCCACCGTCCAGGAGGCCGAGGGCGCCATCCGGAACATGCAGGACAAGTTCGTCGGGTGGGAAGGCATCCCCCTCCAGCGGATCGAGATCGACCGTAGCGGACTCCGGGCCTTCGGAGCCCTGGACTACACCAACACGAGGCAGCAGTGGGTCTACACGGGGCTGGGGCTAACCGGAGGCTATTACCAGCCGGTCGTGGAACCGGTCCATGAAGAGGAAATCACCGTCGTCCAGCTGGACAAGGTCAAAACCATGCGGCTGATGCAATATCCCGACCTCGACAAGGATTACAAGTGGGGCGTGAGCATGCTGGTCGAATCCCCGGGCGGGTTCGACATCAAAACGTTCCGGACTCCTACCCGCGCTTACGCCGAGACGCTCTTCAACGCCCTTTTGTCCTTGTCCGTCGCCGCGGGGGCAAAAGTGGAAATGCCCAGGCTGGGGGTGAAATTCGAAACGCTCACGGAAAAGGACCTCA
>JAJUIT010000015.1 GCA_029267465.1 Synergistaceae bacterium
GAACACATCCCGCTTCCCGAAAAAGACCTGGGAACAATTGGCGAGGAGCCTATTTTCGGAGTCCGGGTGGAGGGCACTTCAATGGAAGCCGCTGACATAAAGGACGGCTCCGTGGCGATCATCAACCCCAACCAGGAAATCAGGTACGGGGATCCATGCCTGGTTTGCTTCGGCATCGACGAGGCAGCAATCAAGTTTGTTTACCCGCAGCCGGGAGGCGGACTAAGGATCGAGTCTGCGGATCCTTCCTACAAAAAACACCAGTTTACGAAGGAAGAAGTCGAGGGAGGACTAGTAAGAGTTGTCGGCCCTGTGGTGGCCACGGTTTGGGTTGGGAAGCCGAAGAGAGGGATTTAAGGCTGTATTGGCATTCTGTTGGCCCTTCAGTGCCGTGGAATCCGGCTCACAGAAAAATATGGGCACCTTGAATTCAACTGCGAGTTCCAGGCTGAAACCGGAACCGTTTTTCGCCTGATCATCCGGCAAAACTCAAAGAACAGAGAAGACTTCTCCGTGATTTTGGCATGCCTGCCCCCTAACTCCAGTACTTTTTTCCGGCTAAGGCGTTACAATGGGAGAAGCCATGAACATACCAACAAGCTTGAACATGAAAGGTTTTACGACTTTCACATCCATAAGGCGACTGAACGCTACCAGGAAGAAGGGCAAAGGGAAGACGGGTACGCGGAACCGACAAATCGCTATTACGACCTGAATGGAGCCATTAGTTGCATGGTCGCTGATTGTGGGTTCCGAATGAACGAGCCCGAAAAAGGTCAGACGTATTTGTTCCCAGGAGGAGAAGTATGAGCACCAATGAAATTATCGAAAGAGAATTCAGAGAGAAGGTTTGCTCAGAAATCCGCCTCCATCCGGAGGGGATCGGTCGTTTCCGTTTTTTCACCCCTTTCCTCTACGACGACGGGGATAACCTTTCTATCGTTCTGAAGCGTAGCCCCAGCGGTACATGGATTCTTTCCGACGAGGGGCATACTTTCATGCGCCTGACCTATGATCTTGACGAGAAGGACCTGCAGAGAGGCACTCGCCAGAAGATCATTGCCAATTCTTTGGCATACTTCAATGTGCAGGACCGCGACGGGGAGTTCCTGGTCGAAGTCCCAGACCAACAGTTTGGGGATGCTCTCTACTCATTCGTCCAAGCCCTGATTCACATCTCGGATGTGTCTTACCTCTCAAGGGAAAGGGTAAGAAGCACTTTTCTAGAGGACTTCAGAGCTTTCCTTACGAGGGTCATCCCTCGGGAACGCCTGGCTTTCAACTGGCATGACCCCAAGCTTGACTCTCAGGGGAAATATCAAGTGGACTGTAGAATCGAGGCATCCCCGACCCCGCTTTTCACCTACGCACTGGCAAACGATGATCAAGTGCGGGATGCGACGATTGCACTGCTCCAGTTCGAAAAATGGGGTCTTGAATTCCGGTGCCTGGGGATTTTCGAAGACCAGGAACAAATCGGCCGGAAGCTCCTTTCGCGATTCACCGATGTCTGCGAAAGGCAATTCTCGAACCTGAGCAACAACACCGACCGCATCGAACGCTACCTAAGCAGGCAGTTAATGCTTAAAATGGTAAGCGAAATAGGATGGGCACACAAACTTATGGATTAAGAGGCGTTTTCGCAGGCAGAAGGGCCATTCTATCTACTTTTTCCCAAGATAGAGTTTTTTACTGAAAAGAAAACGCTCGATCCAACGAGAAAAAAAGACCTGCCAATCCAATCCCCCCCCTGATACCCCGTGCCAGCCTACTGCTGGCATGGGGAGACTCTCTATAGCAAGGTGACTCACCCATATAGAATCTCACAGGGGACAATTCTCAACAGCCTGTCGATTGTGAAGCATGCATGCCCAATGTTAACTAGGCCAAACCACCTACCCTAATCTTCCTGAAAACGCTTCAGAGTAAATTCCACTAGCAGGATGGGCTGGCGCCGGAGAACCATTATTTTACTAAGCCTCTGGGTTTAACTATCCGCCTTTTGTCTTGGTTGGGCCGCTTTTGTATTGGGTGCTTTTCTCCAGAAGTAATCGACATGATGCAGCATAGCTTTCCAAGCCTTCCCTGGATCACGAGACTTGATTGCCTCTAGAACAGTCCAGTGTTCCAAACGATCCTGATCAGGCAACACTGCGTAGTGGAACTGCCTCTGTGCCTGAATCTCGTTCCGGAGAGACTCCAGCAGCTTTCCCAACAGGCGGTTGCCGGAAATTTCGACTACGGCTTCATGGAAACGGTCATGGATGGAATCCAGGGATTCCCCCCTGTCTTCGCCTCTCAAAATCTCCTCCAGCTTTTCGATATCTTCCGATGTGGCCATCTCGGCTGCCCTATAGGCGGCCTGGCCTTCAAGCAGCCTTCGAACTTCCATCAGGTCGTTGTACGAGGAATTTTCGAATATGGCAGTAGCGAGATCTGCACCGGCAACAATTTTGTCTGCATTTCGAGATAAAAAAGTTCCATGACCCGGTTTTGCCTCGATTACTCCTGCGTGCTCCAACGCTTTTAGCACTTCTCGGATACAGTTTCTGCTCACACCAAAGGTCGCTGCCAGAGATTGCTCCCCCGGGAGCTTGGTTCCAGGCTCCCAGAGTTTGTCCTTAATTGCCTTAATCATCTGCTCCATAATGTCCTTATGCAACGTGGATTTGTTCGCTGGTTTCAGCACCGGCTAGATTTCCCCTCGCTATTCTTTTTGTAGTTTCAACGATCCCATGCTGGATCGCCCTCTTCTTCCCCTGACAAACTAGAAGTCTAAACCATTGTCGCAAAATTTTCACCTGTACAGGAATTGACGGGCGACAAAGTGTGTAGTACGGTATGACTGTCCTACAGCTGGGCACTTTAGAGCATTTTAGCACATCTTCATTCAGATAGGGGGGGTCGGCTCAAGCAGGGAAGGGTTTTCAGCAAACACTCCGGTGCTTCAGAAGGGGGTTCTTGTATGCGGTTCTTGAAATGGAGGGATTCACTTGCAGCAACAAAGCTTGCCCCGTAGGCTCATTTCATGGCTGGATAAGATCATCGGGACCTTCATCCTGGTCAACCTTATCGCCCTGTCAATCCTGGTTTTCACCCAGGTACTTCTGCGTTATGTATTTCGCTCTCCTCTAATGGGAAGCGAAGAACTCTGCTATTTCCCATCCACATGGCTTTACCTCTTCGCTGCAGTCTACGCTTCTTCTGAAAAGACTCAACTTTACGCAAGAGTTTTAGAAATTTTCATTAAAGACAAAAAGAAGGTATATCTCCTGCGTGCTTTTGCAGCGGTTCTCACGACGGGAATCCTGATGTGGCTGACCTATTGGGGATATGACCTGCTGAAATACTCGCTGCGGGTAGAAAAACTTACGGACACGCTGTTCATCCGCTGGACCCTTGCAGAGGGGGCGGTTTTCGTCTCTTTTGCCCTGATGCTCTTCTACACCGTGGTGGAGATCGTGGATTACATCCTGCTCTATAAGGGCGAAAATCTGCCCTTGGCGAAGGCAATCGAGGAGGAACTCTAGCCATGGACAGCGTAACCCTATCCGCCATTTCTCTGGGAATTCTTATGGTCCTGCTTGCGGTAGGCGTTCCTATCGCTTTCTGCTTCAGCGGGGCATTGCTTTTCATGATCCTCGTCGGGGAAGTCTCCATGAAAGGCATGATGATGTGGGGGCTCCAGCAAATCCTTAGCCCGGCTCTTCTTTGCATTCCTCTCTTTATTTATGCGGGCGCTCTTATGAGTGACAGCGGCATCGCCAGGAGGCTCCTGGAATTCGTTGACATTTTCGTCGGTCGTGTGAAAGGAGGTCTTGGATACGTAGCCACCATAGCCTCCGCCATAATCGGAGCAATCTCAGGCAGCGCATTTACCGGAGTTGCAGCAACCGGGAACATCCTAATCCCGGAAATGGAGAAAAGGGGCTATCCGAGGCCATTTGCCACAGCCCTGGTCACGGTCTCTTCGGTCCTTGGCGTGTTGATCCCTCCAAGCACTCCGATGATCATTTTCGGCTACGTAACAGGAACAAGCGTTCTAGCCGGCTTTTTGTCAACCGTTGGCCCGGGGCTTCTGACGGTATTGATATTTTGCTCAATCAACCGTTTCCTGGTAAGGAAATATCCACTTGTCCTTCTGCCTCCCATTACGACACGGGAAAAAGCACGCCAGATCGTAACCAAAGGCTGGAGTGCTCTACCCGCCCTTCTTATGCCGGTAATTATCCTCGGCGGAATTTACGGTGGGGCAATGACCCCAACCGAGGCAGCTGCTGCCGCAGTAATTTACTCCATTCCCGTAGGTTTCTGGGTCTACAAGGGGCTCTCTTTTCGCAGCTTCTGCTCGATTTCAAGAAGCGCTGCTGTATCCACAGGCACAATCATGATCATGATCATGTGCAGCATGATGTTAAGCCAGACCTATGTCGTGCTTCAGGTTCCCCAGCACATCGTCAAGGCCGTGTTCAATGTCACACAAAACAAGGCCATCATCCTGCTGATGATCAACATCATTCTGCTTTTCGTGGGCATGATCGTTAACGACGCCACAGGGATCATCCTTGTAGCCCCGCTTCTGCTTCCTCTGACGCAAGCGATCGGGATGAATCCGATCCATTACGCCGCCATGTTCGTTACGAACATGGCAATCGGTTCAGTCACTCCCCCTTACGCGAGTCTCCTTTACCTGGGAATGCGAATAGGAAAGGTCGAGTTCATGGAGGTCTTGCCCCCGGTGATGATTATGATCCTGGGATATATTCCCGTAATGTTGGCGACCACCTATTGGCCAACTCTTTCCCTCTGGCTCCCCAGGTTATTGGGATATGTCTAAGGAACTAGCCTTACGAAAGAGGTGAGGAAAACGAGTCAGTTACTGGATATCTTGCGTTCGGAAGTGAAACCTGCTCTGGGATGTACGGGGCCTGTTGCTGTGGCTTTTGCAGTTGCAGTGGCGAAGGACGCAGTGGGCGGAGTTCCCCTTAAGGTCAGGGTTTTGATGGACAAGGATACCTACGTGAAGAACTGTGCCGTTGGAATCCCGGGCATCGATATGAGGGGAATTCCAATCGCCTCAGCCCTAGGGGCTGTTGCGGGCGATTCCCGGGCGGGTCTCGAAGTATTTAAAAAAGTCAAACCGGACGATGCAGAGAAGGCAAAAGCCCTGCTCCCGCACGTGAGCATCGAAATTAAATGGGATTTCAACGGAGTTGGGCTCTTCATCGAAACCTGGGTGGAGACTGACCGTGGCGCAGGACATGCCCTCATTGCAAAAAAACACGACCAGGTCATCTTTACTGAAGTGAATGGCAAGCTGGTCAGCGGAGCTTACCCATCAAGCTTTGGAGAGGTTACAGACGAAACCCGTGACCCCATCCGCTCCTATTCAATCGAGGATATTCGGACCTTTGCTCTTAACGAGCCTCTGGAAAACCTCCTTTTCCTGCGTGAAGCAGTTACCTTGAACATGGCACTGGCAGAACAGGGATTGCAGGAAGGGCTCGGAGAAAAATTCGGTTACGGGTTTTCCGGAATTCCAATTAAGGGGGGGGTCTTGAAAGCCAAGTCAATGGCTGCTTCTGCAGCTGACGCTCGGATGTCAGGGAAAAGCCTGCCTGCCATGAGCTGTGCCACAAGCGGCAATGTAGGTATTACGGCTTCGGTTCCTCTGGTCGTCATGGCAAGAGAGTTGGGAACGAGCGAAGAAAAGATGCTCCGAGCCATCGCCCTTAGCTTCCTGCTGACAATCCAGATAAAGAGCTACATCGGCAGGTATTCCGCTCTCTGTGCTTGCGCCATTGCCTCGAGCATCGGTGTTGCCGCCGGGATGGTCCTGCTTTTGGGAGGAGGGGCCAACCAGACAGATGGAGCCATCCGAAGTGTGATCGGCAGCACTCTGGGCGTCCTTTGCGATGGTGCGAAGCACGGTTGCGCGCTAAAGCTGTCTGTTGCTGCAGGAGCGGCGATCGATTCCGCCTTTCTGGCAATGCAGGGAGCGTCAATCAGAAATGGAGATGGATTCGTCTGCGAAACGGCTGATGAAACGATCCGACTGATGAGCCGCATGGCCCGCGAAGGGCTTGGAAAGGCTGACGAGACGATGTGTCGTCTGATCTTTGAGAGGGATCAGCGAAAATTGGCAACCCAGAACTGAGGAAAGGGAGGTGGAAGCCTTTCTTTGGTGGAATTCGCACTTTTGCGGGCACGCTTTCTCCAACGACTGAACTAGCGAGAAGAAAGGAGAGGGAACAGATGAGAAAACTTGGACTCTTGGTTGTAGCGGTCATGATTCTTTCTGCGCTTTCAGGGATAGCCTTTTCAGCTGAGAAGAGCTACACGTGGAAGATTGCTCACATCCGTCCTCAGGGCTCCACAATTGACAAGGAATTAAAGCGCTTCGCCGATGATGTGAAGACGGCGACAGATGGCCGGATCACAATCAATATCTATGGTGCTAATCAGCTCGGAGACTATACCGTAGTGCAGGAAAAGATCGGCCTTGGTTCCGTTGAAATGGGTTGCATGTCCATGTCCACGGCAGTCGACAAGCGCGGGTTGGCTTTTACGATGCCCTACCTGGTAAGGGATTATGCAACGGCAAAGAAAAATTATGCTACTGGAACCCCCTTTGCGAACTATATCGCAAAGGTCTACGAAAAACAAAATATTAAAGTCCTGGCTTACTGGCCCGTTTATTTTGGCGGTATCGGGCTGCTAAAACCACCTGCCGACCCGACCAACCCGATGGGGAAACAGAATCTGAAGGTCAGGGTGCCTGCCATGAAAACCTGGGAAGCACTAGCCAATGGGTTCGGTTACCAGGCGACCCCTCTGCCGTTCTCCGAATTTTTCACAGCTGCACAGACCGGGATGGTTGACGGGATCTTTGGAGGTGGCGCAGAAAACTATTATGTTACCTTCAAAGATCTAATTAAGTACTACATCCCCGCAAACACACATTTTGAATGCTGGCCGCTCACGATCAATATGGATCTTTATAACTCCCTTTCCCCTAAGGACAAAAAGATTCTCGAGGAAAAGGCACGTGAATTTGAGCAACGCCGTTGGAAAAAAGTTCAGGAGGATCAGGACGTTTATGAAACCCTGCTTGCAAAAGCCGGTGCAAAGGTTATCAAATTGACTCCCCAACAGCTCGACGCTTTTGCGAAGAGGGGCCGGGAAACGGCTTGGCCTGAGCTGAAAAAAGTTCTTGGCGACAAGGTGTTTGACGAAATTTCTGCAACTTTTGTGTTGAAGTAGAAGGCGGATGAATAAAGGGGCGCAGCGTTTTGCTGCGCCCCTTCAATTAAGAATCAGGAAAGGAAGTCAAGCAGAATGAGCAAGATTACAGTCATGAGTGCTGGTAACGGTGGACAAGCTCTAGCTGGGGATTTGGCTATAAAGGGACACGACGTAACCCTTTATGAACATCCTATGTTCGGGTCAAAAATCGAAGCGATTCGTGAACGTGGAAATATCATCGATCTTGAAAACAAGATCTGCGGGAAAGGGTGCCTGCGAAGGGCAACGACAGATGCCGCCGAAGCTCTGGCGGACGCTGAGCTCATCTACTTCACAGCCCCTTCGTTTGCCCAGAAAGCATTCTTCGAAGCCTCACTGCCGCATTTCAAAGATGGGCAAATCCTTGTCCTTTCACCAGGCAACTTCGGGACTTTCGCTCTTCATCGAGCCTTTCGTAAAGCGGGACAGCAAGTCATCGTCGCCGAGACCGACAACCTTCCCTACGCCTGCGTAGCCCTTGAACCTGGGAGGGTTGACATCAAGGGCATCAAAAAATCCGTGATGCTCGCTGCTTTGCCGAACAATGAATACCAGAAGGTTGAAGCTGCCGTCAATGAAGCTTTCTGCACAACAGTCGTCCGTGGCGAGAATGTGCTACAAACCAGCCTTTCCAACACAAATGGCATCGCCCACTGCGGGCCAATGCTAATGAACGCGGGCCGCATCGAGGAGAACGAGCGCACTTTTCTGTTCTACCTGGAGGGGATGCCGCCTTCGGTCTGTCGTGTAATGGAGGCCGCCGACAAAGAACGGATCGCTGTCGGCGCTGCGTTCGGATTACGACTTCCTAGCACATATGAAACCATCAAACTGCAATATGGAGTCGAAGGCGCAGACCTCTACGAGATCATTCATCGCAATCCCGCATTCAGCGGGATCGGTTCCCCTTCCAAGCTGAATCATCGCTTCATTACCGAGGATGCTCCCTATTCCTTGGTCCCCACATCTGCACTAGGAAAGCTGGCATCGGTTCAGACAAGCGTCACAGATTCTCTAATCACACTCTTGAGTACCGCTTTAGGTCAGGATTTCCGAACGGCCGGTCCAGGCCTCGAGGAAATGGGGCTGTCGGGAATGACAGCCGAAGAAATTCGGCACTTCGTCGATGGAGGGGGCCAATGAAAAAGGCAATCCGCGTAGACCAGAAAGACAATGTTGCCGTTGTAGCGCAGGACACCCTCAAGGGGGACATTATCGACTGTGGCGGGCTGGAAGTGCATGCAACAGACAATATCCCTCTAGGACACAAGATTGCCTTGGATCAAATTGAAAAAGGGGCTTTTGTGGTGAAATTCGGGGTCCCCATCGGAAGGGCCTCACAACGGATCGAGACCGGGGATCATGTCCACATTCACAACCTTGAAGACATCACGGGTGAATTATGCAAAGTCTACGAGAAGAAGTTCCGCGAAATGGGGGCATGAGGGTGAGATGAAGACAATCTCCGCTTACAGAAGACCGGACGGGAGAATCGGGCTACGAAATCATGTCCTCGTTATTTCCCTGGTTTCCTGCTCCAACGCAGTTGTCTCCAGAATTGCCCAGGCTACCGGAGCGGTTCCCATCACCCACGAGTTCGGGTGTGTGGAATTCGAAGAGGACCATAAGCGAACAAAGCTGGCTCTAATTTCTGCGGGGACGAACCCGAACGTCTACGGGGCCCTGCTTGTTGGCCTCGGCTGTGAGCAGACATCAATGGCGGATCTGTTGCTCGCCATTTCTGCGGCAGGCAAGCATGTCGAGGCGATTTTGATCCAGAAAGAGGGAGGGGTTCCAGAAGCAGTAGCTCGCGGGATCGAAATCGTTAAGGGGTTACAGGAAGGAGCTTCACGGCAAGAACGGATTCCCTGCGGGGCGGAAGGATTGGTTGTAGGGGTTCAATGCGGCGGCTCGGACTGGACTACCGCAGTTGCAGGCAACACAGTGATTGGAGCGATGTCCGATCTAGTAATCGCCAACGGTGGCAGCGTCCTGATGTCGGAGGTCATGGGTTTCCCAGGAAGCGAACATATCGTAGCTGCGAATGCTGTAAACAGAGAGGTTGGGCTCCAGATCTTGGAAATGATATCTGATCTTCGGTCCGAGTACTTCGAGTTATATGGTCAACCTATCCAGGAAGTCAACCCAACTCCTGGCAACAAAGCCGGGGGCATCACCACCCTTGTTGAGAAATCTATGGGAAACATCAAGAAGATGGGCAACGCTCCGATTCAGGGGATCCTCCAATTGGGAGAGCCTATTCCCCATCCAGGACTCTGGGTGGTGGACAACCGTGCTCAGGGGCCGGACCCGTTCAATATTACGGGGTTTGCAATCCAGGGGGCGAACGTCGCCGTGTTCAGCAGTGGACGAGGTTCCCCGGTGGGCTGTGCGGTTATGCCTGTAATCAAAATAACCGGAAACCCGGAGACGTTTGAAAATCTGCGGAGCATCATTGATTTCAATGCCGGCCTGGTAATTAAAGGCCAATCCATCTCTGAAACAGGAGCAGCGCTTTATGATTTGCTTTTGAAAGTTGCAGACGGTGAACTGACGAAATCAGAACTAAATGGGAACCTCGAATACACGATTCCGCGGGAACCGGCTAGAAAGAAGCGGCAAGCACACTGTGTAGCTGGAGGCTTTGGTCATGTCTCCAAAAAGTAGACTATTAAGCCTTTTTGACGTCCTGGGCCCTATCATGACAGGCCCATCCAGTTCTGCAACTGCAGGGGCTGTAAAGATTGGACGTATGGGCAAAATGCTCCTGGGAGGGCAGCCCGATGAAGCGGACCTGTATTTCACAGAAACTTTTGGATGCAAATATCGGGGAAACGCTACAGATGCGGCGGTTATTGGGGGCTTAATGGGATTCGCTGTTGATTCTCCTGACATCAAAAATGCCCGAGAGATTGCAGCAAAGAAAGGAATGAAAGTCAGAATCCGGATCAAGCCTGAGACGGCTAGCCCTGACAGCGGCCCCAAGCCGATCGCGATTGAAATGCATTTGAGGCGCGATGCCGATTCGATTCATGTCAAAGGTCTTTCTATTGGAGGAAGCGAAATTGTCATTTCGGAAGTCGAGGGCTTCCCGGTCAATCTCAGAGGTGACGAAGAAGTTGTTTTGCTCTTCTCTTCGCATGATGGGCTCGAAGGACAAATTGAAGACCTTTTCGGTAAGAGTCTTCTCCAGCTGGAGTGCATTACTGGAGAAAAGGGATTCCTTTATGTAGGAACGCTGAAAAGCCCCCCCCCAGCGATTCTGCTTGAGAGGGCAGAAATGCTTCCAGGGGTTACACGGGCGGTCTACCTCCAAAACCTGTTAGGTTATCGACTTCTTGATTCAGACCCCCTATTTAACAACATCGCGGGAATGGTGGCCCTTTGTGAAAGAGAACAAATAACGATGGCTGACGCCGCAATCGCTTACGAAAAAAAGCGGAGCGGGCTCTCAGAAGCCAGGATCAGACAGATGGCTGGAGAAATCTGGAGTGTGATGGTGGAGTCAGTCAATCAGGGGATTAAGGGGGAAAACGCGGTATTGAGCGGCCTCGTGCCAGGTGACGCCGGATCCCGTTTGGCTCTTCGAGCGAAGAACGGGCAGTCCTTAAGCGGGGAAACGATTGCATTAGCCGCAGCTCGCGCACTTGCCTGTATGGAATGCGATGCGTGCATGGGAAGAGTCGTTGCCGCCCCGACTGCGGGTGCCGCCGGCATAATTCCTGGAGCGCTCATGACAGCAGCCGAGAAGCTGGGAGCCAGTGAGAGGCAGATTGTTGACGCTCTTCTGGTATCTGCGGCTGTTGGCTCCGTAATCGCACTCGCCGCTCCAGTTTCGGGAACCATGGGAGGATGCCAATCTGAAGTTGGAGTTGCCTCGGCTATGACCGCATCCGCTCTAACCCACCTGGACGGGGGAACTCCTTCTCAGGTTGCCCATGCTTTGGCAATTGCCTTGAAGAACGTCCTAGGGCTTGTTTGCGATCCAGTTGCAGGAGCTGTTGAGGTCCCCTGCATAAAAAGGAACGCCATGGGAGTGGCGAACGCTTTTGTGGCAGCGGACATGGCACGATCTGGCATTGAAAGTGCTATCCCCGCGGACGAAGTCATCCTTGCACTCTGTAACGTCCAGAAATTACTCCCTTTGGAACTACGGGCATCCGCCAGGGGGGGGCTTGGCATCACACCTACGGCTCAGCGATTAATGGCGGAAAAGATGGAAAGACTAAGAAAGGAAATAGCTTCTGATGCTTAAGAAAGTATTTAATATATCTTATTTAGAGGAGGGGTTTCTAATGTCGACAGTTCTGTTAAAGAAGGCGGATATCGCGTCCCTGATGGATATGAAGGAAGTTGTAGATATCGTGGAAAAGACCTTTAAAGGCTTCGGTGAGGGGACGACGATTAACCCTACCAAGGTGAATCTGGATCTAGGGGAAACGGCTTCATACCCTCCCTATCAGGGTTTTATGAACGCTATGCCGGCCTACGTGGGTTGGTTGGATACCGCAGGGATTAAATGGGCAGGTGGTTTTTTAGGTGAAAGAAAAAAGATGGGGCTACCTTACGTCACATCCCTTATCCTCCTCATAGATCCCAGGATCGGCAATTTTAAAGCAGTCATGGATGGCGAGTGGATCACGACAATGAGGACAGGAGCACAAACGGCTGTAGCTCTCAAGTACTTGCACAAGGGAAAATCAATCCGCCTTGGATTGTATGGGGCTGGAGCCCAGGGGCATTCCCAGACGCAGGCCATCTCAACGGTGTTTGATATTGAAGAGGTTCGAGTTTATGACGTTAACAGGGCGGCTGCGGATAAATATGCCCAAGACATGAAGGATATTGTAAAAGGGCAAATTATCATAGCAGAAACCCCAAGAGAAGCAGCTTTTGGGGACGCGATTGTTAGTGTTACACAATCAAAGGAAAAGTTTATTAAAAACGAATGGGTGAGACCGGGAACGATCGTTTTCCCTATGGGTTCTTACCAGGAAGTGGATGACGAGTTTATTCTGACGGCAGATCGAGTTGTGGTCGATCACATTGGGCAGTGTTTACACCGCGGTGCTTTGAAAGAGTTGGTTGAGGCGGGCAAATTCTGCGAAAACAATATTGATGCAACGATCGGCGAGGTAGTAGCGGGGAAGAAGTCTGGCCGTATTTTTGACACAGACCGAATCCTTTGCATCCCAATTGGAACGGGAGCTATGGATATCGCCGTCGCGACTGTAGCCTTGGAGAGGGCCAAAGAGAAAGGGCTCGGTGGCAGTTTCGATTTCGTATAATCAAGCAAGCCTTTTGGAGATTCGGGGGCAGAGGGGAAAAAACCTCTGCCCCTTTTGCTTTATCGGTAAATCTGAAAAGAAATCCTACAGTCTCCATCAAAAACTTTTCTGTTTCGTCCTGTCTTGCTTATTAAACTTGTTAAAAGCAGAAATATGATATAAATAATAGTTATATTCGCATTCACTCTGCCTCATTTTTCGACTTGCTTCAAACAGGCATTGGCAAGAAGGTGAAAGTATGTTTGACCTTGCTTCGAAAAATCAGGCCCTTAAGATCTATGAAACGCTTTTTTTAGACTCTCCAGACGCCATCGCCCTTTGTGATATGAATCAGATCGTGGTGAAAATTAACTATGGTTTCACACAGATGTTCGGCTTTACCGAATCCGATGTTATTGGTCGCCCTCTTGATGCCCTGATTACCCCGACCCCGGAGATGAAGGCCGAGTCAGACCGATTAACATCTCGCATCATGATCAAGGAGAAGGTCTTCACCCAGACCACCCGTGCCAGAAAGGACGGCACCCTGGTCCCCGTTTCAATTCTGGGACTAACCTATCGGATTTCTGAGAATGAATCGCTGATGTTCTGGAATTATCGAGACATTTCAGCTCTTGTCTCAGCGCGGGAACGTGCCGATGAAATCGAACGGCGCTTCAAGGTGATCTTTCAGAATTCTCCCTACCCTATTTTTGCCCTGGACAGGCACGCTCGACTATCTTACATGAACTCTGCCATGGACGACCTCTTTGACCTGCCGGGATACAAACTGATCGGCCTCCCGCTGAGCGAGATCGCTGGCCCAGAGGAACGAGAAGAAGCCGTCCTAAAATTCGGGGAATGTGCAAAAGGCAAAATTGTTTCCATTGAATGCAATTACGTAGATGCGAAAGGGGCCAAAAGAAACGGTGTCGTTCGTGGTTTCCCAATCCAGGACAAGGAAGGGCAATTTGATGGGGTCATCTGTTTCCTTGAGGACGTCACAGAGAGGAAGCAGGCCGAAAAACAACTCCTGCTAGAGCGGAACAAATACAAGGCCCTCTTTGAGTTCGATCCCATTCCGCGGTTCCTGATAGATTCTTCCAGGCTCAAGAACCTGATCGATGATTTAATGGAACGGGGAATAAACGACCTTAAGGCATACGCGGAATCGCATCCCGGCTTTTTGGAGGAATGCTATAACCTGCTAGAAATTGTCGACGTTAACATGTCTGCCATAAAACAGTTCGCAATCCCTGAAAAGAATGCCTTCCTAGGCCCTATGGCTTCCGTTCTTTCTCAGAAGAACCGCAACCCGGCAAAGATGCTGCATGTCGTCCTAGCCCTCGCCAGCGAACTGGGACAATTTTCCTATGAAGACCCAAAATACCCAAGGTTCCCTGAGGACGCCCGCCCCTACCACCTGCTGCATACCTGGACGAGAACTCAATGGAGCGATAACCAGTCAGCCTTCTACTACCTGTCTACGCTGGACATAACCGCCGTCAAGGAGGCACAGCTACAGGCTGAGGAAAATGAAAGCCGGTATAGAAGGCTCTTTGAAAATGCCCAGGAGGGGATCCTGGCCGTCGACGAACAGGCAACAATAACGATTGCGAATCCTGCGATGGAAAAAATGCTCGGGGCAAAACCGCATGGCCTGGAAGGGAAATCTCTCTTCGACCTGATCGAACCTGGGATGGTCTCTTTGGCAAAAAACAGTTTTGAACAGGGCAAGCACGGGAACTCCGACATGCTCGAACTAAACCTCTTGCGAGAAGATGGCTCCTCCATTCCCACATACGTTAAGGCGACGCCTGTACTAGATTCAAAAGGGGGCTTCATTGCCGGCGTCGGGATGTTTGAAGATTTGAGGCCAATTAAGCAGGCAGAACGGGCATTGCGAAACCAGTCCGCCACCCTTCGACGAGTCCTGCATCAGACGATTCATGCTCTCTCTGCTACCATAGAGAGCCGTGACCCGTATACAGCTGGACACCAAAGACGGGTTCAAAGCCTGGCGCTTTCCATTTCTAGAAAGATGCGGCTAGCCCCGGAAAAACGGGCTGGACTACATATCGCCGCCCTAGTCCATGACATTGGGAAAATTTCAATCCCCACGGAAATCCTAGCCAAACCCAACCTGCTAACCCCTTCAGAGATGCTGCTGATCCGGACCCATCCTAAAGTGGGATTCGAGATTCTAAGAAAAATCGATTTCCCCTGGCCTGTTGCAGAAATCGTCTATCAGCATCATGAGGCTTATGACGGATCCGGGTATCCTCGAGGGCTTTCCGGGGATAAAATCCTTCTTGAGGCGAGAATCCTCTGTGTAGCAGACATGGTTGAAGCGACCTCGTCAGACCGTCCCTACAGGCCAGCAATGGGGATCGACCACGCTTTGGAACAATTGCTTAAGCTGAGAGGCGTCAAATATGATCCAGCCATAGTTGACGCCTGTGTTGAAGTCTTCGAAAAGGGCTTTAGCTGGGGATAGGAGGTTGTGGCCGCTGCTTTCTGTCAATTCTTCTAACAAGGGGTCCTTCAGCTTTGGGTAAGGGACTGGAGTAACAGCGGTTTCCCTGCTCCAGTCCCTTTTCTTAGGCTCGTTGCTCCAGCATTGAGACCGCCCTTCTCTTGACTGCCGGTGCCAGGTGAGCATACCTCAGTGTCATCTTCAGATCGGCATGTCCCATCAGTTCCCGGACGGTATTGAGGTCCACTCCTGCCATAACCAGGTTGCTGGCAAACGTGTGCCGCATATCGTGCCAGCGGAAATTCTCGATCCCGGCCATCCTCAGGACTTCCTCCCAGGACGTGTTGCAATTGTCGAATCGCCCCCTGTTCTTGGGAGAAACAAACACGAGCCGGTCCCCCTTTGACTGGCCCCTCCATTTCCTCAGCGTTTCCAAGGCAGTCCTGTTCAGCGGCACATGGTAGGTTCTGCCCGATTTGTTCGCACTCGCTCTCAAGGTCAGGACCTCGTTCTTGAAATCCACGTCGGACCACTCCAGGGAGAACAGGGAGCCGCGCCGAATCCCCGTGTTCAGGGAAAGGATCACCATCGGCTTCAGGTAGTCGGCAAAGGGGAGTTCCCTCAGATCGGGCAGCGGGGCTCTTCCTCTCTCCTTTCGCCAGAGGTTGTAGCGGACCCTTTCCTGCCGTATTCTTTCCTCTCGTGCGTCCAGAGCCGCGTAGAGGCGTTCGGTTTCCTCGGGGGTAAGGAATCTTACCTTTGGAGAAGAGTCGCGCTCCTGTAGGGCTTCTACGCGGCCAATCGGGTTTTCCTGGATCAGGCCGTGCTTCACTCCCCAGTTCAGGGCTGCCTTGAGCGCCGTGACGTTCCTGTTGACCGTCGAGGCCTTTAATTTCCTCTCCCTCCGCACACGGGTCTTCCACTGCTCGATCATGAAGGGGGTCAGGTCGGAAATGCGGCAGTCCAGGAAGGGAGCGAAAGTGGCGAGAATCATGTTCACGGTGGCCTGTCCGCTCTTTCGATTCTCGGTAACCCAGGGGGCATAGCAGTCGGTGATAAATGCTCCCAGGGTATCCCTGCCCTCCAGGCGGCGGTTTGCCCCGGGATCCGTTCCCAGGGTCACATTGGCAAGGAATTCCTTTGCGGCTTCACGTGCCTGGGTGACCGTGAGGATTTTCGCACTCCCCAGCTTCAGGGTCGTCCTCTTCTTCGTTCCGGGGCGATAGTAGTCCACCAGGTAGGTCTTCTGCCCCGAGGCTTCCACCCTTAAAACCAACCCACGGATTACATTGTCTCTGATATGGTATCTGCGTCCGCTGGCTTCCAACTCGGTCACAAAAGTTTGCGTCAGTCTATCACTCATTTTGACCCCCGTTTTTGTACTCCATATGTACTCCAAGAGCATTATAAAACGGGTTGTTTATTAAAAAAAGAGGGCAAAACAAAAATGGCATAATACGTTGCAATTACTGCTATCTTTTTACTTTGTCGTTTCTGGCATTTAATCGTTTTTGGGGGTAAATCCCATTCACACGGAAGAAGTCACAGGTTCGATCCCTGTGTCGCCCACCAAGCAATAGCAAGGGGTTGAGCCACTTCAGGCTCAGCCCCTTTTTCTGTCTGTACTCCATATGTACTCCAAAGACGAATTTTAGCCTCGTTTTTCCCTTGCTATTACTGCGTTCCCCAGATGGGCCTTTGTTGACTTTTTCTATTTCTTGCGTTTCCCCTTAGCTACCCCCCGCTATTGGCTATCTCCTGATTCTTCTGACTGCCTTATTGCTTTTCTACTATGCTTGGTTTGCAGTAGAAACGGGGATCTCCCTGGAAGGATAGAAATATATATGGAAGATTTTGTTACAGAGGAATCCTGCCGGCTGGGTTTTACTGCGGCATCGATGAAGTTGCCCATGAAAACAGGACGGATTTCGAATCGCCACATCCTCCCGTTTTTCCCTAATCAAAGACCTCGTTCAGGATCCACCCTATCGCAACTCCCCCCACTGCCCATTTCACGTTTTCGAAGAGCATCTGCTTCCGCAACCTGGCCAGTCCTTCGTTCGCCTTCACGGCCGCTTCCGCCCACTGGTTTCCAACGGCGTCCTTCTTCCTGATTTCGTCATTCAGCCGCGCGATCTCCTCCGCCATGCTGGCCTGGATCTCATCCTTCCGCATGTGCCCTTCCATGGCAACGTTCAGCTGCTCTTCCTGCGTCAGCGCCTTGAAGGCTAACCCGCGTGCGAAGGGGAGTGTCATCAACAACTTCAGCTGGCCGTCTCTGGGATCCACGTAGGGTTCGACATAGGGTTCCGGCCCAAGGTCAAAACTCGCCGGACTCTCCTCTCCGAAAGGAAGAACCGTTTCACTGGGAAACGGCTTCGTCTTTTGATACTGACCTTCCGTTTCCCCCAGAGCTTGAGTCGGAGCGAACATAATCGACAAGGATACGAGCAAGGCCGTCAGCATCGGCACTACGCACCGCTTCGGTCCTTTTCCCCACACGGGTTTTCGCCTCCTTCCCCATCCAGTCGTTGACCTGTCCATACTGTTTCTGGAGTTCGCCCAGTTTCCTCTGCGTCATTTGTATTTCGGACTCAAGCGTCTTTACCTGGTTCTGGAGGGCAGCGAGCGTGCTTCTGTAGGTGTGGTTCCAGACCCACCAGACCGACCCGAGCATCAGGCCAAGGATTGCCGAAATGAGCAGGACAGCGTTCCGGACCGCCTTATATGTCATTCACTCTTCCCCCGCTCCCGGCACCACCGGGCAAAGTCGATCAGGAAATTAACTGCAGCCAGGATCTTTCCCCATGTCCATTGGATTACTTCCCAAGTCCTGACAAGAAACGCTTTCACAGAACTCCCCCCCTTCCGCCGGTTACCCCTCGGTATCCTTTTTATCCAGAGCATTTGGAATCACCGCTTGCTGTCCACCCAGCATCGGGTATGTCTGGATCATTCCTCCATAGGGCGTCATTCCGGCGCTTTGCAGGCCGATTTCGGATCGGCCCGCCAGAAATCCCCACGCGAATGTCATCAGGTCCTTCGGATCAAACTTCCCCGAATAGCTCAAGATGATTCCGGCCATGAAGTAAACGAAGGCCAGCTTGTCGGTCGGAGTCCACCCGCCGAAAAATCCGGCAACCATCCGTTCGATAAAGGATCGTGCCTGTTCGGCCATGCCGTCACCCCTGTCTGACCACCATCTCCAGACGCTTCAGCCGGTTCATCCACCCCTGCAGGAACCTGGCCTGAGACGGATTCCCCTCCCTGAAGCCGAGTGCCGTGTTCCCGTAAACAATCGCACGCAGGAAACTCCGGCGAAGGTCGATATGCCTCAAAGCAACGACGACCGCGCCAACTCTGATCAGGACTTCATTTAGCGCTGCCCGTGTCCTTGGCCCAAATCCCCCGTCAGCCTCCAGCTGAGCTCCAAAATCGTTCAGCGCCCTCTGCAGATACTCGACGGACCGGCCGGGACCGGAATGAACGCTCATGTCGAATACGGCAAGAGAAAGCGGCCACGGCATGAAGTCGCAGCCGGCCGGTTGCCAGTACTGGCGGTCGTAGATGGCTCTCGCGTGGTCCGCCGTCAGGTCCCGGACGCTCGCCGGGAATTCCGGGTGATATCGCCTCCATCCGTCCAGGGTACGCTGGGTGATGCCAAGGTTTGTTGGACCGCCGCGGTCAAGGGGCTCGTTTGCATACCCTCCCTCTGCGTTCAGGACGATTCGAAAGGCCCTGTCCGGAAGGCTCATCCCCTCCACCTCCGTTTCTTCCCGATGTCCACGTGAACGAAGCCCCGTTCCGGGTAGATCCCGATTCCGCCATTGAAGAACAGGGGAACTCTGGCTGCCTGGCCGGCAAGCTCATACGGAGAAAGGCCAGAGACATGGATGTCTGCGGCGTACCCCTGTACGTGGTAGGAATTCGGCACCCCGCCCACTTCGGCGTTATGTTTCGGGCAACGGTACCCGCAGTTCACGGTAATCGGCCGTTTAACCAGGTCACGGAGCATTTCCAGCCCAATTACGAGGTGCGGATGGATCAGCCCCTTCCCGGCCCCGCAACACCTGCATAGGAATTCCTTCTCATTAAAATGCTCTGAAAGTCTGGCCATGATCACGGTCCCCCGGCTGCGCCCCTTGTAGCCAGATACAGAAGAATCCCCAATACCCCGGTGATCAGGAGCCAGACCGACCGTTCGGCCCAGCTCGCTGAGAGAAAGGCCCCCTGGACCTTCTTCTCCTGTTCATCCGCTTTTTCCAGATGCTTTCTGACCGCATCCCTTTGCCCCTGATTCTGATCGCACCGCTTGTTCATGGCGGCAATGGCCTCTTCGTGAGCCCGGAAGCGCTGGCGCCCGTCACGGAGATCCTGCTCGATCGCTAGGAGCCGGGCATCGACCGTGGCCTGCTGCGTCATGAATCTGGCGAAGGTGTCGGTCATTTCCTTCATGGAACTCTTCATTTCATCCAGAGACTTCTGGACGTTCTTCTGCTCCGTTTCCAGGCCTTTCAGCCTTTCCAGGATTGAGGATTCCTCCGACACACGATCACCTCCCAGCAAAAAGGGGCCCCGAAGGGCCCCGCTTATTTGCCGCTGCACCGTTACCAGACAATTGCCCGAACCGCCGCGATCTCATTGCAGGCTTCCACCTGTTCGGACAGAGCCTTCTCCCTTGAAAAGGCCGACTGGACGTGAGCTCGAACCGCCGCAGCGATCTCAAGAACCTGCGCTGAAGTGAGCGTCAACCAGCCGTTCACCCCTTTCCACTCAATGTCTTTTCCGGGGTCCAGCGTTGCGGAAAGAGCGGCACCGGTCAAAAGCGCCTGGCTTTCCCGGTCCGTCTTGATGATGGTGCCGTCAGGAAGAGTCAGGCCGCCGGTTTCCTCCCGCCACCGTGCCTCCGCCAGCTCCGCCAATTTTGCGGCCTTGACTTCCTCCAGCGTCTGCTCCGCGGGTTCGTTGGGGCTCTGAGGCGGGGTGAACTTTTTCCCGTCCCATCGCCACCCCTCCTGCACTTCCGGCCCCACTTCCACGATCACGATATTCGGTGCGAATTCGGGCTTCTCTCCGCTCTCGAATACCCAATGGGCCTGACCGTTGAGGATCTGCGCGTATCGCATCCCCCTCACCTACCATTCCACGATGACGATTCCAGGAGCCCCGTTCGAAGCATCTGCGCCGATGCCGCCCGCTCCGCCGCCGCCATACTTTCCGCCCGGCTGGCCGGAGGCGACCGGTGTGCTCCCACTGGTTTCTGAGTACTTGATTCCGCCCAGTCCGCCGCAGCCGAGAATGCAGCCTCCTCCGTCACCGGCCTTCGATAGCCTGTAATAGGAGTCGGGGCTGTCCGTGATCGACCCCGCATAATTAATCTGTCCAGCAACCCCTCCATCCCCTCCCGCCGCTCCCGAGGCAGACGCTCCGCCCGAAGCAGACAGGAGGCTTCCGAAAGAGGATGTGCCTCCCGCCGTTCCATTTCCATCGGAGGACGTTTTCCCCGTCCCTCCAGCCCCAACGGTGACGGTGATCGAATCACCCGGCGTGACGCTGACCGGCTGCTTGATCCAGCATTGGGCCCCGCCCCCGCCGTAGTAGCCGTTGCCGCGCCCCCCGCCTCCTCCCCCTCCGCACATGGTGACATAGACGGTGTAGACCCGAGGGGGGACGACGAAGACTCCGCTTGCTGTGAACACCTGGCACCTCAGGCCCAGAGCGCGTCCATCTACCAGCGCTCCCATGCCCCGATAGCTGATGGTCACCTTTTTCCCCGCATCGGCGCTGTTGAATTTCAGCGTCCCGGTGTTCCAGTTCTTGTCCCCGTCTGCTTCCGTTGTGTAGTCCGGCCAAAATTGGCCCTGCGATGGGTCCGCTGCGACCTCCTCAAAGGTTTTGCCAAAGACTGCGGTACCGGTCACATGGGTCGCTGCCGTCGTTCCGTTATAGCCCCGGGTCACGGTCAGGGTTACTCCAGAAACGCCTGAAACCAGCATCTGTTCGGAATCGACGGTGATCACCTCCCCTGCGGTGAACCAGCCCGCCTGCACCGAACTGGCAAGGTCGACTCCGGTTTCGGAGACGTCGAGATCTTCCCCGAGCTCAGCCTTGAGGCGGACCGACATCGAGGAAGGGCTCTCCCGTTTCGGCAGCTCGTCGAGGCGGACCGTGTACGGGGAATTCGACTCGATCACATGCTCCTCGTTTACGATCGACACATCCTGCAGGGCGTCCTGGAACGGGTCGTAGCGGTAGTCCTCCGGACGAAAAAGCTTCCTTGTCATGGCCTCACCTCACTGATCCATCAATTCAGCCTGCTTCTGCCTTCGAGCCAGGTCGACAATGATCTTCTCGTAATGGTCCGAGGTATCCCCGAGAGTCAGGGAACAGGTGATTCCGGCGCTAGAAATGCTGTACTTCACTTTGCTGATCGGGTAGTCCCTGGATACGGAGCCGTCCTCGCTCGTGATGCGCGCCTTTCCCTCAGGAGTCAGCTTCCTCACCGAATACGCTCCTGTCGCAGTCATGTACCAGAGCTGGACTCCCTTGACCGTGGCCGAGGCAACCGGATCCTTGTACCGGATCAGCTGCGTCTGCCCCCACTGCGTAGCGTCGGCCTCGGTGAGCGCGGATGGGATCGTCTTCACGGCCTCTCTCAGCCCGTAGGCTGCCTGGCTGCCGGCGTCCTCAACCGTGGCCAGAATGCCGCTTGCTTCTTCCGATGTGTTGCTCGTCCTGACATGGATCCGGTTGATGATGTTGTCAATGGACTCTTCCGGGATGTACTCGCTCAGGTGTCTGCCCACCGTGAACCTTGCCGATTCGTTGATCTCCGTGTTGATGGGCTTGAAGAAGAACTCGCGGTAGGCGTCCACCCCGTAGACATAGTTGGCGGCGAACTCCGCAAGTTCCTTTATGGCCTCGTTGGCATCGGTGTAGGCAAACTCGATCCGGGATGCAACATAGCCCACGGGTACGATTTTGCTGGAGCGATACAGGATCCCCGTATTCGGCTCCACGAGGGTCTGGATGATGTTCTTCACGATGACCGAGATGTCCTGGTTCTCATAGGAACCGTTCACCAGGATCCTCTTCAGCTGGGTAACGAATCCATCCCCCTTGTAGACGTAGGTTTCAGAAGTGCTCCCGGCAAGCGGCTTGCTGATGACGTAACCCGAGTACCACGGCTGGACGTCGTCGAAAAGGTGGATGTCCACCCTGTCCCCGTAATCCAGGGCGAATCCCGGAAGCTTCCCAAGCGTCAGGGTGAAGCCGGCACATCCGTTCTCATCCAGTTCGAACTCGAGCTTGATTACCGGGTTATCCCCCATGTCCGAGCCGAACCGTCCTCTCTGGGTTCCGTCGGCATTGTAGACGAAGACCGAAAACACCCCCGGACGATAGGGCTGGCTGTAGGCAACGGCCCCGCCTCCCCCTTCTCCAAGGATCCAGTGCCCTCCAAGGGGGACGCGGCCAAGAGGTTTCCTTCCAAGCACATGGTTCATGTCACAGCCACCCGTTTCGCCAGGTCAGCCCGATCGTGCAGTTCCCGCCCGTGTATTTCAGGCTGTTCGAGCCGGCCATGAGGCGAAGGAACGCCCCGTTGTAGAAGTTCAGGACGTTCGAGTTCCCCCGGTAGACCGTCCCGGCTTCCCCGTCAATGGTCAGTACGGCTCCCGAGACCATGTTGGGATCCTGGTACTGGAACTTCCTTCCGCCGTCGGTAAGGTTTTCCAGAGTCAGGTTCGTGCAGTCCCCGTTTGCCGTGATGGTGATGACCGGGAAGACCTCTATCCCTCCCCCGTTTGTTACGGGGAACATGGCCGGAGAGGCGGATATCGCTTCTGTATGCACCGACTGAGACGCCGCATGGATGACCGGATCCGCACAGTAAAGCGTGATTTTCAGCCGTGCCTTCCGGAACGGGAAACCGGAGTAAAACTCATGATCAGCCTTGTAGAGCGCGGCTACCCTTAGGTAGCGGGCAGCGTCAAGGAAAAGTCTGCAGCCTTCCAGCCCCCGGAACTGCGTCATCAGGGAATGAAAGGTGCCCCAGAAGTTCTCCTCGCTCGTTTCGTCGATGTAGCCTTCCAACTCCACCTTTCGCGCTTCGGCCTTGTTGTCACCGACACTGACGGATCCATGACTGAAGGCCCTGTCCTCGGCCTTGAACCGGTACTCGACCGGAAGCCCCACGATGCGGAAATGATCTGGAAGGTTCGTCATGTCGGCCATGCTAGGCCCTCCTCATGGCAGCCTTCAGTCCTGACCCGAGGTCCGCGTAGAGGTCCTCGAGATCGACCTTCGTATTGATCCCGCCATAAACGTTCTGGGTGACGGTTACCTGGCCTCCACCGATCCCCAGGGATTTGAGCGTGCTTCGGTTCAGGGGAAGGACCATCTCTCTGTCACGGCCCTCTCCGATCATCGCAACGGTCGGGCGGGATACGATGCCGCCCTCCGCCAGCTGGGGGATGGCGAGGGCCTGCGCAAGGGCTACCGTAGCGGAGATTCCCGACATCGCGGGACCGGCGTTCGCGCCGAAGGAGGCGAGAGAAACCATCGCCGCGGCGCTGGCCCAGGCAGCAGCTGTCGTCGCCGCGGCAGCGACCGAGGCTGCCGTTTCCGCCGCCAGCAGGCTCTTTCCCAGAGCGGAAGCAGTCACTTTCCTGGCCATCCACTCGACGAAGATCCGGACGATCTGCTTCCCAAGAGAGGCAAAGGCCTCTCCTGCAGAAGCAGCTCCGGTCACGATATCTCCCAGGGCGGAAGCAAATCCTGTGTGAAACGCCGTTGTTGCCTCCGTCATCGCTGACAGAAGGCTTCGGTGTGCGTCCATCTGAAGCTGGTAGTAGGCGTCAATCGTTTCCCTGCGGGCCTCCAGGTCGGCAAGGAACATCGAGTTTTCCTCGTTGAGCATCTGCCCGTAGGCCGCAAGGTCCGCATCGGCCCGGGCGGATGCCAGCTGTTCGTTTAACGCCTGCTCCTTCAGGGCCTGCGCTTCCAGAAGCGACATCTTCTGGTCCAGTCGCTCGACATCAGCCTGGTGAACCTTCTCCGCGACCTCCATGGCCGCTTCGAGCTCGCGCTGGAGGGCCGCTTCGGAGTCAGCCGCTTCCTGCTCCAGCAGGGCCTTTTTCCGGGCCGCATAGGTTTCGTCCAGCATGGCCCGGTCCTCGGCGTAGGTGGAAGATGTCTTCTTGACCTCCTCGAGCGCCGCCGCCTGTTCCTGGTACCATTCGTCGAGCTGGGCGAGCTCGGTCTGGGTCGTGTTCATCCAGTCGCTCCGGATGGACTCGTGCACCCGTTCAGAGGTCCTGTCCAGCTCTTCGAGGGCTCTCTTCGCCGCTACGGCTCCCATTCCCGCCGCTGCAAATGCACCGGGCTTGACCGGCGCTGACGACGCAACAGCAGCCGTTAACACTCGCGAAGCTGTCCCGCCGGAGGCAACGCTTGCGGACGACCTTTGCTCCGCGATCTGCTTCGAGAGGCCGCTGGTGTTCAACCCAAGGCCACGTCGCTCGGACAGGGTTTCAACGCCGGCTGGCGTCTTGTCGAGGTTCGCATAGAGCGTGGCCATGGCCCCGATCGTCGCCCCTATGGCTCCGTACAGGGCCCACATTTCCGCACTGACTCCAGAGAGGAACCCTTTGACGCTCCCTGCGAGGGCCACCAGGCTGCCGAACCCCTTCACCAGGTCTGCAACGTTCCTCACCGTTCCGCCGATGGCATAGGAAACGGGACCGATGGCAGCAGCGCAGAGTCCCATCTTCACGATCAGATCCTGCGTGGCTGGAGAAAGCGCTTCCCACCACCCCGCGAATTCCTCCACCTTCCTCGTCAGGGGAGACAGGTAGCGGCTTCCGAGATCCAGAAGGATCTTCCCTAGCGGAGCGATCGAGAGGGCGATCCTGTTTTTTGTCTCCTGCCAGCGGTCCGCAAAGGTCTTGGTTTCCTCGTCCGCCCTGGCGATAGCCCCTTTTGCGGTTCCAAGGGCGCTAACCAGACTGCCGAGCTCGAACCGTCCCTCCCTTATGGCCGCAGCCATGTCCGGGCCTGCGCGGGAACCGAATTTTTCGATCGCGATGGCATTGGCCTCTCCGGCGGATCCGGCGTTTTTGATTTTCTCGATGATGATCTGAAGACCTTCCGCCGTGTCAGTGACCCCCGCCTTCGCCATCTTCGCGAGAGCGATTCGAAGGCTCCCGAGGACAAGTTCGGTATTGACCCCTTCTCTCTCAAATTTGGCGATCATCGCCGCCGCTGTGTCGAAGTCGAAGCCCATCTGCCGAAGGGGAGCCCCGTACTGTACCAGCTGCTCCCCAAGCTTGCCGATCCCGATTCCGGTCTGCTGGGCCGCGACGAACAGCTTGTCGAGCATTTCAGAGCCCTGATCCGCGCTGACGCCCCAGTCTCCCATCGCACGGGTGGCCGCGGTGATCGCCTGGGTCGTATCCTCGCCCAGAAGATCAGAGGCATCCAGCGCAGCAGAGGTGAGGGCCTGCAATGCCTTGCCGGTCGCTCCCGTCCGGGTGTTCAGTTCAGCCAGCGCTTTGGCAACCTCTCCGAGGTTCTGGTCGGATCCTTTCCCCACCGCCTCGAAATCCTTCTTCAGACTTTCAAGGGCCTTGCCCGTGGCCCCGGTGCCCGCCTGGATGGTCTTGTAGGCACTCTCGACATCGCTCGCACTTTTCGAGGCGATCGCTCCCAGGCCGACGAGGGGCCCGGTCAGCGCGGCACTGAAGAATTTCCCCGCAGATTCGGCCTTTTTCCCAATCCGGTCGAGACGGTTGTGGAGCCTGTTGAACTCTTTCTCGACCTGGCTGATATCACAGCCGAACACGTAGACCATCTTCTTCTGCGCCACTATTCCACCCCCTGTCGCCTGAGTCTCTCGTCTCGATGCCTGCGGGCCAGTTCCTTGCAGTATTCCCCGTATGACTCTTCGTCCATGACCTGTCCGTCAACCCAGCGGCCGACCAGATCCTCAACCGAAAGGGGATGCCTGAGGTTGCCCGAACAGTTGGCGATGAGAGCAGCGGCCGTCATCAGCCGCCGTGATTCGAGCCAGTCCCTGTACCTGTACCCATCGATGAGATCCAAAAGCTCCCCGAGCCCGAGTTCCCAGAGATCGTCATGCCTGAGCTGCAAGGGGCCGAAGGCAAGGAAAAGGAGCCTGTCCCACCATTCGGCCCCTTCAGTCAGTTTTTTCCCTGGTCCCCCTCGTCCGTCTTCTCCTCGACCTTGAAATTAAGGGTCCTGTTCAGGGAAGCGGCAAAGGCCTCCAGCGCGGTAATCGCCAGAGGCATGAAATCGGCCTCGTCCAGCCAGTTGGCCACGGCGGCGACTTTCAACCCCGGCAGGGCATGGAGCAGCCCTCCCCAAATGATCGCCAGGCCCAGACCAATCGGGAGGGGGCCGCTGCTCGCCTTCGCCAGGATCTGGTAGACGTCCATCCCGGTTTCCCGCTCGATTTCCCGTATGGCGAAGACGCCATATTTCAGTTCCCTCTGCGGCCCCCCAATTTCAACGACCGGTCCCCGCATCCGGGAATCCCCCCATCAGC
>JAJUIT010000126.1 GCA_029267465.1 Synergistaceae bacterium
CGTCGCTTCCACATGCGGAAAGGTCCCTTCTGAACTCCTACCTGTCCCACCAGAACAGTTATTTCCGTAAAATCGGAGGAAGCGGAAGCAAAACCGCCCTTGAAGTCATGGGGCGCTCGGTCGATTTGTGGAATCTTGGGATCTGGTTCAGGAAACGCGCTGAAAACGGGAAGTCCCCCCACGAATCGATTCCGTTCCTGCAGTTCGGCAAATGGCTGTCGGTCGAACGCCTCCAGTCCGCGGATTCCGTGAGAAGCCTCGTCGTCGGCACCCCGTGGTTCGACGAAATCCATAACCTGGGCACAGGCCTAGATAAGGACTCTCCCAGGGTCCTGCAAAGGGACTTCAACTTCGCGTTCTGGAGGTGGCAGACGTCGCTCTACCGCAGGGACCTCCTTGGGTTCGAAGTGGCCGTTTCCTACCTCGCAAGGTTGCTGCTGGAATGGCAGAACTTCAACATCCTGGCGGTGGGACTCGCCCTTGGCCACGACCCCGAAGGGATTGCCAGCCGCCTGATTGACGTGGGCGAAAGGGAGCGTTCTAAATGGTGACCCGCAAGGCGGACCGAGCAATCGTCCTTGGAGAGCAGATCTTTGTGGATCTTTGGGCACTCCTGGGTTTCGAGGGAGTCGTCTGTGAAGACCCCGCCTCCCTAGGGGAAATTCTAAAGACGTTTCTGGATGGGAGCGTTTCGTTGGTGGTCGTCGAGCAGGGCTGGTTCGAAAAAGTCCCGGAGTTCGTCCGGAATCGATTGTCGAAAATGCAGAGACCGGTCTGGGTCACCTTCCCAGGCCTGAAAACTTCTCTTGACTGAGGTGAGGGCATGGCAAACATGGGAAGAGTGGTCGGAATCTCCGGCCCCGTAGTTCGAGCCGCTGTCGCTTTTCCGGTCCGGATGTTCGAAATCGTCCGGGCGGGGAAGGAAGCCCTCCTCGGAGAGGTCATCCGGATTCGAGGCAACACCGTTGACATACAGGTCTACGAGGAAACCTCCGGGATGAGGGTCGGCGAACCGGTTGAATTCTCGGGAGAATTGCTCTCCGTCGAACTTGGCCCAGGCCTTTTGGGAAGCGTTCTCGACGGAATCGGACGCCCTCTCGCCCGCCTGCGGGAGGAAGGGCTTTATATCAGCCGGGGAGCGAATGTCAGGACGCTCGATGAATCGCGAAAATGGCATTTTTCCCCGGTGAAAGAGCCGGGCGATTGGGTCCGTCCGGGGGAAGGCATCGGCAGCGTGCCGGAGGGAACGCGAATCCGGCACAGGGTCATGCTGGCTCCCGACAGCCTGCCGGGCCGCGTCGACTGGATCGCCCCGGAGGGAGAGGTTTCCCTGCATGACCTTCTCTGCCGCCTGGAAGACGGAAGGGAAATCCGTCTTTCCCACCGCTGGGAGGTCCGTCGAGGGCGTCCTTTCAGCCATCGGTTGCCCTTCAACAGGCCGCTTCTTACCGGCCAGCGGATTCTCGACACGCTTTTTCCCATGGCCCTCGGCGGAGCCGCCGTAATCCCCGGCGGATTCGGAACGGGCAAAACCGTCACGCAGCAGTCCTTGGCGAAGTGGTGCAACGCGGACATCATCGTCTACATCGGCTGCGGCGAGCGGGGGAACGAAATGACGGAAGTCCTCGAGGAGTTCCCGAGCCTCATGGATCCCTACTACAACGTTCCCCTGATGGAACGGATGGTCTTGATCGCCAACACGTCGAACATGCCCGTTGCCGCGCGAGAAGCCAGCATCTACCTCGGCATGACGATCGCAGAATATTACCGGGACATGGGGTACGCCGTGGCGATCATGGCTGATTCCACCTCGCGATGGGCAGAGGCGCTACGAGAGATCGGAGGAAGGCTGGAGGAAATGCCGGGAGAGGAAGGGTACCCGGCCTATCTCGGAACCCGGCTTGCCCAGTACTACGAAAGGGCGGGGAGAGTCCGAACCCTTGGAGACCCGGAAACGGAAGGATCGATCTCTGTCATCAACGCGGTCAGCCCTCCGGGCGGGGATTTTTCCGAGCCTGTGACCCAGTCCAGCCTGCGGCTTTCGGGCACTTTCTGGGCCCTTGACAAATCACTGGCGCAGCAAAGGCATTTCCCGGCAATCAACTGGCAGAACAGTTACACGCTCTACGATGAATCCCTCTCCGGTTTTTTCGCCCAGGAACTAGGAGAAGACTGGAAGGCCCTGCGGTTTTTCCTTTCCGAAAAGCTCTCGAAAGAGAAAGCCCTGCTTGAACTCGTTCAGCTGGTAGGAAGGGACGGCCTTTCCGAACAAGACAAATGGACGCTGATGCTTTCTGAACTTTTCCGGGTCGTCTTCCTGCAGCAGAATGCCTTCGACAGCGTCGACGCCTTCTGTTCGCTGAAAAAGATGAAGGGCCTCCTGGAAACGTTGCGCTCACTGGACACCCTTGTATCGGAGAGACTCGCCCAGGGCGTGCTTTTTGAGCAACTCGCGGAGGTCCCCTTCAGGACAGGCCTTTTCAGGCTCAGGGGCATTCCGGACCCGGAATTTTCTTCCAGCGCAATGAAGTGGCTAGCGGAAATCCAGAAAACCCTACGTTCAATCGAGGTGGTCGTCCGATGACCCTCTACCGGGAAGGATACCGTTCCGTCCAGGGGATTGTGGGCCCACTCCTGATGGTTTCGGGAGTAAGGGAAGCGGGCTTTGGAGAAAAGGTCCTGATCGAGACGCCGGACGGAAAAAGGACAGGGCAGGTCCTGCAGGTTGACGGCGACCTATGCGCCATCCAGGTTTTCGAGGGGACGATGGGGCTTTATTCGGGAGGGACGACGGTGTGGCTGGAAAGGGACATCGTCCGCGTGCCGGTCGGCCTTTCTCTTCTCGGCAGGGTTCTTGACGGTCGGGGCCGCCCCGCCGACGGGAAGCCTCTCGGCTTCGTCGAAAAGACTCTTCCAGTGAACGGCCTGCCTCTTAACCCGGTTGCCCGGACGAGCCCAAATTCATTCGTCGAAACCGGGATCTCCACGATCGACCTGATGAACACCCTCGTAAGGGGACAGAAGCTGCCCATCTTCTCCGGGGCTGGACTGCCGGCAAACCGCCTGGCCGCGCAAATCGTGCGACAATCGCGGGTCCCAGGGAAGGAAACCTCCTTCATCGTCGTTTTTGCCGCAATCGGCATCACGGCCCGCGAAGCAAGGGAATTCCTCGACGATTTCGAAAAGACCGGCGCTTTGAACAACGGCGTTTTTTTCATCAATCTTGCCAGCGATTCGGCCGTCGAGCGTCTTCTCACGCCCAGGCTCGCCCTGAGCGTAGCGGAGTATTTCGCGTTTGAGAAAGGGTACGATGTTCTTGTCGTGATGACCGATATGCTGCATTATTGCGAAGCGTTGAGAGAGGTCAGCGCGGCAAGGGAGGAAGTCCCGGGCAGAAGGGGTTTCCCAGGCTACATGTACTCGGACCTCGCGAGCCTCTACGAAAGGGCCGGGTGCGTGCACGGGTGCGCGGGCAGCGTGACCCAGATCCCTATTATCACGATGCCCGACGACGACATGACCCATCCCGTCGTCGACCTTTCCGGCTACATCACGGAAGGACAGATCGTGCTGGACAGGAACCTTCACGACCGGGGAATCTACCCGCCGGTAAACGTGCTCCCGAGCCTGAGCCGGTTGATGAACAAAGGGATCGGAAAGGGACGGACAGTCGCCGAGCACCGTTCTATGGCCGACCAGCTTTACGCGGCCTATGCACGATCCCGGGAGCTTGAGCGGCTTAAGCTGATCGTGGGAGAAGAAGGGCTTTCCGCGCTCGAACACCGCTACATCCGATTCGGGATGGCTTTCGAAAAAAGCTTCGTCAACCAGGGGGAAACCCGAAGGAGCCTCGATCAATCCCTCGAGACGTCATGGGGAACCTTGGCGGAGCTGCCCTCCTCGGAACTCTACAGGCTTCCGCGTGAACTTGTTGAAAGCCGGATGGGCAAAGACGGGACCGTTAAGCCATGAACAGACCTCCGACAAGAGATCAACTCCTGTCGCTGAAACGTCAGATCGTCGTCGTCCAGTACGGCAAACTGCTCCTGGAGAAAAAGCGGGACGCGTTGATCCGGGCAATCGAGGACGATCGGCGCCTTTTTCGCGAGATCGAGAGGCAGTTTCTCGATCTTTGCAGAAAGCTTTCTTTTTTCTATTCCCTTGTCCGCATCTTCGACGGGAATTTTGCCCTTCGAGTTCTGAAGCCGGTATCTCCCCCCTTGGAAATCCGATCCACCTTCCACGTCCTGGTCGGGTGCCGCTATCCACAGTTTCAAAGCCCCTATGAAGGCCTCGCTGCAGAATCGGAGGGGCTGGCCTACGATCCGGCCCTGGCATCGCTCAACCTGGATGACCTCCTGAGACTCCTGGAAGAAGGGAAGGGCCTGGTCTGGGAATTCATCAACAAAAAGGCGAAGCTCCAGGCCCTGGACCGGGAACTGAAAAAGACCCTCCAGAAAATCAATACCCTTCAGCACATCCTGCTTCCCTCCCTGGGAAAGGACCTGAAACGGATCCGGGAGACCCTCTCCGAAAGAGAGAGACAGGAGCTTTTCAATATCAAGAAGCTACGGACCCGGATGATTCGCCGGCAGGAAAAATCGAGATCGGAAAGGAACTGCCCGAAATGTTCACAGAACCCTTCAAGCCGGGTCTCATCCTGAAACTGCGAAAAGCGCATGCCTGCGGAAGCGAAAGGTGGCGGGTCTTAAGCGTGGGCGCGTTGCTTGAACTGGAATGCCTTGGATGCGGAAAGAGGCGGACCTTCGATCCGCTCGAACTCCGACGCCTAGTGCGCAATAGCGGGAACCGGCCTTGAAGCTGCTTTTTCTCAGTGTCGGCCGGATAAAGTCGGAACCCCTCAGGACGGTCTTTTCGGAATACATCCAGAGGATTTCCCGGTATTGTCCCGTTTCCTGCGAAAGCGTCCGTGAAAGCAGGGCCAAGGTCCCCGAGATTACCCGAGAAGAGGAAGGGGAGCGGCTCTTACGGCTGATCACCGAACGGGATACGCTCGTGCTCCTGGACGAACGTGGAAAAATGATGCCCTGCCTTTCCTATGCCCGGTGGTACTCGAATTGAAAAGAATCATCGTCGGGACGTCGCTGCCTAATCGTCGGCGGCGCCTCCGGCGTGTCTACCGGGTTGCGGGATAGGGCACATGGAACAGTCGCGCTGTCCGTGTTGACGCGTCCGC
>JAJUIT010000104.1 GCA_029267465.1 Synergistaceae bacterium
GCCAGTAAACGCGTGCGGGGGTTGCGGGAGAAGAGATCCCGGTGCCGGTTCACGAAACGCCAGAACAGGGAGTCCCAGTCCTCGCGCCAGGGGCCTTCCGGGAAGTCCCCCATCCGAAGGAGGTAGGCCGAACCGCTGCAGTAGGGCTTGGTCGTCATGAGTCCCCCGTCGGCAAACTGGCTCATTCCAAAGACGTTCGGGACCATGGCCCAGTCTGTCGCGTCGGCGAACCGGGTCATGAACCAGGCGTTCACCACCGAAGGATCGGTTTCGCAGAGCAGGAGGAAGTTGCCCAGGACCATCAGGCGTTCGATATGGTGGGCATACCCGTGCAGGTTCACCCGGGACACGACCGTGTCGACCGGCGGCATGCCCGTTTGCCCGGCCGCGAACCCGGACGGCAGCGGGGCGAAGTGCCCCAGGGCGTTGGCCGCGCGCTGCCGCGCGCCGATCCTCCGGTACATCGCCCGCACGAACTCCCGCCAGCCGGAAACCTGCCGTACGAAGCCTTCCAGGGAATTCAGGGGAACCGGCCTTTCGCCGTGCCGCCGGAGAACGGCTTCCAGCACCTCCCCCGGAGTCAAAAGGCCGACGTTCAGGGCCGGGCTCAGGACGGAGTGGAAGAGCACCGGTTCGTTCGAGGCCATGGCGTCTTCGTAATCGCCGAACCGGTCCAGCCGGTTCTCCAGAAAATCGGACAGGGCCGCCTCGGCTTCCCTCCGGGTGGAAGGCAGGCGAAGAATCCCCCTTGGGTCCTCGTTTCCCCAGGCGCGGGGGATCAAAATCCCCTTCGGAAGCCGGCGGCGGTTCTGGGGATCGAAGCTCCATTTCCCGCCCTCGGGTTTTCCCCGCGAATCGAGGAGAAGTCCGGTTTCTCTGCGGACCGCACGGTAAAACTCGGCCATGCGGGTGTTTGTCCGGCTTTCGAAAAAGCCGTCCAGCCAGCGGCGGGACATCAGAAACCCGGGAGTTTCATGCATCACCAGCCGCACGCCGTTTCCCCTGCAAAAGTCCCGGATCCTGTCTTCCAGTTCCTGGTTGACGGGGTCGGTCACGTGGAGGGTTCCCACTCCGCGCGAGGAGAGTGCTTCCAGCAGGACCTGGGCGAACCCTTCCCGCACGGGGCGGACCGAATCGACGGAGAAGCCGCGTCGGAGCATTGCCGTAAACCATTCCTTCCCGCAGGCTTCCCGGTACCGGGCGGCGGGAGTGTCTCCGGCCTCCTCCACGAAGAAGACCGGCCTGCCCCGGCCCAGGGCCGGTTGAGACTCGAAAAGCTGGTCCGGTAAAACAAGAGCGCCTTCTTTGACTTCAACGCATCCTGGCATGATATGATAATAAGTCAATTCGGAAAATACTGAAGGGGCTGGTTCCCGTGTCATGGGACTGGATCCTTGGTTTCACCCCCCTTTCCGGTCTGATCCTCGCGGCGGTGGAAGCACAATCCCGGGTCCTTGCATCCGGTGCGTTCTGCTTCCTCAACCTGGTCGTGCTCTTTTTCCTGTTCCTCTTCGGTTCTCCCCGTGCCCGGAACCTTTTTCTCGCGCTGCTTTTGGGCATGTTCCCCGTGCAGGTTCTTTTCCTGAAAATCCCGGCCCGGCTGGCGGTCCTCCACCTGGTCGTCCTGGGATCCGCCGCGGGGCTTCTCTGGATCAAGGCCCGCCACCTGGACAGCGAAAAGGTCCTCTTCCTCGAGTTCGTCAGGAAGGTCAACGGGGCCGTCAGCTTCGAAGAGGCTTCCGTGCTAGCCGTCCGGTTCATGCGGGACGAGTTCCGTTTCCCGGCCGTTTGCGTCTTCCTGGCAAAGGAGGGTTCGGATTGGCTCGAGCGGGCCGCCGCGGAGGGCTACCCTTCGGAGCTAATGAAGGTGCCAAAGGAGGGAAGCGTCCAGGGAAGAGCCTTTCGGACCCGCAATTCGCAGGTCGTCGACGACGTCCTGCGGGATCCCGAATATTTCCCCGGCATCAAGGGGGCGGGGGCACAGATGGCGGTTCCCATTCTCTGGAAAAACCGGGCCTACGGGGTCCTGGACATCCAGTCCCGGAAAGTCCGGAGCCTGGGAAACCGCCAGCTGAGAACCGCGGAGCTGCTGGCGGGGATCCTCGGGGAAGCGTTTGCCCGGATGCAGGAAGCGGCACGCCTCTCGCTGGAGCTGACCCGAACCCGCATCCTGCATGACGTGGTCCAGGAACTGGCCCGTTCCCGGGATAAGCGGGACATGTGCCAGAAGGTCCTGGGGCTGCTCTCGACCAAGCTGCTCTACCCCGTCGCCAGCATCCTGGCGGTGGAGTCGGAAAACCCCCTGCGCCTGGGGTACCTGGCTTCGACGAAGCTTTCTTTTTCGGAGCTGAAACGGTACAGCCGTCAGCTGAACCGCGAGGGAGGCGGCCTCGTGACCCTTTCCGCAAACATGAGAAAGCTTCATAACGTTTTTGACGTGAAGGCCTTCCCGGAATACCGGAAAGTGGGCTTCGGCGTGGAGGGAAGCCAGCTGGACGTGCCGATCCTGTTCGGCGACCGCCTCTTCGCAATGCTTTCCCTCGAACGGGAGGTCCCGTTTGAACCCGAGGACGAGGACCTGATGCTCATCCTTTCCCGCCACATGGCGGTTCTCTGGGCTCTTTTCGAGGCGATGGAAAAACTCGAAACCCAGGCGCTGCAGGATTCCCTTACCGGTTTGGGCAACCGGCGGGCCCTGGAGGAGATCCTCAGCCAGGAAGAAGCCCGCCTGGCGCGGTTTGGGGGAACCCTTTCCGTCGTCATGGCTGACCTCGCGAATTTCAAGGCCATCAACGACCGGTACGGACATCTCGTGGGAGACCGCTACCTGAAGGAAACGGCGGAATGCATCCAGAAAAACCTCCGTGCCTGCGACCACGCTTTCCGGTACGGCGGGGACGAGTTCCTCCTCCTGCTTCCCGGGACCGACCGCAAAGGCGTCCAGGAAGTGATGAACCGCGTGAGAAGCGAGTGCCGGCTCAGGGGGAACGAGGACCCCGACGGGATCCTGCTGGATTTTGGCGCGGCCGTCTGTCCGACGGATACGGCAAGCCTCAGGGCTGCCCTGCGCCTGGCGGACGACCGGATGTACCAGAACAAGGAAGCTAGAAGGTCGGGACTTTCCCGGGATTGACCGTTTCTCTTCCCCTTTCGGGGCGCTTGATGGTATACTCCATTCCAGACCCAGACTGGCCAAGGATGGTGGTTTTCCCGTGAGTACGGGTGATTCGCCGTTAAGTAGACACGATAGGGGCGTCGCGGCGTAGCTTTCCGAAAAGACGGGAAAAACGCGCCCGGCGCCCGCCGGGCGTGGATTTGTGCCTTTCCGATCCACTCCCTTTTTCGAATCCTTTTTTGAACGATCATTCAAACGGACACGGAAAAAGCGGCAGGACGCGTTCTTTTGCCTGTTTCTTCCTGTCCGCGTGGAAGGGATGGTGAGGACATGCTCCAGATCCTCAAGAGCGAGAACAACACTCTCCGTGAACTCGATCCGGCTACCTTTGAAAAGGGCTGCTGGATCAACCTGATGGACCCCAGTTCTGAAGAACTGAACACGGTGAAGAAGCTCGTCGGCCTGCCGCTGGACACCCTGACCGCGGCTCTGGACGAAGAGGAAAGCTCGCGCCTCGAGATCGAGGACGAGTACCTCCTCGTCATCATCGACGTCCCCCGAAAGAGAGACAACGATCGATACGAGACCTTGCCCATGGGCATCATTCTCCTTCCCGACGTCATCGTGACCGTTTGCCTGGAGGAGAGCGACGTTTTGACCTGCTTCAACCGGATGACCGCCCGGCTGTTCGATACGGGGAAACGGACGAGTTTCCTGTTCAACATCCTTTACCGCTCCGCGACGTACTTTCTGCGCTACCTTCGGCAGATCAACATCCGGACGGACGAGATCGAACGGCACCTGCGGCAGTCGATGAAAAACGAGGAACTTTTCCAGCTCCTGGAGATGGAAAAGAGCCTGACGTATTTTTCCGCCTCTTTGCGAACCAACAACATGGTGGTCGATAAGCTCCTCCGCTTGCGGAACAACCGCAAGGTGGAGCACTTGATCAAGATTTACGAGGAGGACGAGGACCTGCTGGAGGACGCCCAGGTCGAATACCGGCAGGCCATCGAGATGGTCCAGATGTACAGCGAGATCCTGTCGGGAATGATGGATGCATTCGCCTCCGTCATTTCCAACAACCTGAACATGGTCATGAAGTTTCTCACCTCCATGACGATCATCCTCGCCATTCCCACGATGTTCGCCAGCTTCTGGGGCATGAACGTCGGGGTTCCCTGGCTCGACAAGGCTGCCGGTTTCTGGGCCGTGGTGGGGATCTCCCTCGTTTCGACGGTCGGCTGCGCCTACGCCCTCTGGCGCCGCAACATGCTCTGATTCGGGGGGAGGACCTCCGTTTCCCGCTCGGCTTGCAGACGGGGCGCTACCGCTGAACGGCGGAAGCGCCCCTCCTTTTTTACCCGTTTTCGGTTATGATTCGCTAAAGCCCATCGCCGAAAGGAAGGTTCACCCCATGAGCGGGAAACCCCCGGCCTGGAAGATCGTCGCCGCCTTCACGGCCATCTACGTCATCTGGGGAACCACCTACCTCGCTATCGCAATGATGGTGAAGTCGATCCCCCCCTACCTCGGGGCCGGTTCCCGGTTTCTCGTGGCCGGGACCCTCCTTTTCGCCTTTCTCCGCCTTCGCGGGCAGCCTCCCCCGACCTTGCGGCAGTGGGGGTGGGCGGCCCTTGCCGGCCTCCTTCTCCTTGTGGGGGGAAACGGCAGCATCGTCTGGGCCCAGAAGACGGTCCCTTCCGGGATCGCCTCGATCATCGTCGCTACCGAGCCCCTCTGGATTGTCCTTGCCAGCTGGCTCTTCTTCCGGGGCGGACGGCCGACGCTCCTGGAAGCCGCGGGCATCCTGGGAGGTTTTGCCGGAATGGTCTTTCTGATCGGCCCATCCATGCTCGTGCATGGCGGCGAAATCGACCCGTTCGGGGCCGGGCTTTTGGTCTTCGCCACGGTCTCCTGGGCCTTCGGCTCGATGGTGAGCCGCCACGCGGACCTGCCGGACAGCGCCCCGATGGCGATGAGCATGGAAATGGCCTCGGCCGGCGTCATCATGCTGCTTCTCGCGATACCGAAAGGCGACTGGGCGCAGTTTTCGCTTTCCGCGGTCACGCGCGAGTCTTTCCTGGGGTGGCTCTACCTGGTCGTCTTCGGCTCCTGGATCGGGTTCGTTGCCTTCTTTTTTCTCATGCGGCATTGCCGTCCCAGCCGGGCGGCCACCTATGCCTACGTCAACCCCGTCATCGCGATCTTTTTGGGCTGGCTTGTCGCGGGAGAATCCCTTTCCGTCCGCACCCTCGTCTCGGCTGCCGCGATCCTGGCTTCGGTGGCGGTCGTTGTGACCTTTAGCCCCAAAAAATGAGCCCTGGAGGGAATAGACCGGATGAAAGACCAGACTTCCCCAGCGATCCCGTTTTTTTCCCCAAACCGGCTGGAAGCGCTCACCGACGGGGTTTTTGCCATCGCCATGACCCTTCTCGTCCTGGGGCTCGATCTCCCCTCCCTGCCTGAAGGAGCGGAAGGCCCGGAGGTCACCGGGGCCCTGCTGGAACTCGCCCTTCCCTTGGCCAAGTACGCGCTCAGCTTTTTCCTGCTGGGTGCCTTCTGGGTCCTGCACGTCCGCCAGGGCCATTCCATCCTGAGGGTCGACCAGACTTTCCTCTGGCTTGGGATGGGTTCACTTCTCCTGATCACCCTCGTCCCCTTTTCCACGTCCCTGGTGAGCGATTTCCCCGGGAAGAACGCTTCCGAAGCGTTCTTCCACCTGAACATCCTCGGCATCAGCGGTCTCTTTGCCCTGCAGTGGGTCCATGCCAGCCGGAACCGACGGCTCGTCAGTCCCGACTTGCCGGAGGAGGCGATCGAACGCGACGTGCGCTTGAACCTGGTCATCTCGGTCCTGGCGATCATGGGGCTCGTCACGATTCCGCTGGGGGATTTCGAGAGCAACCTCCTCTATTTCGGGGCTCCCTTCCTGTTTTTGCTGATGCGCCGCTTTTGCTGAAGAAAAGAAGCCTTTGCGGCAGGATTGTCCCTTTTCCTCTTGACGATCGCCTTCGGCACGGGATATCCTTTTTTTCGCTGCAACAGCTGTCCGGGTGACGGGAATCCGGTGCAACTCCGGAGCGGCCCCGCCACTGTATTCGGGACGAAACCGCACGCAGGCCACTGGGGAATTTCCCCGGGAAGGCGCGGGAGTAGGAGGACCGAAAGCCAGGAGACCGACCCGGGCAGGGCTGTCGGCGTGGATGCGAGGGCGTCCGCGCGGCGGGAGGAACACCCTCTTCCAGGGTGCCCCGTTTCATGGCGGCCCGACCATTTTCCCAGGAGGAGGGGATTTTTTTGCGTGTCCGTTACCCGTTGTTAACCGCTCTTTTCCCGCTCTTTTTCTGCCTGGCGGTTCTTTTCGCGCCGCCCGCCCGTTCGGAAGAAACTCCCGTCACCGCGGCACCCGAGATCGTCACCGGGAGCCGCCTGTCCGAGAGCCTCGACGAGGTTCCCGCCCCCACCGACGTGATCACCAGCGCCGACATCGCCAACAGCGGAGCCAAGTCCCTGAGCGAGATCCTCGACCGCGTGCCCGGCATCTCGACGCTCACCCGGGCCGGTTCCACGCAGGAGGACAACCTGAAGTTGAGAGGCCTCGTCACGGAGGTGCTCTTCCTGGTGGACGGCGTTCCCTACTACAGGGCCAGCCACGCTGCCGGGGCCGCCGCCGTGGACCTTCGCTCCATCCCCGTCGAATCCATCGAGCGGATCGAGATCGTCCGGGGGGCGGGTTCGGCCCTGTACGGCTCCATGGCCGCCGGGGGCGTCATCAGCATCGTCACGAAGAAACCGGAAAAAACCGGGGTTTCCGTGTACGCGGAAGGCGGTTCCCAGGACTGGAGGCGCTACGGGTTCAGGGCTTCAGCGGCGGGAGAGAACACCGGCGTCACCGC
>JAJUIT010000161.1 GCA_029267465.1 Synergistaceae bacterium
GAATCGGGATGCTGCCGGAAGAGTTCGCGCTGGGCTTCCAGGTAGTTCCATTTGAAGTGTCCCAGCCCGACCCCGCCCAGCGGGTGGGCCTTCAGCATGGTCAGCGCCGTGGCGTAGATGCTCAGGCGGCCCGAATCGGCCTCGGAAAGTTCCCTCTTTTCCCCGACCGCCCCCTTCGCCAGGCTCTCAGCCTTTTCCACGAAAACCTGTGTCCGGCCCGTGTTGAATTGGTATGCCGCCCCCATGGCTAGAAGGATCACCAGTAAAACGGGAAGCAGCAAGCGGACGAAGGCCTTCCCCCTAACCCTTGCTCCTGCAAGCAGGAAAACCGCAGTTCCCGCAAAAAGTGCAAGAAGGCTTTGCCGGCTTGTCGTAGAAAAGACACCCCAGGAGTTGACCGACAGGATCGCCAGGTTTACCCCGACGAGGATCGGGACAGAGCGATCGTGGGGTCGTTTCTCCCTCTCCTCCAGCAGCATGAGGTGAAGCGCGAGCCCGGAAAGGACAGCCATCGCAACCCAGATTCCAAGCATGTTCTGCTGGCCGGTGTTGCCCACGTAGTTGCCCGGAACAGGCAGGATGAAGAACGGAAGCCGGACCAACCTGACCTGGAGCTCCGCAAAGAGAATGTTCAGCGCAGCGTTCAGGCCCGCTCCAAAAAGCACCAGCATCATCATGTCCCGCCGGCGGAAGAAGTTTGAACAAAGAAGCGCGGTGATGAAAAGGGTGGCGAAGAACAGCCATTCCCGGATGAACGTGGGGACGGAAGTCACCCGGACCCAGAGCGGCTGCGCGGTGATGTAGAGAAGGAGGAAGAGCCACAGCCAGCCCAGCGGGTCGACCCGGAAAACCGGTCGATCGCTAGGCTCCGCCACGATCGAGATTCCGGCTGCAACGGCAAGAATGGCGATCGGCGTGAAGGCGGTGACCCATTTCAGGATGTGGAGAGACTGGGAAAAAAACGCCCCGGGCGCAAAAACTAGATTCGGGACGACGAACGAAACGGCGATCAACGGGTAGAAGAGCCACTCGGGAATGAATCCTTCCGGTACTTTTCCCGCCCCGTCTCCACTGGGATGAACGGGAACGAATTCCCGGGTTGATTTCGGGGTTCTCTTCATGGTTTTTTCCGGCCCCCGTTCTGCCCTAGGATGGGCGGAATCTTTCGGCGTTCACGAAACGGGTGTATTCCCGGATGAAAATCAGAGGGACGGTCCCCGTTGGACCGTTCCTGTGCTTGGCAATGATCGCCTCGGCGATGTTGTCTTCCTCCTCCGGGTTTGTCGAGTAATACCCTGGCCTGAAAAGCAGGATCACAAGATCGGCATCCTGTTCAATCGCGCCGCTATCCCGAAGGTCGGAGAGCTGCGGCCGCTTGTCCTGCCTCTGCTCAACCGCCCTGGAAAGCTGGGAAAGGGCGATGATGGGAACATCCAGTTCCCTTGCGATCCCCTTGAGGGCTCTCGAGATTTCCGCGACTTCCTGCTGTTTGCTGTCCGTCGGCCGGGGCAGGTGCATCAGCTGAAGGTAATCGACCACGATCATGCCCACCTCGTTCGTTTTGGCCTTGAAGCGGCGGCATCTCGCACGCAGTTCGAGGGTGGACAGCACGGAACTGTCGTCGATGTAGATCGGAGCCTGGGAAAGACGCCCTGCCGCATCCGCGAGGGCTTCCCAGGCGCTTTCGTGAAACGTGCCGGTCCTCAGGTCGTGGACGTTTACGCGCGCCTCCGAGGCGAGCATTCGCTGGGCCAGCTGCTCTCCTCCCATCTCCAGGCTGAACACGAGAACCGGTTTTTTCCTTTCCAGCGCTGCGTGCTGGGCGATGTTCAAGGCCAGGGCCGTCTTCCCCATGGAGGGGCGAGCTGCGATGATATTGAGACTTCCCGGCTGGAAACCCGCCGTGAGACGGTCGAAATCGACAAAGCCCGAAGAAATCCCCGTAACCGGCTCCTGTTGCTGGTAATGGGTTTCAATCTGCTGAAAGGCGGCCCCCAGGATGTCCCCGATGTGGCGGAAGTTCTTCTCGCCGCCGCGGCGGGTGATCTCGAAAACAGCCCTCTCGGCTTCGTCGAGAATGTCTTCCATTTCCCGGTCCTCGGCGTACCCGAGCTTGACGATGTCGCTTCCGACCTGGACGAGTTTCCGGTGGACCGATTTGTCCCGGACGATGCGGCTGTGGTATTCCACGTTGGCAATGGTCGGAACGGTGTCGACCAAGCCCGCGATGAAGCCCTGCCCCCCAAGGCGGTCCGCCAGCTCCCTCCTGGAAATTTCTTCCCAGACCGTCAGCGGGTCTACGGGCTTGTCTTTCCTCGCCATGTCGAGGATCACTTCAAAGGCCAGGCGATGCCGGGTTTCGTAAAAATCTTCTCCGGAGAGGGTTTCCGTCACGAGAAGAAGGGCATCCCGATCGAGCAGGCAGGCCCCCAGGACCGCTCTTTCTGCCTCCAGGCTATGCGGCGGAACCCTCTCGAAGGCGTTCTTCAACAATTCACTCCGCCTCCACCAGGACGCTCAGTTCCGCCTCGATGTTCGGGTAAAGCCTGACCGTCAGCGGGTGCCGGCCCACCTGCCGGATGGCCTCTTCCATCCGGATGTCCTTCTTGTCAACCACGACGTGGAGCTGTTCCTCGATCGCGCGGGCGATCGTGGAGCTCGTCACGCTACCGAACAGCTTTCCGGATTCCCCTGCACTGGCCTTCACCGTCACCTGTTTCCCCTGCAGGTTCCTCTTGGCTTCCTGGGCGGCTTTTTCTGCTCGGGTTGCTTTCTGGGCAAGATCCTTCTTCCTCGCTTCCCACTCTTTTCGGCGCCCTTCGGTCGCCTCCTCGGCAAGGCCTCTGGGGAAAAGGTAGTTCCGGGCATATCCGTCGGAAACCTCGAGCAAGTCTCCCTTTTTCCCGATCTTGCTCACATCTTCTTTCAGGATCACTTTCATTGTTTTCACCTCCAGAGGCGGGCTCGAAGATCCCACCAGATATCAACCAGTCCGACGATCATAAGCAGGTAGGATAGAACCGGGACAAGGATCGCTACGAAAATTATAAAGCCTCTCGCCGCCCGGCTGGAGAGTCTCGTTCTGCCCAGCAAGGCCCAGGCCACGGAAACTCCCTGAACCATGAAGAGCAGTGAAACGAGCAACCGGAGGTTGATTCC
>JAJUIT010000088.1 GCA_029267465.1 Synergistaceae bacterium
GCTCCAACTTCCAGAGGGGGTCCTTTTTCAGCAAAAGCCATCCCTCCGTTCCAGTCGAATGCGTATTGCCTAAGTCCTTCATATGCAGGCGGTAAAATTATATCACGCTGAACTCATAAAGCCGCCGGGAAGAAAAAAGGAGCCCGGGCAGATGCCGGGCCCCCTAGGCAAGCGCGATCCTGCCGGATCCTTAGGAAACCGCGCTTCGCTCTTTCGGGAAACGCTCGAAATCCCGCATATCAATGATTTCCTTCAGCGCTCTGGCAACTTCCCAAACTTCAGTGAAGGTGTTGTAGAGAGCAACGGGAGCCACGCGGATGACGCGAGGGGGCCGGAAATCGGGAACGATTCCCCGGGCTTTCAGTGCGCAGCAGATCCTCCAGGCCTCCGCTGGATGTTCAATGGCCAGGTGGCCTCCACGCCTCCCGTGCTCCCTGGGGGTGCCGATCGAGTAGGAGTAAGGCTCGTCCGAGAGGAACCCATCCACGAGGTCGATCAGGAAATCCGTCAAGTGGAGGGATTTTTCCCTGATCCGGTCGATGCCCGCCTCATCCTGGATCTTCAGGGCCGCTTCAAGCGTTGCCGCCGAAAGAACGGAGGGAGTGCCCAACTGCCATCCCCCGGCGGATTTTGCATGTTCAAATTCGATCCTCATGTCGAACTGTTTTTCTTTCACATACCCGAACCACCCCGCCAACCCGGGATCCCTGCCGAAATGCCGCTCGTTCACGAAAAGGAAAGCAGGGCTTCCGGGACCCCCGTTCAGGTGCTTGTAACTGCACCAGAAGGCAAAGTCCACATCCCAGTCATGGAGACGGTGCGGAACGGATCCGGCGGAGTGCGCGCAGTCGAAACCGATGAAGATCCCCTTTTCATGGGCCGCCCGGGTCAGCCGCTCCATGTCCAGGAGCTGGCCGCTACGATAGAGGACGGAAGGCAGAAGCACGACGGACACGGTTTCGTCCATCAGGGCAATCAGGTCCTCTTCCTCAAGAGTGCTCCCGTCCTTCGACCTGGCGAGAACCAGGTCGGTCGCGGGATCTCCCCCCTTCAGGCGGATTTCGCTCGCAAGGGCATAGAGGTCCGACGGGAAATTGAGCTCGTCCGCAAGGATCTTTCTCCTCTTCCCCTCGGGCTGATAGAAAGTCAGGACAAGACTGTGGAGGTTGGAAGTTGTGGAGCCCGACACCACGACTTCCTCGGGCAATGCCCCGACGAGGGGAGCCATCCTCCGCCCCATCTCCTCCGGAAGGGTGAACCAGGGAATCCGCCCTTCAAGCCAGCCGTCGATATTCAGGGTCTTCCACTCTTCCAAAACGCGGAGGACGCCTTCGATGGATTCCTTCGCGGGAAGTCCCAGCGAGTTGCCGTCCATGTACACCCGTCCCTTCGGGATCAGGAAACGCTCCCTGAACTTCCCCAGGGGATCCCTTGCATCCAGGGCTTCCGCTTTTGCCTTCATTTCCATGAAGCTATCCATTTCCGTCATGCCTCCCCTTCTTCCTTCCGGTCTGCATTTTCCGCCATCCGCACAAGGAGCTGAAGCGCCAGTTCCTTTTCTTCCGGGCTGAACCCTTTCACGAGGCGGTTGTTCCACGCCTCGAGCTCCTGGATGACCTTCGGCATCGCTTCGAAGGCCTTCTCGCTGAGGTGGACGCGGAACGCCCGGCCATCCTTTTCGTCCCTTTCCTTTCTCAGCCATCCCTCCTTCGAGAGGCGCTGGAGCGCACGGGCAACGGTTCCCTCGTCAAAGACCAGCTCGACGGCAAGCTGGTGCTGCGTCAACCCCTCCTGCCGCGAAAGAAGCGCGAGGTAAAGATACAGCCCCTTGCCGAGGCCCATCGGCTCGAAGACCCGATCGAGGGTCACGCGGCTCCTTCTGAAAAGGGTGGCAATCCATCTTCCGAGTGACCGTTCCTGGAGATCCATCCGTTTACCCCCCCCGAATATACTTGCATATGCAACTTTCAAGCCAATTATAGGGGACTGCTCCGCGGCACGCAAGAGGCCTCCAAAACCTTGGGGTTTTTGGAGGCCTCCGTGATCGAAGGAATGGACTCGAACCTACCGGGACAAACGGATCAGAGAATTTGCAACCGGGTGTCCCGCCTCGAGGATCTCAAATACGGTCAAAGCCGCCATCCGCGCCGCTTCCCCGCACACCTGCGGACAGGCGAACTCCATTCTTTCCATGAGAGCATGCATTTCGTCGCGCTCTTCCTGCCGGGTCAGTTCATATTCCCTCCCGTAGAGGGTTTTCTGGATCTGCCGGCAAAGAACGGTTCCGAACTTCTCCTCGAAAGACCGGTAAACTTTGTCACAATACCCCAATCCCCTGACAGCCTGCTCCCTCATTTCCAGGTCGTCTCTCCCCGCCAGAAGCCCGATAAACAGCAGGGCGCCGCTCAGAGCCCCGCACATGTGCCCCCGGCGGACTCCTCCTCCGGCGAAGGCGGTTGAAGCTCGCAGGAGGTCCGGGTTGTGAATGCCAAAGGACCGCATCAGCGCAGCCAGCGTGCCCTGGCTGCAAAGGTGATACCTCTTTTCGTTCAGGCAGGCTTCTTCTGCCACTCTTTTCAGAATATCTCTCCTGTCGCACTCCATTTTGAAACCAACCTCCTCCAGCATCACGATCTCCGTTTCAGCCGACGATTGGAGTTCCTTTCTGAATCCTATTTTCGAAGGATCAGCAGGGAACCCAGGACAAGAAAAAGAACTCCAGTCACACGGGGAAAATCCAGGGGCAGTCTCTGAAAGCCAAACGCTCCCGTCGAATCCAGAAGCAGGCTTGCCGCCAGTTGCGCAGCGATCGCCCCGGCCATCGCCGCGGCTGTACCAATGCGTGGCACCGCAAAAACCAGGCAGGTCACGTAAACGGCACCGATCAATCCTCCGAGGAGCTCCCATGGAGCGGCTGTCGAAATGCCCTTGAGGCTTCCTCTTCCAAAAAGGAAAACGACCACGGCAAGGCACAGGGCTCCTCCCGCAAAGGAAACGAAGGAACTCTCAAGGATGCCGACCTTCTGGGCCAGCCTCGCGTTGATGCCTGGCTGCAGGGCCGAAACCGCTCCAGCGAGGACCATCAGCAGAAAGATCCAGACCCGGGACACGAATTTCCCTCCTTGGCCGTTCATTTGCTTCCTAGACGGTTACATGTACCCCTCGTATTTCGTCGGTACTAGCGCGGAATGAACGTACTTGATCATCGTGATGAAATCGAATACGGGCCGGCCCGTCGCCGCGTGCACCGCGGCCGCGTAAGGAGGCAGGTCGCTGCATTCCAGCACGATGGCCGCAACTTCCGGGTGTTCCAGCACCATTCTTTCGGCGACGCCGACCACTTCCTTTTCGATCAGGTCGGAATCCAGCGTCCCCTTTTCTTCAAGGATGCTTGTGCGGAATTCTTCCTGGTCTTCCATTCCATAAACCACGATTGGCATCTCCTTCGTGATGCCGACGTTTTCGAAATGTTCATCGGTCAGAACGCCAGCGTTGGCCGTGATGATACCGACCTTCTGTTTCGTGGTCAGCGTCCGGCAGATAAAGGGAACCTGCAGAAGGCTCGACAGGAAAACGGGAATCTCGACGGCTTCCGCCACCTGCTTCTGGAAGAGCGCCATGAAACCGCAGGCGCCCGTGATCGCCCGCACTCCTTCCGCTTCCAGCTCTTTGGCTCCATCGATGAAGGGCTTGAGCAGTTCCGGATCTCTTTCGTTCAGAAGCCGCTCGATCGACGATCCCCGGACTTCCTTGTACCGGACAGGGAATGGATAGGTGGTTGCATTGCCGACATTTCCGGGAACACAGGGATACGCCGCGTCAAGGATCAGGATTCCAATCGCTTCTCCATCCCAGGACCGGGTTTTGCTTTTGATCCGGTAAACCGTCATTCTCTTGCCCCCCCTTGTGAATTGGTTTGCCCAAGTGTTGATTCTCGAGAACAGAGTGCGCAAAAGTTTCCAGGCGCCTTCGTGACAGAAAAACTTCACCGAAAAATCTTTTTGTTTCCGTAGGGCGTGCCGCCGCTTTTCGCTGCTCTCACTTGAACTCGGAAAGCGACCGGGCCAAGGTTCCGGGTGGCATGAAGGGAAGGCGTTCTGCCGCTAGAAAAACGCCATCCATGTAGATTTCGCTCGTGAAATCGGAAATGGTGATTCGGATAATCTCATCTTTTCTCCCCAGAACGATCTCGTGCTCCGAGAACGGTGCGGGATAGGGCAGTCGTTCGGAATGAACCGGGATGCCCGCGATCTTCGCTCCGAGCACCCCTTCATACACCTCGCGGCTTTCAACGGCCCCTTCCGGCCCTTCCGAAACCGAATGGGCCAGCATGGCCGCAGTACCGCTCGGGGCGTTGGCCATGCCGGGATGGTGACGGTCCGTGATGCTGACATAAGGATAGTACGGGCGCACCTGGGAAAGGAACTCCTTGACCAGGTTGATTCCCAGCCCGTAGTTGGAAATGATTGCCCATCGGAGTCCCTTTTCTTTGACAAGGGATTCCACTTTCGCGAAATCTTCGTCGGAAAGGCCGGTCGTCCCGATGACCGCGTCGAGCCCCAGGTCCGCATAGACTTCCAGGTTGGCCATCAGAACGGTAGCGCTGGTGAAGTCGATGACCATGTCGGCCCGGCTGTTTTCAAGCCCATCGCGCAGCGTGGCAGAGGCTTTTATCCCGATCGGAGGCAGCCCGGAAAGAGTGCCGAGGTCTTCCCCGCACTCCCGGCAAAACCCGCCCGCCAGCTCGAACCCGTCCCGTTCGATGATATTCCTGACCACCAGCCGCCCCACGTTCCCGGAAGCCCCTGAAACGAAAACCCTTCTCAAGAAATCCCCCTCCCGTTCGAAAAACTTTCTTCTATCATAGTCAAGAAGGGCCCCTGGAGAAAGCAAAAAGGCCGGGGGCTTTCCCCCGGCCCCCTTCTTGCGGCAACCTTCGATCCGGCGCTATTCCTCTCCATCCTTAGCCATGGCGATGTGGCGCAGGCACCAGATCAGCCCGCCAACAACAACAATCATGACGACCGCCATATTGAACATCCACATAAGAACCCTCTCCTTCCATCCCGGTCAGGCTACACTTCCAGGCGGTGGGTCATCCGATCGGCAAGCCAGTTGTTCAGGAGAATGCAGGCCACAGCCGCGATGGCCCATTGCCAGTACATCGTCCCCACCGTGAACGTGTACTTGCTGATGGGAAGCCACTTGTACCATTCACCCGGGTACCAGGTGATCGCCTGCCAGGTCCACCATCCAAAAATAAAAGCGAACCAAAGGGGGAAGAACCGGATCGCGGAGAACATCCAATAGTGTTTCATCTGTGTGTAAGGCTCGATGTGCTCCTCCCAGATTTTCTTCACGCCGATCTTCATGGCTCCCAGGCCCATCAAAAGCCCGGCCAGCAGCAGCCCGATGCCCCAGACCCAGTCCTGGTTATCCAGGAAGGTCATGTTCATCGCGGAGGGAAGTCCCAAAAGCAGCGTGGTGATGCCAATGCCCCATGTCGCTTTTTTCCGGCTCCAGCCCGCGTCTTCCAGGATGCGGGCCCCCATTTCGATCATGGCGATTTCCGAGCTGAGCGCCGCCAGCACCAGGGCGAGGAAGAAGGCGATGGCCATGACCGTGCCGCCGGGGATTTCCGAGAAAAGCTTCGTCATGTGGATGAAAGCAAGCCCCGTGTTGCCCGATTTCACTGCTGCCATTGGATCGGGCGAGTAGGCAAAGATGGTGGGGATGACGCACAATCCGGCGAGGAAACCTGCCGTAGTATCGGCAAAGCAAGTCGTCGTCGCCGCAAGCATGATGTCCTCGCTCTTCTTGACGTAAACAAAGTACGTGAGGAAAAGCCCCCACCCGGCGCCCGTGGACCAGGCAACCTGGGTGAAGGCCTCGAGGTAGGTCCTCGGGTTCAGGAAGTCAGCCGGGCGAGCCGTAAAATAGAATTCGTAGCCTTTTACCGCGCCGGGCAGGAAGGCAGCCCGGATCGCCAGAAAAACGAGGAGAATGAAAATTCCAGGGACCATGAACTTGCAGGCCTTCTCCAGGCCGCCGGCCACCCCCTTGGACGTGATGAACATGCAGATCGCGACAACGAGAGCAAACAGGAGACTCTGCTGCATCCCGTTCGCCGCAAACGCCTTCCACAGGGCCTCGGTGTCCAGCCCAGGCTTGAAGATCCCCATAACGGCATATCCAAGGTACTGCATGCACCAACCCACGACAACGCCGTAATAGAAGACGATCCCCAGGACGATGACGGCCATCAGGGCCCCGGCCCAGGTCCACCCGCGTCCGCACATGTACTTGAACGAACCGATGATGCCCATCCGGGAAACCTTGCCCCATACGCCCTCGGCAGCCATCAGGGGTATTGCCCAAAGAAAAAGCGCCAGCACGTAGGCAAAGAAGAATGCCGCTCCTCCGTTTGCCGCCGATACCCTCGGGAACCGCCAGATGTTGCCCGTTCCCACCGCCATCCCGATAGAAGCGATAATCAGCCCCCATCGGCTTGACCACATGTTCCCTTCCAGGTTCTTTGCCATACTCATCCTCCTCTCAGCTCTGTTCCTGGTTTCTCTCGCCTGTCTTGCTATCCTATTAAATGGATCGCGGCCCTCCTTTCTGAATCCTGCCTGCCCGGCAAAAAAGATCGGCATGGGTGCATGCCTCGAGCCTTCAATAAACTTTCAGTTTCGAAAATTTTTTCAACATCATTGCCATGCTAGTTTAGTCCTTTCTCAAAGGCAAGTAGACGAAGGGGCCTTCTCGATGAAAAAACAAGCCTTCCTGTTATCTATTTAATTTATATAAAAACAAAATTCCTGCATCCCAAAACATTGCCCCATGGTTTAAAGATTTAAAGCAGATTGACCCGTATTTTCAATTAACAATTCAAGGGGAGCCTGGACTCCCGTTTTCCCGATCCGACCGGATTTGCCCGCAAACCTCCCGAACGGTATGCTTGTTCCACAAGTGAGAGCTTCAGGCGGGAGGTGCACTGAAGGTGAAGGCGATCTTTTTCGATCCTTTTTCCGGAGCCGCCGGGGACATGATCCTCGCAAGCCTGCTGGACCTGGGAGCAGACCAGGAGAGAATCGTTCAAACCGCGGAGTCAGCGGCTGGCGTAGCGGTGACGGTCACCCCCGTTTCGAAAAAGGGAATCCGCGCCCTGAAGGTTCACGTGCAGGTTCGTAACCAAACGCGCCAGAGGTCGTTTTTCGAATTGATGGAACAGATCGAGGGGATGGCCCTGCCGGAACGCGTGAGGAAGAATGCCGCCTGCGTGTTTGAGATCCTTGCCGATGCGGAATCGGCCGCCCACGGGGAACCGCTGGAGCGTTTGCACTTCCACGAGATTGGGCAGGATGATGCCATCGCCGATGTGATTGGGTCCTGCCTGGCCTTTGAGGACCTTGACCCGGATGAGGTCCTCTGCACTCCCATCAACGTCGGCGGAGGGCTGATCCACTCCGCGCACGGGACCTTGCCGGTCCCCTCTCCAGCCACGCTCCGCATTCTCACGCGATTCGGATTTCCCTTCTACGGGAATGGAAACCGGGAACTTCTAACGCCAACCGGGGCCGCGCTTTTAGCCCATTTTGCCCGGCCAGCCGCTGGATTCCCCCTGGGGAAATCCGTCTCGGCCGGTTACGGGGCAGGGGATTCCGAAACGGAACAGCCGAACGTCCTGCGCTCCGTGCTCATGGAACTCTCATCCGCTTTCGGTGAGGATCGGGTCGACATCCTAGAAACCAACCTCGACGACGTTTCCGGCCAGGTTCTCGGCCACCTCTTCGAACGATTACCGGCGCTGGGTGCAAAAGACGTGAGCGTTTCGCCGCTAACGATGAAAAAGGGGCGTCCCGGGCACCTGCTCCGTGTCCTTGCAGAACCGGACAAGAGCCAGGCCCTGGCCCTCGAGATCATGAAGCAAACGGGAACCCTGGGGATCCGGATCCTGCCTTCAGTTCAGCGGTTCACCGCCCAACGGTCGTTTCGGAGCGTTTCCTTTCCGCTGGGGGAAGAAGAGGCCAGAATCGGCATCAAAGCCGCCTTCTCGCCGGACGGAAGGCTTCTGAACCTTTCAGCCGAGTACGAAGACTGCAGGCAGGTCGCGGAAAAGACAGGTCTGCCGTTACGGGAGATCCTACGAAGGGCCGAAGAACAAGCGTGGCGAACGTTCGGGGAAAAATGAAGGGGCGACGCCGGTCAACGGCATCGCCCCTGGAGTTTTGAACCATCAACCGGTCTTTCTATTCCTTGGCATCCTCGCAGGAGGCGAGAACGCCGAGCTTGACGGGTTTGACGGGGGGCCGGAAGGTTCCGGGCTCCACTTCGGCCATGGGGATTCCCTTTGCCCTGGAGATCTCCCGCATGATGATCTCGCGGCAGCCGCGCCCCTGGCAGGGGCCCATCCC
>JAJUIT010000053.1 GCA_029267465.1 Synergistaceae bacterium
AACCTGCAGGCGCTTGATCAGCTTCCGTTTTTTCTGGCCCGTGGTTTCGGAAATCTCTTCCCGAAGGGAGGCGGCCATTTCATCCAGGTCCAGCTTGTTCAAAAGCTGCTGGACTCCTTCGGCACCGATCCCGGCGGAAAATTCCCGATCGTAGGCTGCACAGAGGCGTTGCTCCCTTTCGAGAATGATTTCTCCGCGGGCGAAGGGAGATTCTCCGCCGTCGATGACGAGGTAGCAGGGATCCTCGATGGTCGCGGTTTCCTGCTGGGCCTGGAAACGGCCAGGATATTTCTGGTTGTAAAGCTGGACCTCGCTGAGGGCCAGCACGTCGTTCTTCTGGAACGGCAAATGGGCGACGGCCGTGACGATGAACGCTTCCTGGTTGCCGACAACGGCGCGCTGGATTCCGGGGAATGCCTCCACTCCCCCTCGAGCCTCCAGTTCGCTGGCGGACAGGATCTCGCCCGGTCCTTCCGAGTCCTCCTTTTCGATCCGGAATGCCGGTTCGACCTTGAAGATCTCATCCCCAAAATCGGCCTTGAACCGGGCAACCTGTTGGGCGGAAACGAGGTCCCCTTCGTCCAGGGGAACGTCGTCCACCTGGATCACCCTGTACGCCTCCTCCGCCTTGAACTTCGGGTCGTAGTGGGAGTGGATTCTCTCTTCCGACGCATCGATCAGGTCGCCGCGGCGGGCAAGGTCTGTCCTTCGCCCTTCCATGACGACCTTGAAAACAGGTTTTCTCCTCCGAATCGGGGCAAAGTAGACGACTTTCTCCAAGTCCTTTGTTGCCGTACCCAGAAGGAGGCTCAAGCGGCTCGGAATGCCTCTCAGGTACCAGATATGCACGACCGGGGCCGCTAGCTCGATGTGCCCCATCCGTTCCCGCCTGACGCGGTTGTCCGTCACTTCCACGCCGCAACGGTCGCAAAGGATGCCCTTGTACTTTGGGCCGCTCCTCTTGTATTTCCCGCAAGCGCACTCGTAGCTGCGCGTTGGGCCGAAGATCCTCTCGCAGAACAACCCGTCCTTTTCCGGACGGAGGGTCCGGTAATTGATGGTCTCGGGCTTCTTGACTTCCCCGCTGGAAAGTTCACGAATCCGTTCCGTGCTCGCGAGCTTGATGCGGACTCCGACGATTTCGCGGCGGCTCATTTATGCATCCTCCCCCTCGCGGGTCAAATCCTGTTCATCCGGTTCCTCTTCTTCCTCAAAAGAGGAATCGAGTTCTTTCTGGCTTACAAAAAGCATCTCCTCCGTAACGCCGACCGCGGAGGGAGGTAGCAGGTCCTCGCCCGATTCCAGATCGACAATCGCCGGCCGCGGCCTCGGCGTCCCGGGGGCACCCATTTCCTCGTCCTCGTCCTCCAGCAGGATTTCCCCGACCGTCCCGTCGTCGTACATGATCTCAACATCCAGCGCCAGGCCCTGAAGTTCCTTGACGAGCACCCGGAAGCTTTCCGGCACGCCGGGCTTTGTCAGGTTCTGCCCTTTCACGATCCGCTCATAGGTTTTCAGGCGGCCCCGGATGTCGTCGGATTTCACCGTCAGGATCTCCTGAAGGATGTGCGAGGCCCCGTACCCCTCAAGCGCCCAGACCTCCATCTCCCCGAACCGCTGGCCGCCAAACTGGGCTTTCCCCCCCAGCGGCTGCTGGGTGATCAGGCTGTAAGGGCCGATGGAGCGGGCATGGATCTTGTCGTCCACCAGGTGGATCAGCTTCAGCATGTACATGTAGCCGACTGTGACCTTGTTCTCCATGGCTTCCCCGGTCCTGCCGTCGTAGAGCGTGATGCGGCCGTCCGCGGCCATCTCGGGATAGGGGCCCTCGGCCAACTTCCTGATGCCATCGAAGATGTCCTGTTCCGTCGCGCCCTCGAAAACCGGGGTCGAAACCTTCCAGCCGTTGTGGACGGCAACAAACCCCATGACCGTCTCCATGACCTGTCCGAGGTTCATCCGGCTCGGGACGCCGAGTGGGCTGAGGACCACATCGACTGGCGTGCCATCCGGGAGGTAGGGCATGTCCTCGACAGGGAGGATTTTCGAAACGACCCCCTTGTTCCCGTGACGACCCGCAATCTTGTCTCCTTCCGAGATCTTCCGGAGCTGGGCAACGTAGACCTTTACCACCTCGTTCACGCCGGGGCTCAGATCATCGCTGTTCTGGTCGATCGTCAGGCGCTTGACGGAAACCACCTTGCCACCCTCTCCGTTCGGGACCCGCATGGACGTGTCCCGGACCTCGCGAGCCTTCTCCCCGAAGATGGCCCTTAAAAGCTTCTCTTCCGGGGACTGGTCAGATTCTCCCTTTGGAGTCACCTTGCCAACGAGGATGTCGCCGGCCCGCACTTCGGCCCCGACCCGGACAATGCCGTTCTCGTCGAGATTCTTGAGGGCGTCTTCCCCGACATTGGGGATGTCCCGGGTGATCTCCTCGGGTCCCAGCTTGGTATCCCTTGCCTCGACTTCATACTCCTCGATGTGGATGGAGGAATAGTGATCCTCCTGCACGAGCCTCTCGTTCAGGAGGATCGCGTCCTCGAAGTTGTAGCCCTCCCAGGAGACGAAGGCAACGAGGACATTTCGTCCGAGGGCCAGTTCCCCGTGATCCACGGACTGGCCATCGGCGATGATTTCCCCGGCTTCGACCGTATCGCCGTTCGAAACGATGGGGCGATGGTGGATCACGGTGCCCTGGTTGGATCGCCGGAATTTCGTCAGGTTGTAAGAATCCAGCGAACCGCTCTCGGTGCGGATCTCAATCCGGCTTGCATCGACGAATTCCACGGTCCCCGAGCGCCGCGCCCTTACGCAGCAGCCTGAATCCTTCGCGATATGGTGCTCGATTCCCGTCCCGATGATGGGAGCCTGGGGAAGCACCAAGGGCACGGCCTGCCGCTGCATGTTCGATCCCATCAGGGCACGGTTCGCGTCATCGTGCTCCAAGAAGGGAATCAGGGCCGTCGAGATCGAAACGATCTGTTTCGGGGAAACATCCAGGAAATTGATTTTCTCGGGTTCGACCGTTTCGATCTCCCCCCTGAAACGGACGTGGACATCCGGGCCCAAGATCCGGCCCTGCTCGTCCATCGGAGTGTTCGCCCTTCCCACGTAGAATTCGTCCTCTTCGTCTGCCGAAAGGTACACGATCTCGTCGGTCACACGCCCCTCGACGACCCGCCTCTTCGGAGTCACGAGGAAGCCGTAGTCGTTGATTCGAGCGTAGGTTGCGAGGGAGGTCACGAGCCCGATGTTGGGACCTTCCGGCGTTTCAATCGGGCAAACGCGGCCATAGTGGGTGTAGTGAACGTCCCGCGCCTCAAACCCGGTCCGCTCCCTGCTGAGGCCACCGGGCCCCAGCGCGGAGAGCCGGCGCCTGTGCGTCAGCTCGGCCAGCGGGTTCGTCTGGTCCATGAACTGGGAAAGCTGGGCCGAACCGAAAAATTCCCTCAGGGAGGCGGAGATCGGCCTCACGTTGATCAGGTCCTTTGCCGTAGCGCTGGTCAGGTCGGGAAGCGTTGTCATCCTTTCCTTGGCTATCCGCTCCATCCTCAGAAGGCCAATGCGCACCTGGTTCTGCAGAAGCTCGCCTACGGCCCGTACCCGCCTGTTCCCCAGATGATCGATGTCGTCTTCCTTTTCCTCTCCGTTCCGAAGCTGCAGGATCCCCTTGATGATGGCGACGATGTCGTCGACAGTCAAAAGCCTCTGGCTCTCTGGGATGTCAAGCCCCAACCGCTTGTTGAGCTTGTAGCGGCCCACACGGCCGAGGTTGTACCGACGGGTGTCGAAAAAGAGTCCGTAGACGTATTCCTTGGCGTTTTCCATCCGAGCGGGTTCGTTCGGGCGAAGGCGGCGGAAGAGCTCCAGGACCGCGTCCTCCCCCGAGCGGGAGGAATCCCGTTCCAGGGTTGCCGCGATCGCGTTGTCCACATCCCAGACCCAAACAGTCGTCAGGCCCATTTCGAAGAGCTGCTCGAGGTGTTCCTTCGTTAGCCGGTCATTTCGCCGGATCAGCACCTGGCCTTCCTTGTCCAGGATCGCCTCTGCCAGAAGGCGTCCACGCGCCTCGTCATGGAGTTCCACGAGGTCCACCTGCACCGGCTTCGCCCCAAACAGTTTCAGGATTTCCTCGTCGGTCGTCGCCCCGAACGCCTTGAGAAGCATCGTCACGGGAATCTTCTTGCGGTTGTCGATGTTGACCGAAAGGAGGTCTCCCGGCGTCAGATCGAACTCAAGCCAGGCGCCCCGGTCCGGGATAACTTTTGCAGCATAGGATTCCCCCCCGGGGACGGTCGTGTCGGAACTGAAATACACACCGGCGGACCGTGCGAGCTGGTTCACCACGACCCGTTCGGTCCCGTTGACAATGAACGTTCCCCGCTCCGTCATTACGGGAAAATCACCGAGGTAGATTTCTTCTTCCTTGATCTCCCCGTTTCGACGGTTGACCAGCCGGATCGTCGCCCTGACAGGCATGGACCAGGTCAGGTCTCTCTGCCGGGCTTCTTCCTCGGTAATCGGGGACTCATCGACAAAATAGCGGACAAACTCGAGCGCAAACGATCCGTCGTAACTCTCGATGGGGAAAATTTCCTCCAGGATTTCCTGGAGCCCCTGAGGTTCCCGGGAATCCGCCTCCTTTTCGGCTTGGAAAAACCAGCGGTAGGAATTTTTCTGTACCTCGACGAGATCCGGTAAGCCAATGAGATCCTTCGTTCTCCCAAAAACGCGGCGCTGAATGTGTTCCTTCGAGGGGGCAAAATCTGTCATGGGAGTTACGACCTCCCTTTTGAGGTTTGTGGGGACTATCCTAGACGTGACGAAGGGGCATAATAGCAAAAAGGCCGCGCAATGTCAACAGACAGGCGCGGCCTCGCTGACCCATTCTCTGGGAATCATTTTTATGGTGGTGTCGAGGGGGGGAGTTGAACCCCCACAGGCTAATGCCCACTAGAGCCTGAGTCTAGCGCGTCTACCAATTCCGCCACCCCGACATCACGATCGACAAACGGGATTTTAGCAACGTGCGCCCTTTTTGGCAAGGGCTTTCCCTCTATTGGGGGTTGAACGATCCACCCGAGGCTCGCCGGAGCCGGTCGCGCAAGGCGAGCCCGACGTGGGCTTCCTCCGGCCAATCCGCCACGATGACTTTCGCTCCCGCCTTCTCCATTTCCCGAAACACGGAAAACAGGCATCGGGCGTAGGTTTCCACATCGGGAAAGAGACGGACGCAGCCGAACGGGACAGCCGGGGGACGAATCCCGATGTAGGCCCTTTCACCGGGTTCCCATGCGGCGACTTTTGCCCACACGGACTCGTCCTCCCGCAGGAACAGAGGGACCTTCGGGGCATAATGCCGGTAGCGGGTGCCAGGCGAGCGCCTGGAAACCGGCGCTCCAGCTCCGGCCTGCAGGGGGCAGTATCCGAAAAAATCCGCCAAAGATTCCAGGCTCGTTCCTCCGGGCCTCAACAGGACCGCCCGTTCTCCGGTAATATCCAGAACGGTCGATTCGACCCCGAAAGCGGTCGATCCTCCATCCAGGATGATGTCCACCTTTTCCCCGAGATCTTCTTCGACAGCGGCCGCATCCGTCGGGCTAGGCCGGCCGCTCAGGTTGGCGCTGGGGGCCGCTACCGGGAGATCCGCCAGTCGGATCAGCTCGAGGGCGATCCTTTGGGCAGGCATTCTCACCGCCACCGTTTTAAGCCCGGCCGTCACCTCTTCCGGAACGACGCTCTTGGCCGGCATGACAAGCGTCAGGGGACCGGGCCAGAACCGTTTCATGAGGTCTATCCCCAATTCCGGTACAAAGGCCACTTTTTCCGCTCCGGCGGGCTCGGACACGTGAACGATCAGGGGGTTGTCAGAAGGGCGCCCCTTGGCCTCGAAGATTTTCCGGACAGCCCTTTTGTCGAGCGCGTTGGCCCCAAGCCCGTAAACCGTTTCTGTCGGGAAAACGACGAGTCCTCCCTCCCTGAGAATCCGGGCCGCTTCTCGCAGGATTTCCATGTCACGGGCCAAAAGGGCCTCCGAAACCATGACCCTCATGACGCAGGTCCCCCGTCTCCGAACCGTTCCAGAAAGGCCAGCCGGAATTCTGGGAATGTCCCTTTCACGATCGATTCCCGCGCCTTTTTCATCAGGCGGATCAAAAAGTGAAGGTTATGCCAGGAACAGAGCCTCGCCGCCAGGATCTCCCCAGCCTTGTACAAGTGCCGGATGTAGGCCCGGGTGAAGCGCTGGCAGACCATGCAGTCGCATTCAGGATCGATCGGCGAGAAATCCCGGGCGAAGGCGGCGTTCTTCAGGTTCAGTCGACCCCCCGAAAAGAAGACCGTCCCGTTCCTTCCGGTTCTCGTGGGCAGAACGCAATCGAACATATCGACCCCCCTGGAAACCCCCTCCAGGAGGTTCGAAGGCAACCCGACCCCCATCAGGTACCGAGGGCGATCTTCCGGCAAAACTGGGTTCAGCACATCCAGGATCCGATACATTTCCGAGTGGGGCTCTCCGACTGAAAGCCCCCCGATCGCGTAGCCGTCGAAACCGATCTCCATCAGGGCCTCCGCCGAACGCCGCCGATGCTCTTCAAAAACGGACCCCTGGACGATGCCGAATAAGGCCTGATCCTCTTTCCGGTGAACCGCCCGGCACCGCTGGGCCCATCGCGTCGTCCTCAAAACGGCCTCCAGCGAGGCAGACTCGCTCGCCGGGTACGGGACGCACTCGTCGAAACACATGGCAATATCACTCCCGAGATCCTCCTGAATCTCCATGGCTCTTTCCGGAGTCATGAAATGGGAACTGCCGTCCAAGTGAGAACGGAACGTCACGCCCTCATCGGTGACTTTTCTAAGGTCCGATAGGGAGAAGACCTGGAAGCCTCCGCTGTCGGTCAGAATCGCACCCTTCCAGTCCATGAAGCGGTGCAGTCCCCCGGCTTCCCGGATAAGCTTTGACCCCGGCCTCAGGAAAAGGTGATACGTGTTTGAAAGAATGATTCTGGCTCCCATCCCCGACAGCTCGTCGGGAGTCATGGCCTTGACCGTCGCCTGGGTTCCCACCGGCATGAACACCGGCGTCTCGATAGGCCCGTGCGGGGTCCTGAGGACCCCTGCGCGTGCGCCCGTCACCGGGCACCGCGCCTCGAGGCGGAATTCAAACATTTCCGTCCCCCCATCCGAAAAGCCGTTCGGCATTTCGCCAGACCTGCTCGGCAAGGACTTCTAGGGAAACCTTTCGAACCTCCGCCAGTGTTTCATAAACAGCGGCAACATAGGCCGGCTGGTTGCGCCTGCCCCTGTAGGGCTGCGGAGCGAGGTACGGGGAATCCGTTTCGCAAAGGAGGCGGTCTTCTGGAACCTTTGCGGCCACCTCCCGTAGCGCCGCTGCCCGGGGAAAGGTCAGCGGTCCCGCGAAAGAAAGAAAAAACCCCATTTCCAGCGCTTCGGCCGCGTGACGCCACTCCCCCGCGAAACAGTGGATCACTCCCGTACAGCCCCGGGCGGCTTCATCACGAAGGATTCCGATCGCTTCATCGTAGGCATCCCGGACGTGAACCACCAGCGGCTTCCTGACCCGTTCCGCCAGGGCGATATGCCGGCGGAAAGACTCCTCCTGCACCTCCCTCGGCGATAGGTTGTAGTGAAGGTCGAGCCCGGTTTCTCCGATGGCGACGACTCTCGGGTCGGCTGCCCAGGCCTGGAGGCTTTCCGGCAAGCCCGCCGGCGAGCAGGTTTTCGCATCATGGGGATGAATCCCCACCGCGGCATAAACACCTTCCGCGGAATGGGCTTTCGCTAGGGCCAGGGCCTTTCCGCTCGAGGGTTCGTCAAAACCGGCCACCAGCGTTCGCTCTACACGGGCTTCCCTGGCCGAGCGAAGGATCAGGTCCAGGTCTTCAGCAAATTCTTCCATGTTGAGATGGCAATGGCTGTCAAGAAATCTCATCAGGGCCTCCAAAATTGAATCGCGGGCGATCGGGCGCCCGCGATTTTCAGACTGGCACGGTTCCGGGCGGGATGGGCGAACCGCCTATTAGTGGATCCGGCTTCCCGGTGTTATGGGCCTGTCGAGCGTCAGAAGGGCCAGTTCCTTTCCATCCGGGCTTTCCGCCGCCAGCAGCATCCCGTTGCTCACAACCCCCCGTAGTTTTGCGGGCTTCAGGTTGCAGATGACGATGATATCCCGCCCCACAAGTTCGGCGGGTTCGTAAAACTCCCGAATGCCCGAAACGATCGTTCTTCTCTCGTAGCCAAGGTCAAGGTTGAGCTTGTACAGTTTGCTGGCGTTCGGGACCGGTTCGACGCTCAAGACCCGGGCGGTTCTTAGCTCGATCTTCCGGAATTCCTCCACCCCGACTTCCGCCTCGTGTTCTCCTGGATCGGGGAGCAGGTTCTTTTTCGCTTCCCGTTCCGCCTTGGCTTCTTCCCAGGCTTTCAGATCAATTCGCGGGAAAAGGACCTCGTCCCTCCGGATGGTCGTCCCTTCCGGAAGGAAGCCCCAAGGGTAATCCTCGAACAGGGCACTGGCGGGATCCCCTGCCAGCCCGAGCTGTCTCCACATGCGGCAAGCCGTTTCGGGCATGAAGGGGGCCACCATGAGGGCGATCTGGATCAAGGCCTGGTACAGCGTTCCAAGGACTGAATCCAGCCTGGGGTCATTGTCCTTCCCAAGCTTCCAGGGAGCCGTTTCGTCGATGTACTTGTTCATCCGGGAAATGAACGACCAAATGGCCTTCAGGGCTTCGTCGAAAGCGAACTCGGACATCCGGGCACGAACGGTCTCGAATGTCGAAGTGGCCAGACGGGCCATCTCGAGATCGAGTGGGTCCACAGGTCCGCAGGCCGTCACGGTGCAGCCCTTGAACCGCTCGATCATCTGAAGCGTTCGGTTCAGGAGGTTGCCCAGATCGTTCGCCAGATCCGAGTTGATCCGCTTGACAAGGGCGATCTCGGAAAAGTCCCCGTCGAGTCCGAAGGGGACCTCGCGAAGAAGGAAGTACCGGAACGCATCCTTCCCGTAAAGGTCCACCATCTCGAACGGATCCACCACATTCCCCTTGGACTTGGACATTTTCTCCCCCTCGACGGTCCACCAGCCGTGGGAAAACACCTGGCGCGGCGGGTTGACCCCCAGGGCGAGAAGCATCGCGGGCCAGACGACACAGTGGAACCGGATGATGTCTTTCCCGACAAGGTGCCGGACCTGCGGCCAGTATTGCTTCCATTTCGCTTCTTCGTCGGGGTATCCGCAGACCGTCAGGTAATTGATCAGGGCATCGAACCAGACGTAGATGACGTGGCGGTCATCTCCCGGTACCGGGATCCCCCACTTCAGCGTCGTGCGGGAGATGGACTGGTCCTTGAGTCCGCTCCTGATGAAGCTGACGATCTCGTTGTACCGGGTCCGGGGCAGGATGGCGTCCGGGTTTTCCTCGTAGAAGCGCAGCAGGGGTTCCTGGTACTTGGACATGCGGAAGAAGTAGCTTTCCTCGGTCATCTTTTCCAGCGGTCTCTTGCAATCGGGGCAAGTCTTGCCTTCACCCATCTGGGCTTCAGGAACGTAGGTTTCGCAGGGGACACAATACCATCCTTCGTAGGTCCCCTTGTAAACGTCCCCCTGGGCGAGGAGTTTTTCGAAAACCGCCGTCACGACCTTGAAATGCCGCTCTTCAGTGGTGCGGATAAAGTCATCGTTTGAAATACCGAGGGCTTCCCAGAGCTTTTTGAAATTTTCAACCGTCTGGTCGGCAAGCTGCTGAGCCGTAAGTCCCCGGCTCTCCGCGGCCTGCTGGATCTTCTGCCCGTGTTCATCGGTTCCCGTGGCGAACAGCACCGGTTGTCCCATCATCCGGTGAAACCGTGCGCTGACATCCGCCGCGATCGTGGTATAGGCATGCCCGATGTGGGGAACATCGTTGACGTAATAGATGGGGGTCGTGATGTAAAAAGGTTCCCTGTTCATCCTTTAATCCTCCTTTTCGCGCTCCCCTGACCGCTCAGGGGGATTTCCCCTGTTTTGTGGCATTTTCGATCAGGTAGGCCTTGACCCGATTTTTCGGAATACCATATCGCTCGTAAACCATTTTGACAACATCCTTCCCAGAAAGCCCCTCCTCGACAGCCGCGTCGACCAGCTTCTCCCAGGATTCCGAAGGGTCCTCCTCGGTTTTTTCGGGATCCTGGGAGGCCCCCGCCACCACCAGCACCATTTCCCCCTTCATGGGAGTCCGGACGCTTTCCCTCAGGTCGTCGAGGTTCATCCGCAGGACTTCCTCGTGGACCTTGCTGAGTTCCCGGACCAAGGCGCAAGGGCGGTTCCCGAGAACGCGGGCACAATCGTCCACTTCATCGGAAAGGCGATGGGGAGAAACGTAGAAAACCAGCGTACAGGGGACATCCTTCAAGGCGAGAAGCCGCCTCTGCCTGTCCCCTTTTCTAGGGGGAAGGAAACCAGCAAACTGGAAGGTCTGGATCGGCAGGCCTGAAAGCACGAGCGCTGGGACAAAAGCCGTCGCTCCAGGGAGAACTTCAACCTCGATCCCCTCCCGGATGGCTTCGTTCACGAGGAAAGCTCCGGGGTCCGAGATGCCAGGCGTCCCTGCATCCGTGACCAGCGCAACCCGTTTTCCCTCCCGGAGCGCCTTCAGAAGGAAAGGCGCTTTTTCTCTTTCATTGTGCTCGTGGGAAGAAACCAGCGGCGCGCGAATACCCAGGTGATTCAACAGGCGAAGCGTTCTCCTCGTATCCTCGCAGGCGATCCAGTCCGCCTCCCGGAGAACCCGGATCGCCCTCAGGGTTATGTCCTCGAGGTTCCCCACCGGCGTCGGGACAACAATCAGAGGCATGGCGAGCTCTCCACGCGGTAGGCGGAAAGAAGTTCGCGGGTGTAGTTTCCGCTCTCGTCTGTGATGAAGAGGGGAGGATCGACGACAATGCCGCCCCTGCCCTGCTTCATCGCAACAAGAAGAAAGGTCGAGGCTTCCTTCCCGGGGCCCGGATGAACGAAACGGATCCGCTTGGGCTCAAGACCCTTTTGCACCAGCAGGCTCAGGGCTTCCGCGGCCCGGGCGGCCCTCAGAACGAGGAAGAACCTCCCCCTGGGCTTCAGGAGAAAGCGCGCGGCCGAAAAAACATCCGTCAGGGAACAGGTTGTCCCGTGGCGGGCCACAGCCTTGGCGGAACGAGGACTGACCCGGCTTCTCCCGGGGTCGTTATAGGGGGGGTTCATGAGCACGACGTCAAAGGATTCGGCCGCATAAAGCTTCCGGATCTCCCGCAAGTCTCCCCGGGAAACGTGCACCCGGCCGTCGAGCCCGTTGAGTCGGGCATTCTCACGGGCAATCTCCACAAGGTCCTCGGCGATCTCGAGACCTTCGAAGGCCGCCGCCTCTGGGTACTTTCGGGCGAGGATGAAGAGCACGGCCCCATGGGCGCAGCCCAGCTCCAGGACCCGATCCCCCCGCTTGACCCTGGAAGCGGCAGCAAGCAGGATGGTGTCGACGGAAACCCGGGGGCCATCCAGGGGCTGGATAAGATTCAGTTCACCGAAGAGGATATCGTCCCGGCTTGTCCCGGCCCTCATGTCCAGTCCTCCATGCGCACCCCCACCAGCTGCGAGAGCCCCGGTTCCGAAAGGGTGACCCCGTAAAGCACATCCGCCTTTTCCATCGTCGTTCTCCTGTGCGTCATGGCAAGAATCTGCAGCTCCCTTGCGTATTCCGCGGCAAGCTCCACGTAGCGCCTCAGATTCACCTCATCAAGGGCAGCATCCGCCTCATCCAGGATCGCGATGGGAACCCGCGCCTCTTCCATCGCCGCGAACAATAGGGCGATGGCCGTCAGGGACTGTTCCCCTCCCGATAACTGGGCAAGCCCCTGCGGGCGTTTTCCGGGGGGTCGGGCGGTGAAATCCACCCCGGCTTCCCATCCCTCTTGTGGCCCCTCAACCTGCAGGTGGGCTTCCCCACCCCCGAAAAGTCTCTGGAACAACGAGTTGAACCGCCTGTCGATCCCGTCCATGGCGTTTCCGAAGACCCGCGAGGCCTCCCGGTCCGTTTCCGCGATAAAGCCCTGGAGGGACCGTATCCCCTCCCTGACGTCGGAGCACTGCTCGGAAAGAAACGCCGTGCGCTCCAGGAGAGATTCCTCCTCGGAAAGCACCCCCAGCTCCACCTCGCCCATGGACCGCAGGACCTTTTCCGCGTTCCGGATCGACCGCTTGACCTCATCGAGATCGATTTCCCCGCACCTTCCAGGCCCTGGGTAAGGGAATTTCTCTTCCCATTCCGTCACAAGCTCGGCCAGCCCGTTTTCGGCTTCCAGGATTTCACGCTCCAGTTCTTCCAGGCGGGTCAGGCAACGGCGGCTGGCTTCCCCAGCCCTTCCTTCTCGGGCGACGACCCGGACCAGGAATTTTTGATCCTTTTCCAGGCGGCCGGCAAGGGTACGCTCCATTTCTTCCAAGCCGCTTTTTGTTCTCCAGAGGGCAAGGTAATTCTGCCCCAGGCGGGAGAGATCTTCAAAAAGCTTTTCGAGGGCGCTCTCCCGAGAGGCGATTCTCGCTTCCTCCGTTTTCAGGGATTCCCTGACCCCCCGTACTTCCTTTTCGACCCTTTTCAGCAATTCCAGGGTTCCTCTCTGTTTTTCCTCCAGCAGGAGGACCTCGGTTTCAAGTCCCGTCGGCCCCTCATCCGGGAGGAAGTTCTCTTTCTCCTTCTCAAGGCTTCCTATCTTCGCTTCGGCCCGCCTTCTTTCCAAAACGAGAGCCAGGAGCGATTTGCCGGCCTCCGACAAGGTTGCCTTCAGCTTTTTCTCCGTGTCGGCCAGCTGGCGGATGTCCTTTTCCGTCCGGTCTTTCCGGGCGAGCAGAAGACGCAACGCCTCCTCCGCTTCCCGCCGCGCGGAAAAAGCCTGATCCTTTTCCTCCGAAGCCTCGATTTCCATGGCTTCCGCGCGGGCAAGCTCCGTTTCAAGGCGGCGGA
>JAJUIT010000027.1 GCA_029267465.1 Synergistaceae bacterium
CAGGTAGTAGGCATCGTAGTATCCCGAACTGAGGACATAGGTTCCGGTGAGGATCCTTCTCTTCACCTCCGGCCCGAATCCCAGCCCCCGGGTTTTCATGTAGAGATCCATCAGGTTTTCCGTCTTCGCAGAAATTCCGTATCGCACTCCGTCATAGCGCGCCAGGTTCGAGCTAGCCTCAGCGGGAGCAAGAATGTAATAGCAGGGGAGTCCAGCCTCGATGGTCGCAGGAAGGCTCACCGAGACAAACTCCGCACCGGCTCCGCGCAGGATGGCTTCAACCTTCGCCAGTGCCTCCCTGATTTCCGGTTGAACCGGGTAATTTTCGAATTCTGAAACCAGCCCCACTTTCAGCCCCTTCAGATCCTGTTTTCCAAGGCAGGCCGTGTAGTCAGGCCGTTCCCTCCGGCTCGACGTGGCATCTGCAGGATCTGGACGGGAAAGAACATTCATCGCGAGGGCCAGGTCTTCGACCGATCTCGAAAAGGGACCCACCTGATCCAGTGAAGAGGCAAAGGCGACTAGCCCAAACCGACTCACCAGACCGTAAGTGGGCTTCAGCCCGTAAACGCCGCAAAAGGCGGCCGGCTGTCGGATCGAGCCGCCCGTATCGCTTCCCAGGGCAAGGGGAACATACCCGCAGGCGACCGCGGCGGCGCTCCCCCCCGAACTCCCTCCCGGAACCCGTTCGGTGTCCCAGGGATTGGCTGTGGGGAAGAACGCAGAGTTCTCCGTTGAACTGCCCATGGCGAACTCGTCCATGTTCGCCTTACCCAGAATGACCGCACCGGCTTCCTCCAGGAAACGGATCACGCTGGCGTCGTAAGGGGGGCACCAGTTTTCGAGCATACGGCTTCCGCAAGTCGTCTTCAGTCCCCGCATGCAGAGGTTGTCCTTGACCACGACCGGGACTCCCGCTAGAGGACCTGGATCCTGGTTGTCCTCGATTTTCCGGTCTATTTCCGCCGCTTTTTCAAGAGCCCGCTCAAAAAGAGGGGTCAACAGCGCCCGGACCTCCGAATCGACCCGCCGGACCCTTTCAATCGCTTTCTCCGTAATTTCGACGGCGGTGATCCTGGCTTCCTTTACCGCCTTTGCTATCTCAACGGCCTTCACCGGGCAACACCTCTTCTCCGTTTTCCTCCAGGATCCGCGGAACGCGGAAAAAATCGCCTTCCCGGTTCGGAGCCTGCTGCAGGACTTCCTCTCTGCCCTTCCACACCGCTACGGCATCGTCCCGGAAGATACCGGACGTGTCCTCCTCGAGGGCAAAGGGGTCGATTCCTTCCAGGTCCAGTTCTTTCAACCGTTCAAAATGCTCCAGGATTCCGTTGAGATGCCTTTGAAGAGGACCGATTTCCTCGTCGCTTACAAAAAGCCGCCCAAGGCGGGCGATGCGCAGGATTTCATCCTTGCCGATGGGCATCAGGCTTCCTCCTTCTCCGGTGCAGGCTTTCCTTCCAGAAGCTGTAAAAATCGGTTTTCATCCAGAATTTCCAGGCCAAGCCGACGGGCCTTGTCCGCCTTGCTTCCCGGATTTTCACCGACCACGACAAAATCAACACTGGCACCGACATGGTCGACAGGAACCCCTCCCCTTTCCCTAACAAGCTCTTGGGCCTTTGATCGGGTCATCGCCAAGAGTTCGCCGGTAAAGACAACCTTTTTCCCCTTTAGAGGGTTGTCCGGGATCAAAAGCTGGGCCTTGCCTGGCTCCTCCATTCGCAAACCGGCTTTCCTGAGTTTCTCAAGCATCGCACGGTTCTGGGAATCCTGGAAGAACGACATGACCGATGCGGCGATCTTCGGGCCGATGCCTTCGAGCCTGGACAATTCTTCAAACGAGGCTGCTTCCAGGCGGTCCATTGAACCATAGGCTTCTGCAAGAACCTGGGCCGCCCGGGTTCCCACCAGTCGAATCCCAAGTGCTGCCAGAAGTTTGGAAAGGGGGTTCGATCGACTTTCTTCGATGGCCTTCAGGAGGTTCGACGCGGACTTCTCCCCCATCCGCTCAATCGAAACCAAGGGCTGCAGCGGCAAAAAGTACAGGTCCGCCAGGTCTTTGACAAGTCCCTGGTCTACAAGGGCGTTGACAACTTTTTCGCCCAGGCCTCGAATATCCATCCCGCTTCGTGAACCAAAATGCCGCAGTCCTTCCTTGATCTGCGCCGGGCAGTTCCGGTTGGGGCAACGAACGGCAACTTCTTCCGGAAGACGTACGACATCGGACCCGCAATCCGGGCATTTCTCCGGCATTCTGAACACCTTTTCGCTACCGTCCCGAAACCGCGGCTCCACCCGGACAATTTCGGGGATGACCTCGCCCGCCTTTCGGACAACCACGCGGTCCCCGATTCGCACGTCTTTCCGGGCGACTTCGTCCGCGTTGTGAAGGCTGGCTCGCTGGACAACCGTCCCAGCCAACTCGATCGGTTCCAGGATCGCCACGGGGGTCAGCGCCCCCGTCCTCCCCACGGAAACGGCGATGTCGACAACACGGGTCATTTTCTCTTCGGGGGGATATTTGAAGGCGATTGCCCAACGGGGGGACTTCGAGGTTTCACCGAGCCTGGACCAGTCGCTTAGCTGATTGACTTTCAGGACGACTCCGTCGGTTCCGTAGGGAAGCTTGTGTCGCTTTTCCCGGTATTCCTCGATGTAATCAAGGATTTCCCGGGCTGTGGTGCAGACCCTTTCCGTTCCTTGCACAGGGAAACCGCATTGCTCAAGCCAACGAAGAACTTCCCACTGGGTCTTTAGACCGTGGGTTTCTGGACGCACTACCTGGTAAAGGAAAATCCCCAGCCTCCGGGAACGGGTGATTTTCGGGTCCAGCTGCCGCAGGGATCCGGCTGCTGCGTTTCGCGGGTTGGCAAAAAGTGGTTCTTCGGACTCCTCTCTCTCCCGGTTTAAAGCCTCGAAATCGGCTTTTTTCATCAAGACCTCGCCGCGCACTTCAAGGATTCCCTTGACGTCCCCCTGAAGGGTACAGGGAAGAGAACGGATCGTCCGGAGGTTTTCCGTGACATCTTCTCCAACCCATCCGTCACCGCGCGTTTTGCCCAGGACAAGTTCCCCGTCCCGATAAAGCAACGAGACCGCAAGGCCGTCGATCTTGAGTTCGCAGACGATCTCGGGGAAGCCACCGCCAAGCCCTTTCGAAACGCGATCCAGGAAGGCGAGGACATCTTCCTCTGAAAACGCGTTTTCCAGGCTGAGCATTGGAACCTCGTGAGGAACGCGAACCATTTCCTCCTTCGGTCTCCCCCCCACTTTTTGGGTCGGGGAGTTTTCCGTCACGAGGGATGGAAACGCCTTTTCCAGCTCGATCAGCCGGCGCATCAGGGCATCGTAGGCGTCATCGTCGATTTCAGGGGAATCCTTCACATAATAGAGATAATTGTGCCGGGCGATTTCCCGTCTGAGCGCTTCAACCTCAAGCCGCGCTTCCTCGATGTCCATCGAGTTGGAACCTCAGCTTTTCGGTTTCATCGTGGGGAACAGGATGACATCCCGAATCGACCGGGAATCGGTTAAAAACATCGTGAGCCGGTCAATCCCGATTCCCAGACCTCCGGTCGGGGGAAGTCCGTACTCCAGAGCCTGCACAAAGTCCTCGTCAAAAACGTGGGCTTCTTCGTCCCCTTCCGTCTTCTTCCTGAGCTGCTCCGTAAACCTCTCTCTCTGGTCGAGAGGGTCGTTCAGTTCGCTGAACGCGTTTGCCACTTCCTTGCCGTAGATGAAGAGTTCGAAACGGTTCGTGTAATCCGGAGCGTCATAGTTCCTCTTGGCCAGCGGAGAAACTTCAACGGGGTGGCCGAGAACAAAGGTCGGTTGAATCAGTTTTTCTTCCACAAAGTTCTCGAAAAGCTCTGTCAAGATGCCGAAACGGGTTTCCTTGCCCGTGATTTCAAGGCCCTTGGCTTTCCCGATTTTTCGAGCTTCCTCGTCGGAAGTTACGGATTCAATATCGACCCCGCAGTACTCCTTCACAAGATCCACCATGGTAGCCCTCCTGAAGGGGGGTTCGAAAGAAATCTCGGTCCCCTGGTAGGTCACTTTCCTTGACCCAAGGGCATCCGCACAGGCCACCAGGATCTCCTCAGTCAGGTCCATCATGTCCTGGTAGTTCGCATACGCCCAGTACACTTCCATGGCGGTGAACTCGGGGTTGTGCATGATGTCGATTCCCTCATTGCGGAAATTCTTCCCGATCTCGTAAACCCTGCCCAGCATTCCAACGATCAGGCGCTTGAGATAGAGTTCCGTTGCGATGCGAAGGTAAAGGTTGACGCCCAGGGCATTGTGGAAGGTGATGAAGGGCCTTGCGTTTGCGCCGCCGGCAAGGGGGCTCAGGATCGGCGTTTCCACCTCCATCGTCCCGTGCCTTTCGAGGACCTCGCGGAAGGTTTTTACGATAATCGAGCGCTTCCGGAAGGTTTCCCGGACCTCAGGGTTCGCGATGAGGTCGACATACCTCTGGCGATACCGGATTTCGGTGTCCTTCAGTCCATGCCACTTTTCCGGGAGCGGTCTCAGGGCCTTGGAAAGGAGGGAGTAGCTTGTCACCTGCAGGGTTAGCTCTCCGCGGCGCGTCCTGAACGGCGTGCCGACCACGCCCAGAATGTCACCGGTATCCACCCATTTCCTGAAGAAGTTGTAGGCCTTCTCTCCCGTGGCATCCAGCTGAAAATAAAGCTGGATCCTCGAGGTCTCGTCTTCCATGGTGGCAAAAGAGGCCTTCCCGTGCCGGCGGATCGTCATCAGCCTTCCGGCCGTGACGACCTCAACTCCTTCCGCGTGACAGTCCGCTTCCAGGCTCCCGTAGATCCGGTTGATCTCCTCCAGGGTCTGCTTCCTGTCCCAGCGGTCATTCCGAAAGGGGTCAAACCCTTCCTCGGCACGAAGCCGCATGAGCTTGTCGATTCTCTGCTTCAGAATTTCTTCCTCGGGCAACTCGAGGTTCGGATTCGTTCCGCTCTGGACTTCAGACATCACCGTTACCCCTTTCGTCAAAAAAATGGATGCAGGAGAACAATTTTTCACGCATCTCGGCCCAGTGCGAGCAGGAAGCCACTTCGCGCCGGTAGGAGGAATTTCCGCGAATCCCCTTAAACATACCGGAGACAAACCTCTTTATCAAGGAAGCCGCGGCCTTCGGCCCGTTTTCCTCAAGGATCGAGTCGCCCAGCCGGACCAGGAAAAGCGCCCTTTCGAGCGGTTCAACCGGCGGGGCCCCGTCTTGAAACAGGAAAGGGTCCCGGAGTGCCCCCCTTGCCACCAGGACAGCGGCAGCTCCGTTCTGGAGGTACTCATCGATATCTTCCTTCTCGAAAACATCCCCTGACGCTGCCACTCTCCCTGGGAAAGCGACGGATGCGTCATGGACGACCTGTCGGTCCGCCGTGCCCGCGTACAGTTGCTGGGGGGTTCTACCATGCAGGCAGACAAGATCGGCTCCTGCCTCCAAAAGGGCCTCGCAGAACGCGAGGGTTTCGGCCCCGCCTCCAGACGGGTGCTTCCGGATTTTCGGCCAGACCGGAAGCCCGGCTTTTGCGAGTTCTCGTACCATTTCCACCGCCATGTCCCGGTTGTAGAGCAGCTGTGCACCGGCTCCCTTTTTTCTCACCTTCGGCACCGGGCATGCCATGTTGATGCTAAAGGCTTCAAAAGTGCCTGCCGCCAAGGCGATCTCCGCACTCTTCAAAAGACTTTTCGAATCCCCCGCAAAAAGCTGAAGTACGAGCGGGGTTTCCTTTTCAGACCCCTTCAGCATCTCCATCGTTTTCCGGTTTTTCACCAGCAGACCCCAGCTCGATACCATCTCGGTGTGGGTCAGGGCCGCTCCGAGTTCCCTGAAAAATCGCCTGACGGCGCCAATGGTGATCCCGGCGAGGGGCGCAAGCCAGACCTTCCCCTCGACCTGGACACCTCCGATCTTCCCCTTCCGAGGACTTGCGTCCGTCATTGCGTCATTTTCCCCCGGTTCCGCTCGTAAATCAGCCTCAATCCTTCCAGGGTCAGCCAGGGATCGACGGCATCGATGGTTTCCGAATACGGGGCAACGCTCTGCGCCTGGCCTCCCGTCGCAACCACTTTTGTCCGTTGTCCCGTTTCCTCCCAGATCCGACGGACCAAGCTGTCGATCATTCCAGCGGTTCCAAAGATGATTCCCGCCTGGATCGATTCCATCGTTGTTTTCCCGATGACCGATTCAGGGGCCTGCAGGGCCACCTTTGGCAATTTTGAGGTCTTCCCGAAGAGGGCTTCCATGCTTAGCGCCATCCCCGGGGAAATCGTCCCGCCAAGATAGGCCTTGTCGGGAGAAACAACGTCCAGCGTGATCGCCGTTCCGAAATCCACGATAACCAGGGGCGCCCCGTAGACTTCCACCCCTGCCACCGCGTTGACCAATCGGTCCGCTCCGACTTCGTGCGGTGCCTTGTACCGGATCTCCATCCCTAGGTCCAGTGAGGAAGAAACGAACAAGGCTTCCTGATTCAGGTAGAGCCCGATCGCTTCCTTTAAGGGAAGGTCCATCGGAGGGACAACGCTCGAGACGATCGTTCCGGAAATGTCCTCTCCGGTCAAACCCGCCGCGGCAAGCAGGTTGAGCAAGGCCAATCCCAGTTCATCAGAGGTCCGGTTTCCGGAAGTCAGCCGCCAGTGGTTCGCGAGCTTTTTACCCCGGAAAATACCAAGGACGGTGTTCGTGTTCCCGACATCCACCACTAGCAACATGGGACAATCCTCCCTGAAAATCGTTTCAGTGAAAAACCGATCCACAGAAAGACGCACAAAGGATCAATAAGAGGCCGTTGATCAAACCGGTCTTGAGCCCGTAGGCAATAGCCCCGCCGAGGACGGCGGCCGAGAGGTTCCAGAGGGCAGGGCTGAAACCGATCTGCCAGGGAACAATCCAACAGACAAAGTCGGCAAATCGAACCCAGATCTCGAAGACGCCCTCCATGCCCCAAAGGGGAGCCCAACCTCCCGGAAACCCGAAAAGCGCTGGGGCTGCCGCGATTGAAGCCACCGGTAAAAGAAAGGAGAACGCCGGTAAGGCAAGCGGATTCAAAACCAGCCCCGACACCGGAATCGCCTCGAAAGCTGCTGTCGCCTCGCCTGCCGTTCCTGTCCAGATGGAAAGGCTGGCGGCCAGCCCACGCAGGGGGGAAAGCCCTCCCTGTCCGATCGAACAGAGGATCAGGGCAGAAATCACGGAAAGCCTCCAACCAACATCCCAAAATACCCACGGGTTGATCAGCAAAAGCAGCCCCCCTGCAACGGAAACGCTGTTGAGTCCTAAAGACGGGCGGCCTGCCAGGACCGGCCCAAGCAGGGCAAGCTGGATCATGACCATCGCCCTGCACGCAGAGGAAGCGCAGCCCGTCAGGAATACATATCCCCACAACAGGGTCGAACATAGGAGAAGTTTAAACCGAAACCCCCGAAGGCACCACAGAAGAACTGCGGCGAGAATCCCGACGTGAAAGCCGGAAACCGCGAGGAGATGGGCCGTCCCCCATCGCCGGTGCATGTCGGCGATTTCCGGGTCCCTTTCACCCGTCCAGGCCGCCAGAAGGTGTCCCCGCAGAAGCGGGGGCATCGTGAGAAGCAGTTTTTTCCGAAGGCGAGTCCTCCAGGCGGTCTTCCGGTTTCCTGGAGAGTCGACCGCCACAGCGGAGGAACACACGAAACCGGCTTCTACGCCTTTTGCCCGCCAATAGCGGACGGGATCGAACCCTCCTTTGGAGAAACTGTGAAAAAGATTTTCCAAAGGGACAAGGCGTCCTGCAACCTGGATCTTTTCCCCTTCCAGGGGCCGGTCTTCCGGTTTTAGCATGCACAAAAGTCGTCCCTTCGGACTTTCCAGGGTGACTGCCCTCCTGGAACCCCAGGACCGCTCGGTCCCGATTATGGCCTGTCCTTTCCAGGAGACCTCCGCCACGGCTTCCGGATGAAGACGGAGGGACATGAAGTACAACGGCAATGCGACTGCAAGGAAGAGGACCGGAAGGAATCTTTCCCACCCCGGGGGAAGGCGTTTCGTGGAAACCAGGAGAAATCCCGCCGAGAAGAGAACGCCGGCCAAAGACGCGACACACGGTGGTACCCTCGTCGAGAGTGAAATGCCCGCGCACCATCCAGAAAGGATGACCAGAAACGGGGCGCCAGCCAGCGGGCTCATGGCCGGATGAGGATCATCTCCTTCATCTTTTCCAGCTTGGCCGGTCCAATTCCCTTGACCCGCAAAAGGTCTTCCGGTGTCCGGAAGGGTCCGTTCGCGGTCCGGTCCTCGATGATTGCCTGCGCCAGTTTCGGGCCGACTCCTGGCAAGGCTTCGAGTTCCGATGCCGTCGCGTGGTTGACGTCAATTCGCCCGTTCCCAGGGGTGGCCGGAGAGCCCTCCGCCGAAGGGGGCTGTTTTTCTTTTTTTTCGCTTTCCGTTGCCTGTCCGACCGCCGGGATGTGGAAATGGCTTCCATCCGCGACTTTTTCCGCCAAGTTGATGTTTTCCCTGTCCGCTCTCGCGGTGAGGCCGCCGGCCATTTCAACCGCCTGGTAAAGGCGGGAGTCAGGGGAAATTTCAACAATTCCCGGTCTTTGAACCTCTCCCGTCAGGTAGACGACCCATTTTTCGGCATTGCGAACCGAATCGGCCTTTCCCGGCGCTGTTGAAATCCCGGTTTCCGTTTCCCCGGGGGTGTTCATTGCCTGCCTGACGCTCCAGGAAGGTCCCGCTACCCCGGTGGGAGCCCCCCAGGGCCATCGGCCCGAAAACCCGCGGACCAGCCCCCAAGCCACCGCAAAGCACAACAGGCCGGCAGAAATGAACAGCACCGCTTTTTTCCTGTCCTCCACAGGATACGACTCCTTCCTTTCCTGATCAGTCTTCCAGAAGGGCTCCGAAAAGGGACCAGGCGTCTCCCTTTTCGATGCGGACCTTCCTGATTTTTCCGTATTCCGCTGCGGTTCCTCGCACGAGAACAACCTTGTCCGTTACCGTCCTTCCCGAAATCAACCCTTCCCCCTTTTCCGCCGGGCCTTCAAACAGGACTTCAACCGTTTTCCCTTCCAGGCCCCGGTTGATGGCGAGGGCGATCTGCCTTTGAAGCGTGTTCACGGCATTCAAACGAAGGGATTTGATCCGTGGCTCAACCTGATCTTCCATGTCTGCCGCTTTGCTCGGAGGCCTCCTGGAATAGGCCGCGGTATGCACAAGATCAAACCTGAAACGTTCAAGGGCAGAGAGCGAGGCCTCGAAATCCTGCTCGGTTTCACCAGGGAACCCGACGATCAGATCACTTGTGATTCCCGCTTCCGGAAAGGCTTCCCGAATCCATTCGATCTTTTCGGCGTACTCCGCAAGGGTGTAACCACGGTTCATGCGGGCCAGGATTCGATCGCTTCCGGACTGGAGGGGAAGGTTTACAGAAGGGCAGATGACCGGGTGAGAAACCATTTCCCGAACGATATCCTTCGAAAAATCTTTCGGGTGGGACGTAACGAAGCGCAGCCGCACCAGGCCCTCCACCTCGGCCACCTGGGCCAGGAGTTCAGAAAACGAAGGACCTTCCGGCAGGTCCTTCCCATAACTGTTGACGTTTTGCCCCAGCAGGGTCACGTCCAGGGCTCCATCCCTCACCAGCGCCCTCACGTCGCCCAGGATCGATTCCGCAGGCCTGGATTGAAACCTCCCCCGGACATAGGGGACGATACAATAGGTGCAGAAGTTGTCGCAGCCATGAGTAATCGAGACATAGGCACGCCATTTGTTTGCCCGCACAAGGCCAGGGGTTTCAAGATCGTGAACGCTGACGGGATCTTCGTCCAGCAGGGCAAATCGGCCCGTCTCGGAAAAAACCAGGTCGGCCGCTTCCGGAACACGCCCGAGATTCCTGGGCCCAGCCACAAGACGAACCCAGGGATAGCGGGAAAAAAGACTCATCCCGATTCTCTGGGCCATGCACCCGACCACCCCGACGACGGGGAGCCCGGTTCTCCTCCACCGTTTTCCAAAGCGGCCCAGTTCGCTCAGGATCTTCTGCTCGGCTTTTTCCCGGATGCTGCAGGTCACGAGGAGAACAAGGTCCGCTTCCTCTTCCCCCGCAAAGCTCCAACCCCTGGACTGAAAAACGGTTTTCAGGCGGTCGCCATCCACCACGTTCATTTGACATCCGTAAACCTTAACGCAAACCCGAAGCAACCGGAATTCCCCTCTTCCTTCTCAGTCTTCCCAGCAAACAGCGCTATCATAACACCCCCCGTGCGGGACAAATCCATCCAGCTATGTTTTTTCCGCGGAAGAATGCTAGAGTATCCATGGGATTCAAAATTCACGGGAGGGGAAACGTCGTGGTGAAAACCGGGCAAATCAGGGTTTTTCCGTTAGTCCTTCTTGCAGTTCTATTCCTTTCCTTTTTCCCGTTCCAGGCGGTCGGGAACGATCCACTGTCTTTCCCCATCGAACTTCCCCTTCCGGAAGGCTGGAGACTACAGGATGGGTTTGAAAATCCTCTTACCCGGAACGTCGAAAAGGGAGGACGCTGGCTTTCTTGTACCCTTCGGGCCCCTTCGGGGGATCCCGTCCTTTTACAGATTCTGCCTCAGGAAGCGTCCGGCCTGCTTTCCTTTCCTCCCCCGTCCGGCATCCGGACGGACGGGGCTCTTGGAATGGGAGCCACCTACCAGGTCGTGTCCGAAGACTCGTTCAGGGCGATCGTCGAAACCCATCCTTACCTCGGGGGAAGCGTCACAACCTCCCTCCGGGATGGAGGCACCCTGGTCCTGGAAAGCAAGACCCTTCCTCTCGCATCTTTGCTGGAACTTTCCCGTTTCCTTGCCGGTTCGGCAACCGAAACCGCTCCCTCCCCGGTTCTCCAGTGACGAAAAAGGGGCTGGGTCCTGCCGGCCCCAGCCCCCTCCTTGGATGATCTCCGTTATTCAGCGGCTTCAAACATATCCTTGCTGACGCCGCAGACAGGGCAAACCCAATCATCCGGAATCTGTTCAAAGGGAGTGCCGGGGGCAATGCCTGAATCGGGGTCACCATTGGCGGGATCGTAGACATAACCACAAACCGTGCAGATGTAATTTTTCAAGACGAATCCCCTCCCGTGAAATTCTTCTTACGATTTTCATTATACTTTGGGACTTCTTCTCCTGCAACCTTCCAGAGCGTTACAGAGCTTGCAGAAAGCCGCCCGGAACGTTTTTCGTCAGCCAGCAGGCACCCGTTTTCGTCACCAGGCAATCGTCTTCAACCCGAAGTCCCCCAAACCCGCTCAAGTAAACCCCGGGCTCAATCGTGACGACATCTCCTTCCTGCAGGACATCGTCGGAAAAACGGGAAATTCTGGGCGCTTCGTGCAACTCAAGCCCCAGCCCGTGCCCAAGACCGTGGGTGAAAGCTTGCCCATAACCGGCACTGCTGATGACACTCCTGGCGATCGAGTCCACTTCGCTCGTCCTGATTCCCGGACGAACGTGCCGAAATGCCTCCTCCTGAGCCCTCTCCAGCAGAGAGTGGAGGGACAGCGCCAGGCTCGGAACCTTTCCGATCACGATGTTCCGCGTGACATCGCAGAGGTATCCGTCAACACGGGCACCGAAATCGAGAGTGATCCATTCTCCTTCGCAAACCGGCTTGTCCGTCGGTGTGCCGTGCGGCAGGGCGGATCGGAGCCCGGATGCCACGATGAATTCATGCTCTCCCCAGGTACTCTCCGCTCCGTTCATCCGGATCGAAAACTCCAGCCTGGCGGCGATCTGCCGTTCGGTCATTCCCGGTTCAAGAACGAGCAGCAGTTCCTCCAATGCGGCCGCGCAGAGTTTCCCGGCCCGGGCAACGCAACCGGCCTCGGCAGGAGTCTTTATCCTCCTCAGATCTTCCACGAAAGAGGATCCATCGATCCATTCCATTCCTGTCTGACCGAAGAGAGAGCGGGCGACAGAATGCAGGATCCTTCGATACTCAAGGGCAACCTTGCCCGCCTTCCAATTCTGCAGGATCTCAAGGACGGAAGAGATCAAGCCGCCGCTTCCCTGCTCAGCGATCTCGAGCGAAGTCTGCTCCGCCGCCTGTCTAAGGTACCGACCGTCTGTAACCAGGACGCAGCGGTCCAAGCCTACAACCAGGGCCGAGTGGCTGCCCTTGAAACCTGAAAGGTAGTAGACGTTCTCCCAGTTCCTGCCCTCCAGGCAAAACACGACCAGCGCATTGGCTCCCGCTTGCCGGATCTTCTCCCGAAGGTTCGAAAGCCGAACGCTGAAAACGTCGCCGCTCTCTTTTCCCGCAGGGCTCATTCCCGTGCCAGAAGTCCCCATAGTTCCTCCGAAAAGCTCTCCGGACAATTTCCTTTCCCCTCCACCACTTTCCCGACGATGGCACACGAAATCTGCTTTTTTTCCAGTTCGACCATCGCGTTTTCGACCTGGTCCCCCGGAAGGACCGCCAACAGGACCCCTGAGGAAATCAGCCTCAAGGGATCGAAACCCAGTTTTCGCGAGGCCTTGATCGTCAGCGGGTGCACAGGGATGGCCGCCGGGTCCAGCTCCAGGCCCCAGGGAATCTGGCAGGCGATTTCCGAGAGCCCCCCTATGATCCCCCCTTCGGTGGGATCATGCATGAATCGGGCCATCGAGGCAAGGCATCTGGATTCCGTGCCGATCGAAAGCGAGGCTCCCCACTTCTTGACCTCCGCCGCTTCGTCAGGCTGAAGGCAGGATGCAAGCAGGTCGGGCCGATCCTGGGCCAGTATCGTCATCCCTTCCAGGCCTGCATGCTTTGTCATGAGAAGGACATCTCCCGGCCGGACATCGTCGGACCTCAAGACCCTAGGGGCCGTTCCGAAAATCGTCCCGGCGACGACCGGGACATCGTAGCGGTCGGTGAATTCCGTATGCCCGCCGACGATGGCGATTCCGGCCTCCCTACAGGCCTCGTCGATTTCAGCCATGAGACGGGAGGCCTGCTCGGCTCCTTCGCCCGCCGGAAGGATCAGGGTCACGACAAGATAGGCCGGTTCCCCTCCCTTTGAAAAAATATCGTTCGAGTTGACAACGACCAGGAGTTTCCCAGCCCCTCGCCGGGCACCCACGATCGGATCCGATGAAACGACAAGGTACTTTCCTGCCGGCCATTCGATTACAGCCGCATCTTCTCCGATCTTCGGCCCGATTTTAACCTCCGGTCTCTCGGAACCGATGAAACGAAGAATCTTCGTCTGGAGCTGCTTGGGGGGAAGCTTTCCAAGAGTGGCTGGCTCTTCCTTGCTCATGCCGTTTCATCTCCTTTTCGGCTATACTTGCAACCGCAATAGTTCTGCCGGCGAAGTTCCAGCCTGCGGCTTTCCCGGACGGATTCAAGAAATCCTCCGTTTTTCCTCCAGGTTTTGTCGATCCAGTACAAACCCGCTTTTTCCGCGATGGCTCTTCCGATCCGATGGATCAGAAGAGTATCCTTGTGTGGGCTGATCGTCAGCGTGGTACAAAGGGATTCGCATCCTTCCTCCACCGCGCAGCGTGCAGCGGCCGTCAACTGCAGGGCGAAACAGAGGCCGCAGCGGGGTCCCCCTTCCCTGGCACCGGCCAGGGACCGGCAGAAACGCAGCCATTCTTCCGGCTCGTACGGCAAGACCTTCAAAGCCGCTCCAAGGGCCGCAGTCACTTTTCCCATCTCCTCCAGGCGCCACCTGTACTCTTCCTCCGGGTGGATGTTGGATCCGTAAAAAGCGCAAAGGACCTCTTTTCCCTCCGTAATGAGCCTCATCAGAGGAACGGTGGTATCCGGGGCGCAACAACAATGCAGAAGCACTCGTTCCTTCTTCATTTTTCCCATTCGGGCTTCTTTGCCTTTCGGGAGGAATCCGGGCTGTTTCTCGCTTTCAGGCCGAAAGCGGGCATCCTTTGCGCTATCCCCGGATCAGGGAAATGAACTTCTTCGCCACGTCTTCGGCGGAGAGCCCCATCCTCGCAACCACATCATCAGAGGATCCCGAATCCCCGTACCGATGCACTCCCATCGCACGGAAACGCACCCGTTCCCCGCCTTCGGCCAGCCGCATCGCGATTCCGCTTCCCAGCCCGGTGCGCCAATGGTGATCCTCTACCGTGAGGATGGCCCCCGTCGAAATGGCCTTGAGCAGCGTTTCCTCGTCGTTTTCCAGCGGACAGGAAACATGGAGAAGCAGCGGGCGGATACCCATTTTCACCAGTTTTTCCCATGCTGCGAGCGCCCTGTGGGCCATCTGGCCCATGCTGATTATCGTTCCGTCCCGGCCATCCCGGATCACGTCGGCTTTCCCGTAGGAAAACGAATAACTTCCCCCAAAAAGGGGCTTCCCGTTCTCGTCGGTGAGCACGGGCAACTTGCTGCGTCCCATCGCCAGGCACACATTCCCCTTCGTTTTGATGGCCCACCGGGTCGCCCGGTCCGTCTGGTTCGGGTCCGCCGGGACAACCAGTTTCCAGCCAAACGTGTTTCTCAATAACCCGACGTAATCGATGCACTGGTGAGTCATGCCGTCTTCCCCAACGTCCAGCCCCACGTGGGTAAGCGCCAGCTTGAGGTTCGTCTCGTTGATGTCGTTCAGCCGCTGCTGGTTGTAAACTTCGTCAAGCCCGAACACCCCGAAATCGGCCCAAAGGCTAACGATGCCGCCGCAGGAAGCCGCTCCCGCGACCGTGGCCGTTGAATGCTCCTGGATCCCCATTTCTTTGAACCAATCCGGACAGTTTTTGGCGAATCCATCCGTCTTTACCGAACCCGCAAGGTCACAGTCAAAGACCAGCAGGGGGGTTCTCCCGGATTGACCGTAGTTGATCCTGCCGACATCTTCAAGCGCCTTTCCAAAGGCTGACCGGTTGTCGATTCTGACTTCCGCGCCATAGTCGACGGGTTCCCCGGTTTCGATACAGACCGGTTCGGATTCTGCGATTTCCGGAAGGGCGGGGATTAGGGCTTTCCGGCGAATTCCAGCCTCTTCCGCAAGCCTCGGTGAAAAGCCGAGTTCCTCCATGGCCCTTTCGTAGTCCTTCCCGCCCGCTGCCTTGCCGTGGTAATCAGGGACATCCTCCATGAAGGAAACTCCCCGCCCCATTTTGTTTCGACAGAAAACCACCGCGGGCCCGCCGCGTTTCCAGGCGGAAACCATCGCCTCGTACAGCATTGAGGGGTCCTGGCCGTCACATTCAAGGACCTTCCACCCATCTGCTTCCCATAGTTCCTTGAGGTTGGCGGGCATGACGTCCTCGATCCTTCCCGAGATCTGGATGTGGTTGTAGTCCACCAGGACGAAAAGGTTGTCCAGTTTTTCTTTCACCGCCATTCTCCGGGCTTCGGCAATTTGCCCCTTGACCTGTTCGCCGTCGCTCATGAGAACGAAAACCCTTCCTTTGGACTTCCTGGCTCGACAGGCCAGGGCGTAGCCGACTCCAGCGGAAAGCCCCTGTCCGAGGTTCCCCGTTCCCCAGTCGATGCCGGGCACCTTCTTCTCGACGTGTCCGGAAAATGGACTTCCAGCCTGCCGGAAATGCGCCATGGCTTCCTCTTGCCGGATAAAGCCGTGTGCGGCAAGCGCCGCGTAGACCCCCGGGGATGTGTGCCCATGGCTGACAACGACGAAATCGCGATTGAGGGTCTTGCAATTTTCCGGTGTCAGGTTTGCGACGGCGTATGTCAGCAGGAACATTTCCATGCTTGAAAGAGAGCCTGCGGGATGCCCGCTGTTTGCAACCGTCGTCATCGTTACGGCCCAGGCCCTGCAGTGCCTCGCAATCTCGGTGATTCTCGCGGCTTGTTCCGGTGAAAGCCGCTCGACGGGAAACGATTTCAAATTGAGGTCCCAAAGTTTTTCCATTGCCTAGCTCTCCTTCCGATTCGGTTGCCCTGGCTGGGATTCTGACTCATTATACCGATTTCGCCGGAGCTTCCCGAGCGCAGCCTCAAAATGCCGAGGGGCGATCTCCACAAAGCCGTCTTTGGGCGTTTTCCCGAGATATTCTTTCATGGCCTCTTCGGCCGCTCCCCTGCAGAGGTTTTCCAGCTCGGCGCCGTTCATCCCCCCGGTTTCACGAGCAAGACCAGTGAGGTTCACTTCGGCCGAGAGCGGCTTTTTCCTTGTCTGGACAAGGAGGATCTCCAGCCGTTCCGTCTCGTTGGGGTCCATAAGGCCGATTTCAATTTCAAAACGCCCGGCCCCCCTCACCCTTGGATCGAGGCCCTTCGGGTCCAATGCCGTTCCGATGACCGAAACTCCCCGCATGTCGGCGATACCGTTCATTTCGGCACAAAACTGGGCGATCAGCCTTTCCGAAACGGGATTTCGCTCCACTCCTTCCTGGGCCGGGAAAAGCGGATCGATCCCATCCAGGCAAAGAATGGAGGGAGCGGACTGTCTTGCCACGTGGAACGCATGGCGCAGCGCCTTTTCTCCCTCCCCGATGTACCGTGACAACAACGCCGGTCCCTGCACGAAGATGAAGTTCAGGGCCGTCTCCCTGGCAAGAGCCTTCACCAGCAGGCTTTTTCCAGAACCCCCGCGACCATGGATCAGGATGCCTCTCGGGGGGCGCGCGTCGAGCTGCCGGAAAAGCTCTTCATTGAGAAGGGGCCATTCAACCGCCTGTCGAAGGGCCTCCTTGACGTTTTCGAACCCGCCGATATCCTCCCATCCAACTTCGGGGACGTCGAGAAACACTTCTCTAAGAGCCGAGGGCTCGACTTCCTTTAGGGCTTCCTCGAAATCGGAAAAAGTCACTCGCAATTGCTCAAGGAGGTTGCTCCCCTGCTCGCCCCGGTGGAGCTCGAAGAACGGAAGAAACCTGCGAAGAGCGCTCATTGCCGCTTCTTTGGCGAGGGCTTCCAGGTCCGCCCCGACAAACCCATGAGTCCTGTTCGCCAGTGCCTCCAAATCGACATCATCGGAAAGGGGCATCCCCCGCGTGTGGATCTGCAGGATCTCCAGCCGCCCCTGGCGATTTGGGACAGGGATGGCGATCTCCCGGTCAAATCTTCCGGGTCTTCTCAGGGCCGGATCCAAAGCGTTTGGAATATTGGTGGCCGCCATGACGATAACCTTTCCTCTGGATTCAAGCCCGTCCATCAGGGCCAAGAGCTGGGCGACCACCCTTCTTTCAACCTGTTTTTCGCCTCCCATTTCCTCCCTTTTCGGGGCGATGGCGTCGATCTCATCAATAAAAAGAACGGCAGGCGCATTTCGACCCGCCTCTTCAAAAACCGCCCTGAGCCTCGCTTCGCTTTCCCCGTAATATTTCCCGATGATTTCGGGCCCCGAGATCGAGGAAAAAAAGATATTCGACTCGTTCGCTACCGCTCGGGCCAGCGCGGTTTTTCCCGATCCGGGCGGGCCGAAAAGGAGGATTCCCTTTGGAGGCTCGATCCCGAGTTTCCGGAAGACTTCCGGGAACCTCAAAGGAATCTCGACCATTTCCCGGATTCTTCGGATCTGCGGGCCCAATCCCCCGATATCCTCATAGGAAATCCGGCTTTTGGGGACACCCTCCTTTTCGGAAGCGCCGGTCTCTTTTTCCACCTTGATTTCCGTTTTTTCGTCAACCAGGACGATTCCTTCCGGTCTCGTTTTTTTGACGAGGAATTCACAGGGACTGTTTCCAAGGATCGCTCCACGGATTTTCCCGCCACGAAGAAGGACTTTTCCACATAGGAGGGAAGCCAGAAGAGCGGTCCCCCCCGGGACGGCCGATACCGGTTCTCCCGCCCCCTGCGAAAGGCTCACTTCGACGGCCCTTTCCCATTTTGCCGGCAGCAAGTCAACCTTGTCGCCGATGGCAACGCCAAGGTTCTCCCGTGTTAGCCGGTCGACCAGGATCAGTGATTTCCCCCGGTCATCCACCTCGCAAGGCAAGATACGGACCGGATACGGACGTTCCCCCTCGATCAGAGCCAGATCGCCTTCGGCCAACCCGTAAAAAGCCATGTCCTTCGGATCGATCCTGGCGATCCCCCGATCTGCATCCCGCGCGTATGCCTCTTTGACGATCAGCATCAAGAGTCGACCTGCCTTCCCTTGAAATTGCAAAGGGCTCCCTTCCGCCCTTCAATGGCGTCGGGGAGCCCTGCGGTAGCTGTTGTTTCTTTTCAGGCGGAAACGGATACTGCCTCCACGCGTCCGGGATACGCTTCCAGGCCGGCCTTCAGGATGTCCATCGCGCGGGCGAGGTCCTTCTCCTTCAGGACATAGGCAAGCCGAACCTCGTCCCGCCCCAGGCCAGGAGTCGCATAAAAACCCTCCGCCGGGGCCATCATGACGGTTTCCCCGTCCACGTCGAAATCCTTCAGCATCCAGATGACGAATTTTTCGGCGTTATCTACAGGAAGCTTCACCACCACGTAGAATGCTCCCTTGGGTTCCTCGCAGATCACACCGGGCATTCCCTTCAGGGCCTTGTAGAGGATGTTCCTCCGCCTCGTGTATTCTTCGTTGACTTCCTTCAGGTAGGACATGGGGGTCTTGTAAAGTTCCGCGGCTCCGACCTGTTCCAGAGTCGGAACGCAAAGCCTGCCCTGAGCAAGCTTCATGACCTGAGCCATGAGTTCCGCGTTCTTCGAGGAAATGCAGCCGATCCTGGCCCCACAAGCGCTGTAGCGCTTCGAGACGGAATCGACCAGGATCACACGATCCTCAATTTCCTTGATCGTCCCGAAGCTCGTGTACTTCAGGCCGTCGTAGACGAACTCCCGGTAAACCTCGTCGGAGATGATGAAAAGATCGTGTTTCCTGGCGATTTCCGCCAGCATCGCGATTTCCTGGTCGGTGTAGACAACCCCGGTCGGGTTTCCCGGGTTCGAAATGAGAATCGCCCTTGTGGCGGGGGTCACCAGTTTTTCGATCTCCCCCACCGCGGGTAGGTGGAAACCGCACTCCGCCAGGGTCGTGATCGGTCTGATGACCACGTTCACCGCCTGGCCGAAACCATTGTAGTTGGTATAAAAGGGCTCCGGGACAAGGATTTCATCCCCTGGATCGCAGAGGGCGATCATGGCGAACATCAGGGCTTCGCTGCCACCGTTGGTGATGATAATGTGCTCGCGGCCGTATTCAATCCCGTACCCCTGGTAGTACTTTCGGATGGCGTCGATCAGCTCGTTGCTCCCCGCAGAGGTGGAATAGGCCAGGACATCCTCCCTGAAGTTCCGGATGGCTTCGAAGAAACCGGCAGGGGTGACGATATCGGGCTGACCGATATTCAGGTGGTAGACCTTTTTCCCCTTTGCCTTTGCTTCATTCGCGTAGGGAACAAGCTTCCTGATGGGAGAAGCCTGCATTCCGGTGATCCGTTTGGAGAATCTCATCCTTCAACACGCTCCTTCTGTCTTTGCTTCAGTCTTTTCTTCGGTCAAAGACTAAATGTAGACCCGTGGGACTCTTCTTGAGAACATCCCCGGGATTTCGTAGTTGATGGTGCCAAGCCGCGCCGCGACTTCATCGACAGTGATCGTCTCGGCACCCTGCGAGCCGATTAGAACGACCTCGTCCCCCACCTGGGCCTCCGGGATGTGGTTGACGTTGATCATGCACTGATCCATGCAGATGCTTCCGACAACCGGCGCTCTGCGCCCCCGGACGAGGACTTCGGCCTTGAAGTTCAGCAAGCGGGTCCAGCCGTCGTTGTATCCAAGAGGCAGGGCCGCGATTCGCTCCTCCCCGCGGGTCATATACCGGAGCCCATAACTGACCCCGCTTCCCGCCGGAAGCGTTCTCAGACAGGCGATCGCCGTCTTCACCTCGAACACCGGTTTCAGCTCGACGCTTTTTCGGACAACGGCGGAAGGCCACATGCCGTAAAGGATCACGCCGGGGCGGACCGCGTCAAGATGCATTTCCGGGAGAGACAGGGTCGCGGCGCTGTTGCAGACGTGCCGAATCCGGACTCCGACGTTTCGGGACCGCAGAAGCTCGAGAACATCTCCGAAGCGGCGGAATTGCCACCGCGTATAGTCAAGGTTGATTTCGTCCGCCGTCGCGAAATGGGTAAAGACGCCTTCGATTTCCAGGCCGGGAAGAAGCAGGATTTCGTTCAGGGCGGAAGGCAGTTGGTCCGGTAGAAAGCCGATCCGTCCCATCCCGGTGTCGATTTTCAAATGAATCCGGGCTGGCTTGCCCTGCCGGACGGCAGCGTCACTCATCGCCCGGGCGAAGTCGAGGTCCGTGCAGGCAGCGGCGATATCCTGCCAAACCAGTTCAAGGGCGGAACAGGGCGTCGAGGCTCCCAGAACAAGGATCGGTTCACCAAAACCATTTTCCCTAAGCTCCAGGGCCTCTTCGGGAATCGCCACAGCGAACCGCTGGGCTCCGGCCTCACGAAAAGCCGTTGCGGCCTGAATCATCCCGGTTCCGTATCCATTCGCCTTCACAACCGCGATTGGCTGCACCTTCGGGCCGACCCATTCCCGTACGGCAGCAAAATTCGATTTCAGGTTTTCCAGCGAAACTTCCATGCGTGTTGGTCGGAATTGCACTAACTTTCGCCTCCTCACGAGGAAGGCGGGGCAGGTTCAACCTGCCCCGCCGGGCTTGGGCCGATTTCGGCCCGGGAAGATCGCTTCCTAGACTTTCAGCGCTCCGGAACGGCGCTTTTCGTCGAAATCCTTCACCAGTTTCCGCAGGGTCCCGGAAAGAAGCAGCAGGGCGATCAGGTTGGGGACAGCCATCAAGCCGTTCAGGGTATCGGCAAGGTCCCAGAGGTTCGTCAGGAACCCGGCTCCACCGCCAAGGGCTTCCCCGGAAGCACCTAGAAGCACGAAGATAATCCACAGGACCTTCATCACAGGGATGAATTTCACTCCGAACACGTAGACCGCTGCCGTTTCGCCGTACCAGTACCATCCCAGGATCGTCGAGAAGGCGAACAGGGCCAATCCCACCGACAGGATCATGGTGCCCATGCCTCCGAGAACGGTCTGGAAGGCGGAGAGGGACAGCTTCGCACCCGTCAGCTCCGGCTGTCCAGTGAGCACGCCGCTCGTCAGGATCGCCAGGGCGGTCAGGGAACAGATCACGATCGTGTCGGTGAAC
>JAJUIT010000111.1 GCA_029267465.1 Synergistaceae bacterium
AGTCGATCACTTCCGCTTCAATCCCCTGCTGGGAGAGGATCGTGGATGCCTTTAGGGCTTCGTGCACCATCGTACCACAGGCACAGAGGGTGACCCCGTCACCTTCCCGCAGGATCGACGCACCTCCCGGCTGGCAGACGGCGCTGTCGTGCCTTTGAAGGACCGGCAGCGGAGTCTGGCAAAGGCGGAAAAAAAACGGCCCGCTTCCCCGGACGGCTTCCCTGAGAAGCTGTCCGGCCGAAGGACTGTCCGCGGGCACCAGGACCGAAACGTTCGGGAGGGCCCGCAAGAAGGCAAGATCTTCAAGAACCTGGGACAGGGTCCCATCCTCTCCTCCCGTAAAGCCCGCGCGAGTCAGAAGAAAACCAACCGGCAGAGACGGAATCGCGATCGCCGACCGAATCGCGTCGTATGCCTGAAACACGAGCAGGGGGGAGCGGGAATGGATCAGCACCCTCCTTCCTGAGAGAGCCAGGCCCACTGCCAGAAGCACCGTGTCCTTTGCAGATAAGCCTGGCGCAAGAAATTGATCCGGGTGATTCTGGGCAAAAGTTTCCAGAAAAACTTCTCTTTCGCTCCCCGTCGACAGGAGGAAAAGGGAAGAATCCAGCGTTGCCTGTTCCCGGATGACTTCAAGAACGGTTTCTTCCATGCCAGGCTGCACTTTTTCTTCGTTCATCCTTGTTTTTCCTCCGCGAGACGTTTCCCTTCTTTTTCAAGCTCAAGCAGTGCATTCTCCACCCGTTCCCGGTTTGGGGCGATCGGGGCCTGGTAATTTTTTTTCTCCAGGGAAGAGATCCCTTTTCCCCAGCGGGTTTTCGCGATGACGGCCAAGGGGGTTTCCTTCTGCAGCCCGCACAGGGAAAAGGCCTCCGCCAGGGACTCAACATTGTGGCCGTCGCAAACGACGGTTTTCCAGCCAAAGGCTTCAAAGCGCAAAGCGGCCTTTTTCGGAAACCCAAGGTCGTCCTCTCCCTCTTCGGGTTCCCGGTCGTAAACTTCCGCAACCGCCGTCAGGTTTCCAAGGCGAAGGGTCGAGGCCGTTTGAACGGACTCCCAGATCGAGCCTTCACGAAGCTCATCGTCCCCGATGAAGCAGAAAACCCTGGCCTGAATATGATCCGCCCGGCAGGCCGCTGCTACCCCGTTCGCAATCCCCAGGCAAAGGCCAGGACCGCTCCCGGGAGCCTCGACCCCCGGCGTTCTCCTGGGATCAAGAGTCCCTTGCAGCATCGCTCCCAGCCTCCGGTAGCTCCAAAGCTCTTCCCGGTCAAAGAAGCCCTTCCGCGCAAGGATGGCATAAAGCGCGGGCGCCGCGTCCGATTTTCCCAGGATCAGCCGGTCCCGTTCCGGCCACTTGGGATCGTCCGGGTTCAGCGACAGACTGTAAAAATACAACACGGTCAAGACATCCACCACTGCCAGAGAAACACCTAGATTGGACGCCCGGCTCAACCCGGTCATTCGCACCACGTCCTTGCGCACTTCGATGGCCGTCTTCTTCAATTCCAGGATCTGGTTCCGATCCATCCGCATCATCTCTCCCCGAGGCTTTGATAGGTTTCCCGGAAAATTCTGGCGACCTCTTCACGCAGGACGGCGATTCCTAAAAGAGAATTTTCGGCAGGAACCGCAAACGGCATTCCTGGTTTCCAGGTCGGTATCCCCAGGATTTCGGCAAACCCGAGCACTTTTGGATCGTAGGGGACCGCCAGCAGAGGAATCCCCGCCATCGCTGACAGAATGCAGAAATGAAGCCTCATTCCAACGGCTTTCCTGCTTCCTTCCGGAACGGCGATGGAATCCAGCCTTTTCGAATCCCATCGATCGATCCCTTCAAGCTCCAGCAACCCACGGCGGTCAAGGTCCTCCATTGTCTTTGTATCCTCATCCGACAGGGAGATGCCTCGAATTGACAGGCCGAGCGCTCTTGCATATTCTTGTGCGTTTTCCGCGAGCCGCTCGGGGAGCCCGTTTCTCCACGGCCGGATGTTCAGGATCATTCGTGTGCCTCCCGTGCTCCGGGCGATCGGGAAAGGCTCCATTCCGAATACCAGATCCGGAGACAGGAATGCATCCAACCCCCAGTTCTTCAATTCCTCGAGAGAAAAGCGGTCACGGACTCCTCTTTTCTTGCAAAGCGTGAGAGCGTCCCTTGCGAGGATCCGAGAAAGTTTTCCGTTCAGGGGACCGACGGATTGGCCGAAGCACCAGGGGATACAGTTCACAAGTTTTGCCATCCTCACGAGACTCCAATAATAAATCGGCGACCGCGCGCTCGTGGTATCCTGGAAAAGTCCGCCGCCCCCTAGAAGAAGCGTCCGGCTTTCCCTCAGGACTGAAAACACCGCTCTCAGGTTCCACCGGTTCACGGAAGCCGTTCCCAGAAAACGTTCCGTTTCTGCGACATCGTTGGAAAGGACGACGATCCTCTGCCTTGGAACCCCGCATTGCTCAAGAAGCCGCACGGCAGCCCGGGCAAGGAGCTCGTCTCCCAGGTTTCCGAAACCATAATAGCCACAGAGAGCCACCTCGAAACGGCGCACTAAGTCCAATGAACCGACCTCCACTTGAACACCAGGGGAAATACCGCAAACCTCAGGACGCCGACCAGGACCAATCCCATGGCGATCCCCGCCCACCAGCCATTGAATACCCGAAAAAGGATAAACGGCAGACGCGTGTGAAAATGACAGAAGCTATTTACGGCTGAGGCAAAACCGATCGAGGCCGCGACACGCGGCAGGATCCAGGCGGGCCGTCCCCAGTTGGCGCGAGCCATGGCGTACCAGAGAATCAAGGCGGGGTACCCGATAAACAATTCCTTGGTCCTTGGACGGGCAACCAATGCCCTTTCCAGCAAATCCCGCAGAGTTCTCTCCCAGCCTCCAACGAAGGCTGTATTGTCGCTTCGAAGCGCCAACACACCAGCCGCCAGGAGAATCAGGCAAACCAGGAGGAACTCCAGCCAGATCATCGGCCGGGCGATCAACTTCCTGGCGCTTTCGGGGGAAATCCCGGAACAAAAGTCATGGGCAAGGACCAATAGCGGCGGCAGAAGCAAGGTGAGTTTCACTCCCGAAAAGGGCTGGATCCGGAGCATCGTCAACGGGGTACTGAAAAAGGATGCTAGAGCAAGCCCTCCCGTGATCGTCAGCAAGAGCGCAGAGAACAGTCCGAAAGCGGGTTTGCGAAATTCCCCAAGGGCCCAGAGACAGACTTCCGTTGCCAAAAAGGCGCTGCCGAAAGCCCCGGTAAGCTTCGCCACAAGCGGCAGGTGAAGCATCAGAAACGCCAGGGTAAGCCCGCCGGTCAGGATCCAAGCGACCTCCGGCCACCCTGCAGGTCCATCGATTCTCCCGGAAAACCTCAAAAATAGGCGTAAACAGAGCAAAGCCAGCGTCAGCCCAAAAGCAACAGCCCCAGCCCGGCTTCTCGGCCAGTCCCCGATGGGTTCGGGCCAGCCGCTTTGATACCCCCTTCTTTCCAGATCCGTTCGAATCCTTCCCATATCGGACAAGACCGCTGCGTACCGGCCCCCCGTTTCGATTTCGTAAGAACGGATAAGCAGCAGCGGGACCGATCGCTCCACAAACGCACGGATCATCCTTTCAACGATTGCGTCCCGGGAAATACGCTTTACTAGGATCTCATCCGTAGTCACGCTATGGAGAGGGACCAGGGCCGGGTAGGAAAACCGGTTCAGGATTTCCGCCCCATGCTGCCGGCTAAATTCAGCCTGAGCCAGGAAAAGCCCCTTTTCCCGGATCCATTTCCCGAACCGGTCGATGTCGGGCGCACCCGGGACAAAAAGCCCCTGCGGCAGGATCCCCCGAATTTCGGGCCTCCGTTTTACCAGGGTCTCCAACGACGCGACGACGCGATCCCCTCCCGCACCCGGACATGGGACCGGCCTGTAGAGGACCGGAAGAGCTCCCCTTCGAGCCAGCTCCAGTCCTTCGAAGTCCGGGATGACCCCCGCCTTTTCCAGTTCATACGCGGAACGAGGCAGGAGAACATATTCCATGCTGGACGCCGAAGCCACCTTAAGGCCTGGGAATTTTGCCTTCAGATAGGCCAGGGCTTCGTCGGACCAGGGACGTTCCCGAGAAAAGGAAATGAGCGCAAGGTCTCCTGAAACACGCGGGAAAAGGGCTCTGGCCTCAGGAATTTTCGCAACCGGCCCGAAAAGGAAACCCGATTGGCCTTCAATCAGTTCGAGTCCCGTCAGTTCATTGACCGCGACTCCTTCTAGCTTTTGTCCTTTCATTTCCTTAAGCAGGGACTCCACCGGCAGCCCTTCCTGTCTCGACAGGCTCTGGATTTCCGTACTTTCGATAACCATGGCGAAAGTCCGGTGAGACAGTTCGGCCTTCCACCTTGGCGCCAGTCCCAGGGCGGACAGGGACAAGATCCCCACCAGGAAGAAAAGGTGCACTCCTTTTCGATTTAACTTCATTGATATGCCTCCCATTGACGGGCGAGGGGGACCCCGAATCGTTCCAGCAAGAGGCTCAGCCTGTGCAGGGGAAGCCCCACGACATTGAAATAGCATCCGGAAATGCCGGAAACGAGCAGAGCTCCCCGGCCCTGGATCGCATAGCCACCTGCCTTGTCCCGACCTTCCCCCGTTGCCACGTATGCCTCGATCTCCGCCTCGGAAAGGGGGCGGAAGGTAACGCGAGTCACCTCGATATCGTCCAGGCAGCCCTCCCCTTTCCGGAGGGCGATTCCGGTGATCACCTCATGCGAACTTCCTGAAAGAGTGCGGATCATCTCGGTGGCTTCCGTATCATCTTTGGGCTTCCCGAGGATTTTCCCCTCATGCACAACGATCGTATCGGCACCGATGACGAAGCTCTCCGGAAACCTTTGTGAAACCGCCCTGGCCTTCTCGATCGCGAGCCTCCTGCAGGTTTTTTCCGGGGGTTCTCCTGGCAAATAAAACTCGACCACTTTGGGGTCGACAATCCGGAACTTCCAGCCCAAAGCGGAGAGCAGGGTCTTCCTCCGAGGGCTTTTTGAAGCAAGGATCAAAGAATTCATTTCATCAGCCCTTCTTTTGTTCAGCGGATGATCCAAAGGCCAAACAATCCACCGAGCAGGGATCCCAGGTTTAATCTTAAGAAGAGTTTCAGGCCGACGGTTCCAAAAATCAGATCGATTTCGTGAAGGTCAAATCCAGCACGCGTCACATCCCTGAAAAGAGGCCGAGTCGCGTCCACCCCCTGGAGGTAGACCCCCAGCATCGTTCCCAGAAGGATCGCAAGGACCAGGATCGACCATCTGGATCCAGGGCTTTTCCCCATCGCCATGCTTCAACCCCTCCCACACAATCCGGCAAGCACTGCCAGAAGCCCAACACCCGCTGTATACCAGGCAAAAAGGTTCCAGCGCCCCTTGATGACAACCCTTCTCAGGATCGACAGAGCGCAAAGCCCTGACAGAAAAGCCGCCCCAGCGCCGATCCACCAGCCTTGCGGCAAACTACGAACAAAGGCCTTCAGGCCTCCCGCATCGAGTGCTTCCAGCAGGATCGCTCCCGTGACCGACGGGAGAGACATCAAGAAGGAAAAGTCGAATGCCGCCTCGGGTGAAAGGCCGAGGAACAACCCCGAGCAGATCGTTGACCCGGAACGGGAGATGCCCGGAAAAACCGCTAACCCTTGGACAAAACCGACTCCCAGACCGATCGGCAGGTTGACGCCTTTCCCTTTTGAACGGCCGGCCATTTTCCCGGCGAGAAAAAGGATCCCGGCGTTGACGAGAAGAAGAACGCCGACCAGAGAGAGCGACCCCATCGCCGATTCAACTGCTCCCTTCAGCGGAAACCCGACGCTTGCAGTAACTACCGTTCCGCCGAGAACCGCCCAGCCGATTTTCCACCCCGAAGACCGTTTTTCCGGCGGGAATCTCCACCCTTCCAGCCAATCCAGCAACACTCCCAGCCACACTTTCCTGAAAAACAGCAGCGTTGCCAAAAGAGTTGCCCCATGAAGGACAAGATCATAGGCAAAAGGGGGATTTTCAAATCCCATTAGGTTCTGGAGAATCGCCAGATGCCCAGAGCTGCTTACAGGCAGGAACTCAGTCAACCCCTGAAGGATTCCCAGCAACGGCAGCTTTAACGTCATGGGCCCGTTTTCCCTCCATGTCCATCTTGATGACATCCAGAACCATCAGGGCAAGATTGTTCCCGTGGTCCGCGATTCGCTCCAGGTTGCTCAGAATGTCGATAAAGACCACTCCCGCGCTGGGCTGGCAGGCCCCGGTATTCAGCCGTTCAATGTGTTTTTTCCTCAATTCCTTTTCCAGGGCATCGACACGGTCTTCGAGGACCAGGACTTCCTTCGCGGCTTCGCCGTCCTCG
>JAJUIT010000144.1 GCA_029267465.1 Synergistaceae bacterium
ATCTGCAGGGCGACGGCCAGGCCGTGCCGCTTCCTTTTTGAACGGAACCACCTTAAGACCACCTTCGTTCTTTCCTTCGCGTCATCCAGCACCAGGTAGATCACCGGGATCACGAGCAGGGTCAGGAAGGTGGAGGTGAAAAGCCCTCCCACGACCGCCACCGCCATCGGCTGCCGGAACTCGGCCCCCTCGCTCAGCTTCAGGGCCACCGGCAGAGAGCCCACCATGGTCGAAACGGCGGTCATGAGGATCGCGCGAAGCCGGAGGGGACCGGCGTTCAGGACGGCCTGCACCTTTTCCACCCCCGCTTCACGCTGCTGGTTGATGAAGTCCACCAGGATGATCGCGTTGTTCACCACGATCCCCACCAGCAGGATCAGGCCCATGAAGCTCATCAGGTCGAGGTTGTTCCCGGCCAGGAAAAGCAGGCCGAAGGCCCCCGGCGTCAAGAGCGGCAGCGAGAACATGACCGTGAAGGGATGGAGGAACGATTCGAACTGGATGGCCATGACCATGTAGACCAGGGCGATGGCCACCGCCAGGGCCAAGAAAAGCCGGCGGAAATCCTGTTCCTGTGTCTTGGAGCGCCCCGTCGCCAGGACCTTGATGCTTCCGTCCGCGGGCAGGTGCTTCTGGACGGTCTCACGGACCAGGGTCATGGCCTCCCCGGTGGAGAACCCCTTCACCACGTTGGCCGAAAGTCCCAGCGACGGCTGCCGGTTGTACCTCTTCACGACGTTCGGGGCCAGCGTCTCCGTCACATTGACCAGGCCGGGGACCCGGACGATCGTTCCCGAGCCGTTCTTCACCGCCACCTGTTCCACGCTGGGAACGGATGAACGCAGGCCGGGCTCGGCCATCAGCCGGATATCGTACCGGTACCCTCCATCCTTGAACACCCCTGCCTTAGTCCCTCCGAAATAGGCCTGCACTTCCGTCGAAAGGTCCCGGACGTTCAGGTTCATGTCGTCCGTCCGGCCACGGTTCAGGCCCAGGTTCAGCTGGGGCTTGTTCAGCCGGACGTCGGTGTTGATGTCGGTCAGCCGGCCGTCCCGCTTCAGGTCGGCGATGACCTTTTCACTGATGGCCACGAGCCGTTCGGGTGTGCCTCCCACCAGGGTCATGTCCAGGTCGGCGGCCCCCCAGGTGGCGAAGTTGAGCTGGGCCTCGCGGAAGCCAGACAACTCGTGCCGAAGCCGGTTCATCACGCTTTTGACGTCCGGGCGCCGGCTTTTCGGCACCAGGTCCACGTACAGCGTTCCCTTGTTCTCTTCCTGTCCCATGCCCGTGCCGATCTGGGAATAGGTGAATTCGACCGAGGGATCTTTTCGGACGATCTCGTCCATCTTCAGCAGGGTCCTCTCCGTGGCTTCCAGGGCGGTTCCGGCCGGGAGCTCGACGCTGATGCTGAACGTCCCCTGGTCGTCCGAGGGGAAGAACCCCTTGCCGATCTGGCCTGCCATCACCAGTCCCAGGAGGAAAAGCCCGAAAGCCGCGCCCAGCGTGACCCAGCGAAAACGGACGGCTTTCCCCAGGATGGCCCGGTACGTCCGTTCGACGTCCTCCAGGAACCGCTCGATCGTCTGGGCAATGCGTCCCGGGTGGTCCTTCTGAAGCAGGCGGGAGCAGAGGAACGGCGTCAGGCTGAGGGAAAGGATCAGGGACAGCGCGATGGTGCAGACCACCGTGATGCCAAAGGAATAGAAGAAGCGCCCGATGATCCCGCCCATGAAGGCCACCGGGGCAAACACGGCCATCGTCGTCGTGGCGCCTCCGAGGACGGAGAAGGCAACCTCTGTCGTTCCCCTCGAGCTGGCCGCCATGGCCGGCAGGCCGTTTTCCATGTGCCGGTGGATGTTCTCGAGAACCACCGTGGTGGCGTCGACGACCATGCCCACCGCCAGGGAAATCCCCATCATGGTGAGGTTGTTGATGGACAGCCCGAGCCCCTTGAGGAGCAGGAAACTCCCGACGAGGCAGACGGGGATCGTGATGACCGCCACGAAGGTCGCCCGGAACGTCCGGAGGAAAAAGAGCATGACCAGGGAGCAAAGGAGGATCGCCTGCATCACGTTGGAAGCCACGCCCTTCATGGAGCGCCGGACGAAATCGGCGCTGTTTCCCACCACTTCAAGGGAGATCCCCTTCGGGGCCTGCCTCCGGAGGTCCTCGGCCATCTTCATGACGTTGTCGGCAACCTGGACTTCGTTCGCGCCGCGCTGCTTCCTGACCGCCAGGAGGATGGTCTCCTTCCCGTTGTAGGTCGCCGAGCTCGTTCTCTCCTCGAAGCCGTCTTCCACGCGGGCCACGTCGGAAAGCCGGACCACGGCTCCATCCTTCACCGCGACCGGAAGGCTCCCGAGGCTCTCGACGGAATCGTACTCCCCGGTCAGCCGCAGCTCGACTTTCCGCTGGCCGTTCTGGATGCTTCCCGCCGGGAGCTCCACGTGCTTGTTCTTGATGGCGTCCGAAACGTCCTTCACCGTGAGCCCACGGGCTTCCAGGCGGGAAGGATCGAGCCAGACCCGGATCTCCCGTTCCCGGAGGCCGGGCGTGTCGACGTTGCCCACCCCGTCCACGGACTGAAGCTTCGGCTTGGCGATCTTGTCGGCGAAATAGACTTTCTCCCGGTAGGAAGCCGGCCCAACGACGGCCAGCGTGACGATGGCCTGGTCCCCCACCGTGAACTTCTCGACGATGGGCGTGTCCGCCTCGCTGGGCAGGTCCGCGGCGGCAAGACTCACCTTGTCCCGCACGTCCGCTGCGGCGGCATCCACGTCCTTGTCCAGCGAGAACTGCACGACGGTCACCGTTCGCCCCTCGTAGCTGCTGGAAGACATGTCCTCGATTCCCGAGATGTTGCTCAGCTTCTCCTCGATGACGTCCGCCACGTCGTGGTCCATGACCGTGGCGCTGGCTCCCCGCATGGTGGTGGTGACGGTCACGACCGGGAAATCCACGTCGGGGATGCGCTGAACGCCCATGTTCTTCAGGGCCAGGAGGCCAAAGAGCAACAGGGAGGCGGTCAGGATGAGCACCGTTACGGGCCGGCGCAGTGAGACCTCGGTGATCTTCATGGGTTTTTCGGCTCCTTTCCGCAGAACCCGTACAGGATCAGGTTTTTGACGGCGGCGATCACCTCGTCCACATCCCGCACCTGCTCCTCGTGAGCGATGAATTCATGGATGACCCCGTGAAGGGTCGAGTGGAGCACCGCGTCCATCAGCACCGGGTCCATCGGCGGGAAGACCCCCTCCGCGGCCCCCCGGCGGAACAGCTCGACCATCTTCTCCCGGATTTCCCGGGCGGTGTGGTTTTTGAAATCACAGGGCATCGTCCTCATCTCCGCGTCCTCGACGATCATCCGGACCATCGCGGAGAGGGTCCTTCTCTTCTCGAACACGTGCCGGAGCAGGGTTTCGAGGAGCTCGTCGAGCAGTCGAACCGGGTCCCCGGCCGAAATGTCGGTGGCCAGGACCTTCTCCTTGACCTCCTCCAGGCTGCGCTCGGCGACGAAGTAGACGATCTCCTTCTTATCCCTGAAGTAGTTGTAAACCGTCCCTTTCGCCACCCCCGCCGCGCCGGCCAGCCGCTCGATCGTCAGCCCCTGCCAGCCTTCCTCCTGCAGGATCCCGACCGCCGCCTCGTACAGGGCCTCCCGGGTCATCGACCCCAGTACCGCCTTTTTCTCTTCCGAAAGTTTTGGCATGCGAGCCCCCTCTTTGCCCAGAAACTGACCACCATTCCAAATGATGACTGACGGTCAGTTTAATGACCGGCAGACTCCCTGTCAAGTTTTTTTCGAACTTCAGGCTTCTTAACCTTTCCATACCCCCCTTTACCGCACCTTTACAAGGAGGCGGGTACGATAAGCCGCAGACGATTCACGGAAAACCATCAAGGAGGTCGATCCCATGAACGGAAAAAGAGGAATCCTGTTTTTCGCGGTTGCCTGTGCCCTGGTGATTGGAGCCGTTCACCCCGCCCTGGCCCATGGAAGGGCCTGGGGCCCTGAAGGCGGGGCCGGCCGGCCGGGAGAAACCCGGGTCGGGGCGATGCCATGGCTGAACC